>JAAKFX010000067.1 GCA_011064865.1 Candidatus Anoxychlamydiales bacterium
TTTTTTGTACTGCTTGCAGTATCTGAAGTTTTTTGGTAAAATAAAGCAAAAAAAGAAGAATTTATGGCTTCAAAGGTTATAACATATACAATAGATTTGTCTAGTAAAGAACATAAAAGATTGCAGACAACAACTTCCTTATTCGGTCTGACTATGAAAGATCTTTTTCTTTTAAGTGTTGAAGAATTTACTCATAAAAAGCTTAATAAGACCACAGAAAAAGCACTTAAAGATACAGATTTAGGCAAAGGTCTGCATAAATTTAATACTGTGCAAGAAATGTTTGATGAATTAGGTATTTAAATGCTTGATGCAGTTTATATTACACAATTTAAAAAAGATCTTAAACTGGTAAAAAAACGTGGAAAGAATATTAATAAGTTAAAAACTATTATGACAAAAGTTGTGAATGAAGAGCGTTTAGATCCAAAACATAGAGAACATAAACTTGTTGGTAAATATAAAAATCGTTGGGAATGTCATATTGAACCGGATTGGTTATTAATTTATAAAGTTACGAGTAAAGAAGTTATCTTTGAAAGAACAGGATCTCATTCAGATTTATTTGATTAAGAAAAATTATTTCAATCTAAAAAAAAATATTACTAAAAAGAAAATGCTGAGGCAAAGATAGTCTTTTTATCCATCCCAATTTCTGAGATTGGTAATTTTCAATCTGATATTAAGTTTAAATAAACAAGCTTATATTCAAAAAAAATGAAGCTTGATTTTTTTTATTTTTGTTCAAAAAGTTGTAAACATTAAATCCTCAAGTTTTTCAGATCCTAAAATTTTAAGTTAAGTCATTGTAAAATAGGCCCTTAAGTAGTCATTTCAAGATGGAAAAATTGAAATAGCATGTAGTTTTCTAAACAAATTTTCCACAATTTCCCACAAAATTCCTCCGATTGTTGATAACTTTTTATCTCATTGAAAAACAAAAAGTTATGAAACGAACTTCAGGTAAATAAATAATATTTTGGAAAAAATTTTAGAAATTGGTTACAAGTTTAAAATGAAATTGTTAGTATTTGTGGAAGATGGTGGGAAAATAAAATGAATCCTTTCTTTTTTAGTGGATCAGCTACTAGTAAATTAGATGTGAAAAACAGATTCGTACTTCCTCAACAAATGAGATATGGTCTCGTTGAAGATGGAAGATTAGAATTTTTTATCGGTTTAGGTTTAGGTGGCTGTTTATCTATATATAGAAAATCAGAGATTGAAAAGATTGTTGAAAAATTTAGAGAAAAGCAACATGTTGCGAAATATCAGAAATTTTTTACCATATTTTTCTCCACTCTGCATCTCTCTACTTGCGATAAGATAGGAAGAGTAACGCTTCCTAATCATTTGAAACAAGCGATGAATATCAAAAAAGATATAATGGTAGCTGGAGTACTTGGTCGAATAGAGCTTTGGTCAAAAGAAGCTTATGATAGAAATCTTTCAAATCTATTGCTAGGAAAAGATACAGAGCTAGATTTAGCAAAAATGACAGAAGATGCTTTTGCTCTTTTAGATGAAAAAGAAGAAATAAAAAATGCAACAGAAAATTAGACATTTTCCAGTTTTATTGAAAGAGTATTTAGATTTTTTCGAAAACACTGAGATTGAAATTTTTTTAGATGCAACTGTAGGCGCAGCCGGACATGCAACAGCGATATTAGAACAGCATCCTGAAATAGATATTTTTATAGGATTAGACCAAGATAAAGAGGCTTTAGATCTAGCCGCTGAACATTTAAAACCATGGATGAATAAGGTAAGACTTGTGCATGCAAATTTTAAAGAAATAGATTCTGTTTTAGATGAGATGAACATAAAATCTTGTGATGCAATGTTTTTCGATATAGGAGTCTCTTCAATGCAATTTGATGAGGCTAAAAGAGGGTTTAGTTTTAGATTTGATAGCGATTTAGATATGCGAATGGATCAAACATCAAAATTCAGTGCAAAAGATATTGTAAATACTTATTCAGAAAAAGAGTTAGAAAAAATATTTACAGAATATGGCGAAGAAAAAAGAGCAAAAAGAGCAGCTAGAGAAATTGTAGCAAAAAGGAAAAAACAAAAAATAAACACAACATTTGAGCTGATAAAAATTTTAGAGCCTGTTTTAGGTAAAAGACGAAGAATTCATCCAGTTACTAAAATTTTTCAAGCTCTTAGAATTTGTGTAAATGATGAGTTAAATATTTTAAAACTTGCACTAGATAAGGCCTCTAATAGACTCGCGAATGAAGGTGTCGTTGGTGTCATTTCTTTTCATAGTTTAGAAGATAGAATTGTGAAATATAAATTTAGAGATGATCCATCTCTGAGAGTTATGACAAAAAAGCCAATTAGAGCTGCATATGATGAAAAAAATAAACGCGCTAGAAGTGCTAAGATGAGATTTGCAAAAAAAGTGATAAAAACAGATGAATAAAAATTTAATTTTTAAAATACTAATATGTCTTTTTGCTTTTGCTATGAGTCTTTATTTTTATATAGACAAACAAAATCAGTTAACATCTTTAAAAATTGAGATGCCTAAAATTGCAAAACAAGTTGAATCTTTAAATGAAGAGATAAAAAAAAATAAATATGATGTTGAAATGTTTGAAAATCCAGCGTATCTTATGCAACTAGTTAGACAACCAGAGTTTGGGCATTTAAAACATCCTTTTGTGGAAGAGGTATTAACAATGCCTCAAGGAATAGCTCTTTTTGAAGAAAAACCAAATAAAGTTTTTATCCAGTAAATGAAATTTTGTTCCCTTGTTGATGGCAATGATAAAAAACGTTTAGTTTTTTTAGCTTGTTTTATCTTTTTTTTATTCTGTTTAATAGTTGTAAGATTTTTTCATCTGCAAATATCGCAAGGGGAGAAGTGGCATAAAATTGCTAGCCTGCAGCATCATATCGATGTAACTGAGTATTTTATGCGAGGTAGATTTTACTCTAATGTTGAGATAAAAAAAGATAATCCAAATGGAAAAGTTCCTTTTGTAGTTGAAGTCTCGAAATTTCATCTGTTTATTGATCCATATTCTATTGATGAAAAATATAAACTAACAATTGCGAAAAAACTTTTCGAGTTTTTTGATCTGACAACAGAGGAAAAAGAAAAAATATTTTGTGGTTTTTTTAAAAAAAGTCGATCTAGAAAGATAATATCTTGGATCGATAGAGATAAAAAAGAAGAGATATTTAAATGGTGGCAAAATTTTTCTAAAGAAAATAAAATAGTTAGAAATGCTATTTTTTTTGTTTCAGATTATAAAAGATGTTATCCCTATGGTCCTCTTTTAGGGCAATTACTACATACTGTTCAAGAGCAAAAAGATCCCTTAACTTTTCAGTCGCTTCCAACAGGAGGATTAGAGCTGTATTTTAATAGTTATTTAAAAGGAAGTTTAGGTAGAAGAATTATTACTAGATCTGTAAGACATCCTTTAGATACAGGAGATGTTATAAAAAAACCTGAAAATGGCTCGGATATCTATTTAACTATAAATCACTATCTGCAAGCTATTATGGAAGAAGAGTTAGAAAAAGGTATCAAAAATGTCAATGCAAAAGGTGGATGGGCGATCATGATGGATCCCTACACCGGGGAGATCCTAGCTCTAGCTCAAAATCCATCTTTTGATATTAGAGAGTATAAAAAGTATTTCAATTCAGAAGATCTCAAAGATGTAAGCAAACTAAAGGCAGCTGTAGATCTATTTGAGCCAGGTAGCATTATGAAACCAATTACCTTGGCGATATGTTTAAAAGCAAATGAAGAATTAGCAAAAATAAATCGAGCTGGTATTTTTTCTCCAGATGAAAAAATATCAACCTCTAATGGATATTTCCCTGGCAGATCTAAACCTATAAAAGATGGAAGACCTCATAACTATTTGAACTTATATTTAGGTATTCAAAAATCTTCGAATATCTATGTTGCAACGTTAGTTAATAGATTAATAAATACTGTGGGAGAAAAGTGGTATAGAAATGCTTTAATAGATCTTTTTGGTTTTTCGAAAAAGACTAATATAGAATTTCCTTTTGAAGCTGAGGGTTTTGTTCCAGATTTAGATAAATACTATCCAAATAAAGCTCCCGAATGGTCTAAATCTACACCATATTCCTTAGCTATGGGATATAATCTTTTAACAAACTCATTTCAAATGATTAGAGCTTTTGGGATTATTGCAAATGAAGGAAAAGAGGTTAAACCAACAATATTGAAAAAAATTGTTCGGAATGAAGGGGGCATTGAGAAAATTATTCTAGATAATACAAAAAATTATGATTTTAAAAATCAAAGACGAATTTTATCTAAATCTTCATGTCGACTAATAAAAAACTCTATGAAATTTATTACAAAAGCTGGAGGTACCTCTAGACTTGCGGATATTCATGGATATACAGAAGCTGGAAAATCAGGAACTGCTGAAAAAATTATTAATGGAAAATATTCAAAAGATAAAAATATCTCGTCTTTTATTGGTTTTGTACCATTTGATAAACCAAGTTTTGTGTTAATGATAGTTGTCGATGAACCTGAGAAAAAATTTGTTCCTAATTTAGGCTCCTTGCAATTCGGTGGAGTTTGCGCAGCTCCTATATTTAGAGAAATTTCAGGTAGATCTTTAAAATATTTAGGAGTTGCACCTGATGATCCTTTCGGTTATCCTTATCCAGATCCGAGAGCAGATCCTACAAAAGCCGATTGGTCTTTAGAAGTAAAATATTTGGCAGAGTTATATCATTATTGGAATAGCAAATGAAACTAAAAAAGTTATTAAAAAATATAAAATATAAAGAGATTAAAGGTCAAAAAGATATTGAAATATCTACAATTACAGCGGATTCAAGAGTAGCTTCTTTTAATGGCCTTTTCATAGCAAGAAAGGGCAAAACATTTGATGGTTCAAAATTTATATATCAGGCAGTAGATGCAGGAGTAAAAGCTGTTATAACAGATATCTATGATCCTTTTTTAAAAAATATTACCCAAATCATAGTTGATGATCCTGCTGCTATTGAGGCCGATATTGCAGCTAACTTTTATAATCATAGTGCAAAAAAGCTTTTCAAAGTAGCTATTACCGGTACAAATGGTAAAACAACAACAAGTTATTTACTCAAACATATTTTAGATTTAAACAAGGGTGAGACAGCTTTAATTGGAACTATCGAATATATTTTGGGAAAAAATAAAATTCAATCTAATCTCACCTCACCAGATAGTGTAAATATTCAAAAATATTTAAATGAAATAAAAGAAAATAATTTAAAAAATGTATGCATGGAAGTCTCTTCTCATGCTATTGATCAAAATCGTTTAAAACATATTAATTTCGATATCGCAATTTTTACTAATCTTACCCAAGATCATCTAGATTATCATAAAACCTTTGAAAATTATAAAAATGCTAAAAAAAAGCTCTTCGATACATTAGATAAAACAGCTTTTTCTATTGTAAATATTGATGATGAAAATACTCAATATTTAATAAAAGATACTAAATCTAAAATTTTTAGCTATTCAACTAAAATGAAAGCGGGTCTTCAAGCTTTTGATATTAAATATTCTTTAAAGGGCACCTCTTTTACAGTGAAATATAAAGATGAAACTTTTGATTTTTTCACAAATCTTATTGGAAGATATAATGTCTCAAATATTTTAGCTGCTATATCTTTAGGGATAATTTTAAAAATTGATCTAAACAAATTATCAAGTGATCTTAAGAGTTTTAAACAAGTTAAAGGCAGGCTAGAGAAAATCTCCAATAATAAAAATTTTCATGTTTTTGTAGATTTTGCTCATAGCCCTGATGCTATGAAAAATGTTTTATTAACTTTGAAAGATTTAAAAAAATCTAGAATTATAAATGTTTTTGGATGCGGTGGAAATAGAGATCAATTGAAAAGATCTCAAATGGCAACAATTTCTGAGACTCATGCAGATATAACAATTGTTACAAATGATAATCCAAGAAATGAGGATCCTAATGAAATTATAACAGATATTGTTAAAGGGTTTTCTAAAAATGCAAATTATATAATTGAAACTAATAGAAAACAAGCGATCGAAAAAGCAATAAAACTTGCGAAAGTGGACGATATCATTATAATAACTGGAAAGGGTCATGAAACTTGTCAAATTTTTGAAAATATAACCATAGAATTTGATGATAGTAAAATTGCAAAACAAATCCTCTCTTAATTATGGGTGAAATATGATACTTAGACTTTTATTAATTTTTATAGCTGTATCTATCAATTTATCTGCAGCTCCTCAAAAAGTTTTAGCGGTTGCTTATAAAAATAAAACGATTCAAAGACCTATCATCATTTTAGATGCCGGCCATGGAGGGCTCGATAAAGGCGCTAAAATTCAATATCCTTATCTAGAAGAAAAAAGACTATCTCTATCATTAACTCTTTTAGCTAAAAAATACTTAGAACAGCTGGGTTATAAAGTTATTCTAACTAGAGCAAAAGACTATTTCGTTCCTCTTAAAAAAAGAGTGGAGTTCGCAAATGAGGCTAAAGCAGAGATTTTTGTAAGTATTCATTTCAATTCCTGCCCAAATAAAACAGCTCATGGCATTGAGATCTATTATCACAATAGCTTAGAAAATAAAGTTAAAGCAAAAACGTCTCTCAATTTAGCCCAGTGTATACTCTCAGATATTATAAAAAAAACCAAAGCCAGATCTAGAGGAGTTAAAAAAGGCAAGTTTTGCGTTATTAAAGATACTAAAATGCCAGCTATTTTAATAGAAGCCGGTTTTTTAACTAATCCACAAGAGCGAGATAATATTAGAAAAACTATCTATCTCGATAAAATATCTTTAGGTATTGCAGAAGGTGTTGAATCTTTTATCAATAAATATTTTTAATGTATTTCAATAGCCTTAATTTTGATTTTTCAAATTCTATTATAAACTTACTTCTTTGCTAAAATTATATTTTGGATTCCAAAGCATACTTATATATCCTCGTTGTTGTAATTTAAATTTAGTTATTTCAATCTTTTTTAAGAAATTATAAATCATTTTAATTCCTTCTTTTGCATTTGATACAAAAGTTTTCAATTCAACCTCCATAAACATTCCAAGGTCTTTTACATCATCGATAACAATCTCAAAACAATCAAAATTATATATTTTTCTTTTTTTTTCCATTCGCGTTTGCTCTATATATCCAAGAGCTTTCATCAGCTCTAATGTTTTTTTTCCATCTGAAACATTAACTTCATATTCATCACAATATAAAGGCGTTTTTTCGATTGGATCCATATGAAATTTTTTATAACAAAAAGAATCGCCTTCTTTTGTTATTCTTACCCTAAGATAATCTAGAGCATCTTTATATCCTTCAGCAGCATTAAAAAAGAATGTTGTAGCTGGTTTATTCAGATAATATTCAATATGATGAATATCGCCAATATATTCTGCGTTCTTGTCTAACCATTTTTCTGCTTTATTGATTGTTTTTTTATCAACTTGTATTTTTACTTCTATTTCTTTGCTCATGAGTTTTTCCTTTTTAATATGTGTATTTTATGAAAATTGTTCTGAGGATTAAATATAAATCAAATTTATTTAAAAACAAGAGTTTCCTTATCAATTTTTTTAACAAATCAATAAAGAGATAATATTAGAAAAACTATCTATCTCGATAAAATATCTTTAGGTATTGCAGAAGGTGTAGAATCTTTTATCAATAAATATTTTTGATTTATAATATTTGATATATAAGCTTTATTGAAGTAAAGTTTCTGTTTTTAATCATTAATTTAAATATAAATTATAACAATTTATTAAAAGGAGAGTTTTATGGCTTCAAAGATTTCTGTTGATGTTAGTTTATTAGATAGTTATAGAGAAATAATTCCTTCAAATTTTTTCGATCCAATATCTTTTAAACCAATAACAGTAGCTCTCATGCATGCTAAAGGTAAAGAGTCTTGTGGTAAATCATTCCAAGAAGCAGAATTACTCAAGTGGCTTAAAATTAATTCAACATGTCCTAACTGTAGAGCCCGCGTTTCTAGTTCTGATTTTGTTAGAAATCGTGATTTAGAAGGGGCTTTAGAAACCTTTGCTAGTGTGACTTTAAAAAGATTTGATGAGATGAGAAAAAATGAAAAAGCTCTAAAGTATTATAAAAAAGCAAAAGAACTATTTAAGAAATATGATTCTGAATCTTTTAAACTTGCTTGTATGTATGTGAACAAGGGATTATCTTTGAATAGCAAAAATAGAATAAAACTCACGAATCTTTTAGCTTCTTCAATAAAACGTTCAAATACTAATCCTTTGATATTTGCAGCTGAAAATTGTTATCTAGAAATAGTGAAATATTTAAAAGAAAATGGAGTCGATCTAAATGCTAAAAATGATGAAGGACAGACAGCTTTGATCAGGGCCGTATTAAAAGGGCATCTAGTGATAGTGAAATATTTAATAGAAAATGGAGCAGATCTAAATGAAAAAAGTAATATAGGTAAAACTGCTTTGATGTACGCTGCATATTGTGGAAATCTAGAAATCGTTAGGTATTTAAAAGAAAATAGAGCTGATCTAAATGCTAAAAATAATAAAGGTGGGACTGCTTTGACTTATACAGCATTAAAAAATTATATAATAATAACAAAGTATTTAAAAGAAAATGGAGCAGATCTAAATGCTAAAAATAATAGAGGAGAGACAACTTTGATGCTGGCTGCATCAAAAGGTCATCTTGAAATAGTT
>JAAKFX010000068.1 GCA_011064865.1 Candidatus Anoxychlamydiales bacterium
GTACAAGCAATAGCATATATGGAACGACAGCAACTGATGCTGTAGGAGAAGAGACAATACCCTTAACCAATGGTAATTTTGTTACTCAAACTACTACTTGGAATGATGGAGCAGTTTTACAGGTTGGAGCAGCAACTTGGGGGGATGGAGCTTCAGGTACAACAGGAGCTGTAAGTGTATCGAATAGTTTCATAGGAGATTCTAATTTTGATTTTCTTACTTTTGGTATAGGTACTGTAGCTCTCTCTAATGGCAATTATATTGTTCAATCGGACTTTTATCCTGATTTATCATCCAAAGGCACAGTGAGTTTTGGTGATGGATCTACAGGAACTTTTGGAGTGGTAGATTCGACAAATAGTCTAATAGGGACAACAGCTAGTGATACAATAGGATCTGGAGGTATTACTCTGTTAGCTGAAGGAAATTATCTTATATCTAGTCCTCTATATGATGATGGAGGAAATGCAAATGCCGGTGCTGTAACTTTAGGCGATGGTACTAACGGGACTCTCGGATCTATTACAACAGATAATAGTGTAATAGGTGCTAAACCAAATGCTGGTCTTGGTACAATAGCTTATGAAACAGTTTTTCAAAAAGCTTATATGCAATTTGCAAATGACAATACTTCTGGAGGTACTTCTGGAAGAGTTATAGTTATGCAGCTACCTGTTACACCAACGCCAACCCCGACGCCGACGCCTGCAGCACCGGGTTTTTCTTTTAATGACAAAGTATTGATATCTAATACTACTTTTGCAGCAAGAAGTGAGTTATTTAGAATGGTATCTCCATTTGGTGAATATACAAATTTTACTGATTTTCTAAATAATTATATTGCATTTGATCTTTTTGAAACCTTTCCAGATTTTGAGATTGTTAAAATAGATGAGACTTGTGTTCTCAAAAATCTAAAGCAAGAAAAACTAGATACTATTCTAAGATATCACATAAGACAAAGACCTCTTATTTATTATTTAGATATTCCCAAAACAAGTTTGAAATAATTTTATAAAAAATTAATATTTTTATTTTTTTATATATTTTATCCAAAAAATTTACATTGCAAGAAGCTCTAAAATTTAGAAATTAAAGTTATTTTTTTGTAAAAAAATAAAGATTAAGCTATTTTCTTATGAAAATTTTTTGAGGATACAAAAATGAGGCGTTATATATTTTTATTAGTTTTTTTTCTTTCACAATTATTTACTTTTAAAGCATCTGCACATTTTCACTATGATCCAACAATAAATACTCCTCAAATAAAAAGCTCGACGACTGCTGAGTATGTTTATGCAATCTACAAAGATACTAATTTTAATATAAAAGTACTCATTTCTCAAGATTATGGGGTGAATTTTTCAGCTACATCTTCTAATATAAGTAGCAATGGAGATTCTTCTCAAATTACAACAAGCTCAGCTGGTCAATACGTATATTGCGATTACAAAGATAATGCGAATCCTACTGCTGTAAGAATTGGAAATTCACAAGATAATGCAGCTACTTTTCGAATTAAACCTATTATTTCCGGAATAGATGGTGAAAACCCTAAGATAGTGACGGATTCTACTGGACAATATGTTTATGCTATTTGGCAAGATACAGCTCTTCCTTATACTGTAAAGTTATCGGTATCTTCAGATTTTGGTGCAACTTTTTACCCGATATCTCCAATTTTGGGAAATAATGCTTCATCTCAACAAATCGCGATTAGCTCATCTGGACAATATGTTTATCCAGTATGGGTAGAGACTAACTACAGTGTCAAATTATCAGTATCTTCAGATTATGGAGTAAACTTTTTAGCTTCATCTACACTTTTAGGATATGGAGATTCTCCTCAAATAAAAACAGATTCTACAGGCAAATATGTTTATGTATTTTATAGAGATACAACTAACAATTTAAAAGCATCTGTCTCTTCAGATTTTGGTGTAAATTTTGCTACAGTATCAACTGGTTTAGGAACAAATGTAATAAAACCTAAAATTACAACAAATTCAAGTGGGCAATATGTTTATGTAATTTGGACTGATGTTAATAAAAACTTAAAAGCTTCTGTCTCTTCAAATTATGGAGCAAACTTTGCGGAACTTTCTCAAGAGATTGCTACAAATGTCAAAAGCCCTCAACTTATTACTGATAGCACAGGGCAATATGTCTATGTAGTTTGGCAAGATACAAGCTCTAATATTAAGCTTGCTAGATCAACAGATTATGGTGCGAATTTTACAACTTTAGGATCAGATTTAGGAACAGGACAAACTGCTCAAATTTATGCAACAGCTCAATATGTTTTTGCTATTTGGATGGATTTGCAAAATGATATAAAAATATCAACCTCAACAGATTATGGTGCGAATTTTACACCTGCATCTTTATAGATTTTTTTGTTGAAAATGTTGATTTTTTCTTTTGGCTCATTTAAAATAATTCGCATTATTATTTAAATGAGTCAAATGACAAAAAAAGCATTCAGTCTAAAGTGGGTTATCTGGGGCCTTACGGCTATGTTTTATTTTTATGAGTTTGTACTTAGAGTATCTCCTGGCGTTATAACATCAGAGCTGATGTCTAGTTTTGGAATAACAGCTTCTACTGTTGGTCTTTTAACATCTTTTTATATTTATGCATATGCTCCACTTCAGATTCCTGTTGGACTTATGATGGATCATTTGGGTGTTAAAAAGGTTTTAAGTTTAGCCTCTATTGTTTGTGGATCTGGAGCTCTTGTTTTTGCTGTAGCTAAATATTTTGCAATAGCAGGACTTGGCAGAATACTTATAGGGGCGGGATCATCTGTAGCATTTATAGCTATGGTCTATGTAAGCTCTCATTGGTTTGATGCGAAAAAAAGAGCTTTTTTAATAGGAATTGCAAATTCTCTAGCGATGCTGGGAGCTGCATCTGGAACTGGACCACTAGCAGTTTTGATAAAAGATTTTGGATGGAGACAATCTATTTCAATATTTGGATTTTTTGGAATCTTTTTAGGGATAGTCATCTATATCATTTTCAAATTCGATAAAAAAGATGAAAAGATAGAGAAAAAAACTGCAAAAATTGAGAGAAATATTTTTGAGAATTTAATGCAGGTAATTTCTAAAAAAACTTCTTGGATTAATGGTATAGCGGCTCTTTGTCTTTATATGACAACCACTATATTTGCAGGGTTATGGGGGACCTCTTTTGTACGTACGTCATATGGAGTTAGTAAAGAGGTTGCTGGATTTGCGATGTCAATGGTTTTTGCAGGCTGGCTCGTTGGCGGGCCTTTAATGGGTCTTTTCTCTGATTTTATAGGGCAGAGGAAATTTGCTATTCGAATAGGTGTGATAGGCGCTTTGATCTGTTTATTGCCAGTAATATATTTTCCATTTATCCATATTTATTTAGTCTATATTTTACTTTTTTTAGTTGGGGTATTTTCTTCGGCTGAGCTTCTTAGCTTTTCTTTAGCGATTGAACTAAATTCTTTCAAAGCAAAAGCGACTGCTGCTGCTTTTACAAATTTTGTGATCTCATTAGGAGACGCTATTTTCCAACCTCTTGTTGGATTTTTATTAGATAGTAATTGGGATGGGGCAATGAGCGGGGGAATAAGAGTATATAAAGTAATAGACTATCAAATAGCTTTAACATGCCTTCCTTTAACTTTAATAATTTCTTTTATTTTAATATTTTTTATTAAAGAAAAAAGCTCTAAAAAGATCTCTACTTAATTTTTAAAATATTTTGAAAAATAAATTTTTCTGATACAAAGATATTATGAGAAAATTTATTTTTTTATTTCAGATTTTTATTGTTTTAACTCTTGCAGCTTGCACTCAAAGATCTCCAGCCCCTATAGCTAAAACCACAAAAGTAATAGGAGATGCTGATGAGTGTGTATTTTGGAATAATTTCTCTACTCCATCTAAAAGTATGTTAATCGGAAATGATAAAAGTGAAAATGGAGCTTTATATGTCTGGGATGTTTTTGGGAATTTTATTTCAAAGACAAAAACTATAAATAGACCTGTTGGTGTAGATGTCCGCTACGATATGAAAATGCAAGATAAAAATATTGATATTGTTGTTTGCGGCGTTAGATCTACAAATGAGATAAAAGTTTTTGAGATAGATTCAAATAAAAAAGAGCTTATAGATATTACAACTGATAAAAAGATTTTTTCGAATTTCACAAAAGATACTTATGGACTTACTTTATATAAAAGGCCATCAGATGGGGAAATTTTTGCTTTTGTAAGCTCTAAGGCAAAAGATAATATCCATCAAATTCATTTAAAAGATAATGGGCTTGGAAAAGTTGAAGGTGAATTAGTCAGATCTTTTGGGAAAAAAGATATTAATAGTTTTGTCGAAGGGATGGTAGCAGATGACTCTCTTGGTTTTGTGTATTTTTCAGATGAGACAAATGCTATTTTAAAATATATTGCAGATCCCAATAAAAATGATAATAAATTAGTCTCAAAATTCGCAAAAAAAGATGGGATAAAAGGTGATAGAGAGGGCTTAGCATTGTATAAAGAGAGAGAAACTGAAGGCTATTTAGTTTTGTCATCTCAAGGAAATTCCACATTTAAAATTTATCAAAGAGAAAATGATAATAAATTTATAAAAACTACCTCTCCGAAAGGTGTAAAAAATACAGATGGTATAGCTATAACAAATATCAGCATAATGCCAAATTATCCAAAAGGGATTTTTGCAGCTCACAACGGAGCTGGTAAAAATTTTGTTTTGTATGATTGGCAAGCATTTTTTAATCAATCTTCAAATAAATAAATGTTTTACATTCATTTTTATTTATATTCTTTTTTGTGCTTCTCATAAATGAATTATAATTGATATATTTCTTCTTTTTTGAAATTAAGATCCAAAACTCATAAAAGAGTTTTATAAAAGGAGATTTATATGAAAAAATTATTTGTTATTTCAAGTATTTTACTTAGTATATTTTTTTCTAATGTTCATGCAGATGTCGAAATAAATTATGAGCAAAATAAATTGCAGCATTACGTGTCTTTTGGAGATAGTTTTATTATTGTATTAGATGATAAATCAATTTGGGAAATTTTTAATTTTAAACCACGCTCTCAAACTTGGAGTGAATGGTGGAATGGTGTAAAAGTTCAAATGGATGATGAGTTTTTATGGAAAGTAGATGATTGGCTTACTAACGATAAAATAGTTGTAAGAGAGAATTATTTAGATGAAGAAATCTTTGAGCAACTAAAAGAATATGATAAAAAAAGACTTCGCTATTATGGCTATGTATTAGAAAATACAAGCGCTCATAAAATTGCTTTTGCAAGACCTATAGTTTTTCAAGAATTTACAGATCTTTTTATAAAATATTCTGAAGATAGATATTCTGATGGACACTCTGATGGATATAATGAAGGGTATTGCGAAGGAAAATCTGTTGGATGTAAAGATTGTAAAAGTAGTTAAAAAAGTTGAAAATGAAAAAAAAATCAGTAGAGAAAAAGATAAAAATGATATACATATTATTGAAAGTCTAATTTGAAAATTAGGAGTATTAAATGAGTTTTTTATCAAATAAAAAACTTCCAATTTTTCTATATCTATCTGTAATATTGAGTTTTCTGGTTTGTAATAATCTTTTTGCGTGCACCGATTTTTTATTGGTTAATGAAAATAAAAATGTCGTTGTTGGCAGATCTATGGAATTTGCAACTAATTTAAAATCTGAAATAGTTCTTTTCCCAAGAAAAGAGAAAAGAGTAAGTATACTTGATAATAAACAAAAAGGACTTTCTTGGATTAGTAAATATGCATATTTAGCAGTGACTAGTTTTGGGCTTGATCTTGTCGCTGATGGTATGAATGAAAAGGGATTATCCTTAGGGACTTTGTGGTTTCCAGGCGCAAAATATCCTAGCGTCAAAGCAGCTGATTTGCCTAATACAATAGCTTTGGAAGAAATTGGTAATTGGATATTAGGAAATTTTGCTACTTTAGATGATCTAAAACAAGGCTTAAAAAAAATTCATATTTATGCAAAATCTCTATCTCAATTAAAAGAGGTGCCTCCTATTCATTTATCTTTACATGATAGATCAGGCAAAAGCATGGTTATCGAATTTATCGATGGAAAAATGCAAGTTATTGATAATGTTGTAGGTGTTCTTACTAATACTCCAAAATTTGAATGGCATGTAACAAATTTGGAAAATTATATAAATTTAAGTGCTATAGATAAGGGCAGAGTAGTTTTTGATGGCACAATTATTAATCCGACAGGACAAGGATCCGGTCTTTTAGGTTTGCCAGGAGATTGGACTCCTCCATCTAGATTTGTAAGAATAGCAATTATTAAAAATTTTGTTAAAAAAACCAAAACATCTGATGATAACAAAAACTTAGCATTTCATCTATTAAACACTGTAGATATTCCTACTGGGGTTGTTCGTTCTCAAAATGGGAAAAATTTTGATTATACTCAGTGGGTTGTAGTAAAAGATTTATCAAATAAAATTTTTTATTATAGAACTTATAAAGATTTAAATATTCATATGATTGATTTTGCAAAAGAAGCTAAAAGACTAGGTGCTAAAAAGAAAAAAATCCCTATGATTGGGGCTGTATAATAAAATAATTAAAAAAATAATTATTTTTTTAATGGTAGTTGTTGCGATTATTGTATTTTATGAATAAAATCTAATACAAGTAATGATATAAGATGGTATAAAATGGAAATTCAAGAAAAACCAAAACTCTCTCTTCAATCTATCAAAGAAGAGATTGTAAATAGTATTACTCATGGTATTGGAGCTATTTTAAGTATCATAGCTTTAATTGTTCTTTTGTACTTATCTATCACAAAAGGAACAGCAAAACATATCTTTAGCTGCGCTTTTTATGGAGGCTCTTTAGTAGTTTTATATGTGATATCTACTTTATATCACTCTATTACTCATGAAGTTGCTAAAAAGGTTTTAAGACGTTTGGATCATATCAGCATTTATCTTTTGATTTTTGGGACCTGTATACCTATAACTTTGGTAGTTTTAAGTGGCGCTATAGGTTGGACTCTTTTTGGTGTTGAGTGTGGATTTTGTGTTTTTGGAATTACCTTTAAAGCAATTTTTGGACCAAAGTTTGAGATATTATCTACTATATTTTATTTGTTTATGGGATGTTTTGCTCTAATCGCTATCAAGCCAATATATGATGCTGTCTCATTAAAGGGGATGATGTATGTTTTATATGGAGGCATTTTTTATATTTTAGGAATTGTATTTTATGCTTTAGATAAAAAAATTCGTTTTTTTCATTCTATTTGGCATGTGTTTGTCCTTCTAGGTAGTTTTTTCCATTTTTTTATGGTTCTTTACTATGTAATACCTTCTGGCGTATAAAGATATTTCTTTAACAATCATATGTAAAATTCATTGATAAAATTTATATTGGGCAGATATAATTTTAGTTAAAATTTCTAGTGTTTGAAAATTGCAAAATAAGGATTTTTAAATGAAAAAAGAAAATAAAGAAAATATTGTTTGTTTAGAGACTTCTAAAGGATTGATCGAAATAAAATTATTTGAAGACGTTGCTCCAAAAGCATGCGAGAATTTTATAAAATTAGCTGAAAAGCACTACTATGATGGGGGTATATTTCACAGAGTTATTAAAGATTTTATGATACAAGGTGGAGATCCAACAGGAACTGGCGCTGGAGGAGAGTCTATTTGGAAAAAGAATTTTGAAGATGAGCTGAGAGCTGATATTGCATTTGAAAAGCCAGGTCTTTTAGCTATGGCAAATGCTGGGCCTAATACAAATGGATCGCAGTTTTTTATAACAACTGCAAAAACACCTTGGCTAAATATGAATCATACAATTTTTGGTGAAGTTGTAAAAGGATACGATATAGTTCAAAAAATTGAAGCTGTTGATACAGATCCATCTGATAAACCAACTGAAGATATAAAAATTGTAAAAGCATATGTAAAAAAATAGTTAGTTTTATAAATTTAGACTTTGAGGTAAATAATATGATTCCTTCTAATAGAGTTGCTCAAGCAAGACAAGACTTTTTAGGTGATACTTGTTCTCTTGATCGAAAACATCCTAGTATTCCAGCAAATCATATAATAAAGTTGACTCCTAACCATATTGAAAACTGCAAAGAATGCAGAGATAAAATTGATGTGACAAGAGTTAAGCAAGACATTGAACTTGTTAAGAGAATAGTCGATGTTTCTATTGCACAAACATTATATAAAAACAACAAACTGAAAGATGTTGAAATTAAGCTTGATGAAACTGTATTAGGTAGGGATATTGCAGAAGCAAAAAAGGATATTTTAAATAAAATTGCTCAACATATCTTAAATAGCTTTGTTGCATCATATCAAAGCTAGATCGAAATTGTCTCAACTTTTGAAACGATTTATTTGAATCTTTATATCTATTTTGAAAATATATTTAATATTCTAGCGCATATTTTAAAAGTGTTTAGTTGCTATTCTATAAGAGGTTCTATTACTCTTTCAAAGGCATCTTGAGATTTTAGAT
>JAAKFX010000069.1 GCA_011064865.1 Candidatus Anoxychlamydiales bacterium
GAGTGCAAAAGTTTCATTTGAAGATGGGATAAGCAAATTATTAGATCACATTGAAGACTTTAAAGATGCTCCTGTTTGGGATGAAAAAAGTATTGAAAAGGCAACAAAGAATTGGTTTAAATATTTAACCCTTAACCAAGAACAAAAAATATGATTTATAAAAGATTAGAAGAATTTAAAAATATTATCTTAGATACTACATGCACAACTGAAAGAGATTTAATTGATATTGATCAGAGCTTTTCATTATTTAAAAATTATTTGCTTCAAACAAAAAAAAATGATGGTTTAACTTATATAATAGGTAATGGTGGTAGTGCTGGTATTGCTTCTCATTTTTGTAATGATTTAGTTAAAGCTTTAAAAATTCCGGCAAGCACTTTAGTAGATACAAATGTTTTAACATGTTTGGCTAATGATTTTGGATATGAAAAATGCTACAGCGAAGCTCTAAAGATTAATTTAAAAAAACAAGATCTTTTAGTTGCGATTAGTAGCTCTGGAAACTCTTTAAATATTATAAATGCATGCAAAGTTGCTAAAGAAAAGGGAGCAAAAGTAATAACTTTTTCTGGATTTGATTCTGTTAATCCTCTAAGACAACTCGGTGATTTAAACTTTTGGCTTGGTAGAATTGATTATGGTTTAGTGGAAATGGGTCATTTATTTCTTCTTCATTCCGTTATTGATCTTTTTGAAAAAATTAAAAATATAAAAAAATCAGATTTGGTTTCTATAAAAAATGTATAACAAAATAAAAAGTTTAGAAGAGATTGAAAAAGTATTAAAGAAGCATAAGAAGAAGGGTGAGAAGGTCGTTCAGTGTCATGGTGTTTTTGATCTTTTACATCCAGGTCATATTAGACATTTTAAAGAAGCTAAAAAAAAAGGAGATAAGTTAGTTGTTAGCATTACTCCTGATAAGTTTGTGAATAAAGGCCCTGGTCGGCCTGCTTTTAATGAAAAATTAAGATTAGAATCGATAGCAGCCTTGTCTTCTGTTGATTATGTTGTAATGAATAATTCAAAAGATGCAATCAATGCAATAAAATCTATAAAGCCTGATTTTTACGTAAAAGGAAAAGAATACAAAGATGCAAAAAGGGATGTTACAGGGAAAATTGTAGATGAAGAGCTTGAGGTAAAAGCAAATGGCGGTCAAATTTATTTCACTGATGACATAGTTTTTAGCTCTTCTTCTTTGATCAATAAATATGTTGAACCGATTTCGGAAGAAGCAAAGGGTTTTATTGAGAAATTAAAAGTTCAATATTCGATTGAACAAATATTAGAAAAGATAAAAAAATTATCTTCATTAAAAGTATTAATTATTGGCGATGCGATCATTGATGAATATCAATATGTTGACTTGCTCGGTCAATCTGCTAAAGGACAACATTTAGTTGCAAGTTGCAAAGATTCAGAAACATTCTTGGGTGGATCTTTAATAATTGCGAATCATATATCTGAATTTTCTGATAATGTTACTCTTCTTACAAACTTAGGTAAAAATTGCAGACACTTAGACTTTATTGATAAAAATTTAAATGAAAAGGTTAAGTTATCCTCTGTTTTTAATGGAACCCATTCAACCTTGCATAAAAAAAGATATGTTTTAAAAGATGGAAAACATTTATCAAAACTTTTTGAAACTTATTCTTCGAATGAAGATTTATTAGATCAAAATAATATCGAAAAAGTTAAAACTTTTATTAAAAAAGAGGCTAACAATTTTGATCTTGTTCTAGTTTGTGATTTTGGTAATGGTTTTTTGAATGCAGAATTAAAAAGTGAGATTTCACAGGTGAATTCATTTTTAGCTGTTAATTCTCAAGTCAATAGTGGAAATAGAGGATTCAATGTAATTACTCAATATGATAGGGCAGATTTTATTTCTTTGAATGGGCCGGAGATAAGATTAGCTGCTCATGATAAGGAAAGTTCTCTTGAAGAAGTAACGAAAAAAATTGCTTTGCAAATGAAATGCAATAATGTTGGAGTGACTTTAGGTGTCAGAGGAAGTTATTGTTTTTCTTCTAGTGATAATATTTCTGAAATTGTTCCTGCTTTTGCGACAAATATAGTGGATAGAGTAGGCGCTGGAGATAGCTTTTTTTCTTTAGCTGCTTTATGTATGGCAAAAGGATATTCTTCGGTTTTTTCCTCATTTATTGGATCAATAGCAGCTGCAATCGATGTCAATATCATAGGAAATAAAGAACATATTAAAAAAGAAGGTTTTTTAAAGTTTTTAGTAAGGATGTTTAAATGAAAAGAGCTCATTCAGAAACCTTCTATATAGATCTATATACACAAATGCTTAAGATTCGTCTGATTGAAGAGCACATTGCAAATGAATATTCAAAAGGTTATATGCGTTGTCCAACTCATCTTAGCATTGGCCAAGAGGCAATTGCTGTTGGAGTGTGTAATTGTTTAAAAGATAGCGATTATGTTTTGAGCAATCATAGAGCGCATGCTCACTATTTAGCAAAAGGTGGCTCATTAAAAAAAATGGCATCAGAGATAATGGGAAAGGCAGCTGGGTGTTCTAGTGGCAGGGGAGGTTCTATGCACCTCGTTGATTTAGAAAAAGGATTTTTAGGATCAACTCCAATTGTTGCTGGAACAATTCCGATTGCGGTCGGTGTTGCTTTGGCTTCTCAAATGAAAAATGAAGATAGCATTACAGTAGTATTTTTAGGTGAAGGAGCAACTGAGACAGGAGTTTTTTCTGAGAGTCTTAATTTTGCAGCATTAAAAAATTTACCGATTATTTTTGTTTGTGAAAATAATTTTTATTCTGTGTATTCACCAATTCAAGTTAGACAAGCAAAAAATAGAGATAGAATTAAAATTGCAAAAGCTCATGGGCTTTATGCAAAAAAAGAAGAAAATGGTAATGATGTTTTAAAAGTATATTCCTCAATGCAAGATAGTATTGAAGTGATGCGGGAAAATAAAACACCTGTCTATTTAGAATTCGACACTTATAGATATAGAGAACATTGTGGGCCTAATGTAGATGATGACTTAAATTATAGGCCTAAAAAGGAATATGAATATTGGTTAAAAAATTGCCCAATAAGTAATTTTGAAAAATTCTTACTAAAGGAAAACAAACTAACGAAAAAAGATTTAGAGCAATTTAAGGAAGAAATTTCATTAGAGATCAAAAAAACTTTTGAGTTTGCTAAGAATTCTAATTTTTCGAGTTTTAATTTAAAAAGTGAAGAAAAAATTTATTCGTAAACTATGAGAAAAATAACATTTGCAAAAGCAATTCTAGAGGCAACCGATCAAATAATGGCAATTGATAAAAGCGTTTATTTGATGGGACTTGGTGTGCCTGATCCTAAAGGAATTTTTGGAACTACAGTTGGGTTGCAAAAAAAATACTCAGAAAAAAGAGTATTTGATATGCCTATTTCTGAAAACGCAATGACAGGGGTTTGTATAGGATCGGCTATTAGGGGAATGAGACCAATAATAACACATCAAAGAGCAGATTTTTTTTTCCTAGCTTTTGATCAGTTAATAAATAATGCATCGAAATGGCATTATATGTTCGCAAATCAAATGAATGTTCCTATGGTGGTAAGATTAATAGTTGGACAAGGGTGGGGACAAGGTCCGCAGCACTCTCAATCTATTCATAGTATGCTTGCCCATATTCCAGGACTAAAAATAGTGATGCCATCAAATCCATATGATGCAAAAGGACTTTTAGTATCGGCTGTAAAAGATAATAATCCAGTTATTTTTATAGAGCATAGATGGTTACATAATATTGAAGGTTTTGTTCCAGAAGATATTTATGAAGTTGAGATTGGAAAGGCTAAAAAAATATCAACTGGAAATGATATAACTATAATTTCATTATCAAATATGACATTTGAAGCTTGGAAAGCTGTATCTTCTTTAGAAAAGGAAAATATTTCTGTTGATCTTATAGATGTTCGATCTGTTAAACCGCTTGATAAAGATATGATTTTGGAATCAGTTAAAAAAACTGGAAAAGTAATTATAGTTGATCCTGATTGGAAAACTCTAGGGTTTAGCTCAGAGATAATGGCTCTAATTTGTGAAGAAGCTTTTTCTTACTTAAAAAAACCACCTGTTCGAATCACATATCCAGATAGATTTGTTCCTACAAGCTGGACTTTATCAAACTTTTATTATCCATCTAGCAAAGAAATAGAAATTAAAGCATTAGAGTTAATGGATAAAAATTCTTTTGCAGCGGAATTAAAAAAGAAATTAGAAAAAATGAGATCTTCTCAGCCCTTAGATACTCCAGATAAAAATTTTAAAGGCCCTTTTTAAAATACAAGGAAATTTTTTATGAATAAAGTTGTTGTTATAGGTAGTAATTCGTTTTCAGGAAGTGATTTTATAGATTTGTTATTAGAAAAACAAAATTATCAAGTAATAGGAATTAGTAGATCTTTAGAAAAATCTAAAGAGTTTTTACCTTATAAAAAAAGAAATTTAGATAATTTTAATTTCTATCAAATCGATTTAAATCATGATCTGGAGAAATTAGAATCTATTTTAGATGAATTTAGACCTGATTACATCGTAAACTTTGCAGCTCAAAGCGAAGTTGCTCCAAGTTGGAAAAATCCTCATCATTGGTTTCAAACAAATGCAGTTGGAATTACAAATTTAGCAAATATTTTAAAAGATAAAAAATATTTAAAAAAATATGTGCATATATCATCTCCAGAAGTTTATGGAACATGCGTAGGATTTATTAAAGAAGATCATCCAATCAATCCGTCAACTCCATATGCAGCTTCAAAAGCAGCGGGAGATTTATCATTATTTACCTTCTATAAAAACTTTGATTTTCCTCTTGTTATAGTAAGAGCTACGAATGTTTATGGAGCTTATCAACAGCTATTTAAGATAATTCCAAGATCCATTATTTATATGAAACAGGGAAAAAAAATAGAATTGCATGGTGGTGGAAAAGCTGTAAAATCTTACATTCATATAAGAGATGTATCCAATGGTGAATTATCAATAATGGAGAAAGGAAAGGCTGGTGAGATCTACCACATATCACCAGATAAAGGAATTGCCGTTAAAGATCTGGTAAAACAAATAGCGGATTCAATGAATGTTAACTTTGATGATATTGTCATTAATGTCGAAGAAAGATTAGGACAAGATAAAGCCTATACGATAGATTCTTCAAAAATAAGAAATGAACTAGGTTGGATTCCTAAAATTGATCTAGATGTTGGAATAAAGAAAACAATTAATTGGATAGATGAATTTTATTCTATTATAAAGGCGCAGTCTTTAGAATATTTACATATTGAATAATATTTAGGAAATTTTATGGGACAAGAAATTAATTTATTAGAAAATTATCCAAAAGCAAAAAGAGATATATCATCAAGAAAAAATTTAAAAACTAAAGAAGATAGAGAATTAGCAAGACAATTTGGAAAAGCTTTTTTTGATGGAGATAGAAAAAATGGTTATGGTGGCTTTTTATATAATCCAAGATTTTGGCAGCCAGTAATTCCAACATTCAAAAAATTTTATGATTTAACTTCCGAAAATAAAATATTAGATGTTGGAGCTGCTAAAGGATTTATGCTTTATGATTTTACTGAAATAATTCCTGGAATTGAAGTAAAAGGTATTGATATATCCTCCTATGCTGTTGAAAATGCAATAGAATCTATTACGACGCATCTAAAAGTTGCTGATGCAAGAGAGCTTCCTTATGAAGATAATTCTTTTGATTTGGTGATTTCTATTAATACAGTTCATAATTTAGAGAAAGAAGATTTAGCTAAAGCTCTTTTAGAAATACAAAGAGTTTCTAAAAAAAATAGTTTTATAACTGTAGATGCTTATCAAAATGAAGAAGAAAAAGAACTTATGTATGCCTGGAATTTAACAGCAAAAACAATCATGCATGTAGATGAATGGAAAAAGTTTTTTAAAGATGTTGGTTACACCGGCGATTATTATTGGTTCATGCCTTAAGAAAGAAAAAATCAAAAATGGAATTTAATTTATGTATTGTAAAGCTGCTATCTTATATGAGATCAACAAACCTTTAGTTATTGATACTATCAAATTGCCTGCTCTAAAAGAAGGACAGGTTTTGGTGAAAATAGCATATAGCGGTATTTGTCAAGGGCAATTACTCGAAATAAAAGGTTTTAAAGGAGAAGATAAATATCTTCCTCACTGCCTTGGTCATGAAGCTAGCGGGACAGTTGTTGAAACAGGAAAAGGTGTTACAAAAGTTAAACCAGACGATAAAGTAGCTCTAACTTGGATTAAAGGTTCTGGTCTCGATGGGTGTGGATGTGAATATGAGTGTAATGGGAAGAAAATCAATGCAGGTCCAATCACAACTTTTTCTGAATATTCAATCATAAGTGAAAACAGATTATATAAAGTTAAATCTGATATATCTATGGAAGAAATATCCCTGCTAGGCTGCGCAATTCCAACAGGACTTGGATCTGTTTTGAATTTAGCAAAACCAAAAAAAAATCAAAGTATTGCTATATTTGGATGTGGAGGGATAGGTCTTTTAGCTATTCAAGGCGCTAAAATCCTCGGGTGTAATCCAATAATTGCGATAGATCTTTTTGATAATAAGCTTCAAATAGCAAAGCAAATGGGAGCTACGCACGGCATCAATGCATCGGACTATTCAAAAGAATCTCTAGAAGAAATAATTAAAGGGGGATTGGATTTTGCCATTGAATCTTCAGGTAGTCCAAAAGCTATGCTTCAATCTTTGGAATCTATCAGGCCCAGAGGAGGAACAACAGTAATTTTAGGTAATACCCATCACGAAGATGAAATTAAGATTAATCCAAGACATTTTAATTTGGGAAAAAATATTTTAGGTTCTTGGGGAGGGGAAAGTTATCCTGATGTACATTACCCAGTTTACGAAAAACTTATTAATGAAAAAAAGTTAGATTTATCTTTTTTGGTAAATAATAAGTACAGTTTAAATAGAATAAATGATGCATTAGAAGATATTAAAAATGGCAAAATAACTAGGTCTTTAGTTGATTTTTAGCGTATCCAAGAAGTATAGTCATGTGCTTTTTCGGTCAAAAAATATTAAAAAATTATTGGCGCTCTTAATCCTCGCTCTATTCAGAGCGAGGATTTATTTTCATTTGCTAAAAAGATAGAATTTTTTCCTCTGTATTTTTCAACATCCAAAATGTTGTTCCAAAGGTTTCAAAACACAATTGTCTTTCTTTTGCAAACCGTTTCACTGCACTTTGAATCGGATAGTTTTTATTAGGTGTCTTATTCCAGAACCAATCATCTCCACATAATATTCCCTCCACTTTTAAGTGAGGATACCATGCTACGAGATCATTATATACACTTTCTTCATCATGACTAGCATCAATAAAAATTAAATCTGCTTTTACTGTCAATAACTTTGCGGCATCTAAGGTTGTCATTCTTTTTGGTATTATTTTGTCAGTTAATTTCGCATGAATGCAGTTTGAAAGAAATTGTTCGTATAGTGTCGGAAGAAACTTGTTAACATCTGTTCGATTAGGATTATAATGTTCTTTATTACCTTTCCAATGATCAATAGCATATATTAAGCCATCCTTTGGCAGGCACTCAGCAATATGTCTTGTTGAACTTCCTAGCCAACTCCCAAGTTCAACTACTGTCTTACACTGAAATTTATTTATAAGAAATGATAATGCAATTGCATTGTCTTTGGAAAAAAAGCCATGAGCATTAAAAGGAAGTAGGATCTTTAATTTAGCATATTCAGAATGAGAGAACACTTCTTTTCTTTCTTCTGAAGTCAATTTTGGTTCAAAAGCTTGCAAAGAAGCATGCTTAAGAAGAACTTGCGAACAATAGTTATGTAACAACTCTTCATCTACTAAATTTTTTTTTGCCCATTCTCTTCCTTGCATTGCAATTTGATAAGCATAGTCATCATGTTTTCTCAAATATTGCAAAGTTTCAACTAAATTAGAAAAATCCTCTTTTATAGGCAAATAATGAACTCCAGGTTCTAGTCCTCTGTAAAACCATTGACGCTTATGAGAATCCAATTTCAAACAAACACTATTAGAAAGAAGTCTCCAAGCATATCCAGGATTTGTGCACGTAAATCCATCTAGCACGATCTGATACTTATATAACATTTGAGCATTGATTGAAAGGAGGGGGGACTTATTAAAATTAGGAACAGATATATTTCTTCTATTTACTTCTCCAAATTGAGTGATATCCACATTCATTAGGTCTGGAAACTTTTTAGAAATTAAGAAAAGCTGTCCTCTTTTGGAATGGTCAGTCCAGCTACTTATATTAGCCCAATCCTTGAGTTTGAAATCACTGATCTGACCAATCCAAGAT
>JAAKFX010000007.1 GCA_011064865.1 Candidatus Anoxychlamydiales bacterium
ATAAATAGGGGACTTGAAAATTGAGACCGTTAATCCAGACCCATCCAACCATAAAGCCGACACTTTCAAAAGGAGTATAAATGCAAGAGCGGGATTTTTATTTCAACGCGCATCTGTTTGTCGCCGCCATTCGGATTTTTGAGCACCAGAATACTAAGCCGCCCACTATCGACGATGTTTGCCGGATGCTTTCCTTTTCCCCTGAACAGGGCAATCATATTTGCCGGAAACTTAACGATATTGATGTACTGAATGTCGTTGAAAGCGCCTTCGGAAATAAGCTGTTTATTAAAGACCATATAAAAATTGAAGAAATTTCCAGAGGCGAAACCGAAAGCCGGATCGAAGAAGAATTGAAAAAATTTCAGCGTTCCAAAAAAGATATTACCAATAAAATTGAAATAATCGTTCATTTTTGAAAGCTCTAAGTAAGCTTTTTGATGTAAAAAAGTTCCTTTTTTCTTTTCTGTTCCTATGTTTAAAAGACCAACCCTAGGTTGTTTGATATTTCTAGTTTTTTGAAAAGCGGTGCCAAGTAGAGCAAATTGAACAAGATTAGTTGATAAATTTGCAATAGACGCTCCTACATCTAAAATTGCGAGTAGATTTTTTTTAGTTGGAAGTAGAGCTAAAAGAGCTGGCCGTGAAATTGTTTTAAAAGTATCTAAAATATGAGTTGCTCCAGCAGCTAAAGCTCCAGTGTTTCCACAAGATATAAAACAATCGATATTATCATCTTTTAGATTTCTAAGACCTTCAAAAATTGTAGAGTCTTTTTTTCTTCTAATAGCGATCAGAGGATCTTCATCCATTGCAATTGAATTTTTTGAAAATTTCGTATTTATAGAAAAACTAAAATCTTTTTCAATCTTAACAATAGAAGATTTTAAAGATTCGTCTGCAAAAAAAATAAAATCTACATCTTTTTTTAAGTTTTTAGCAAAATCAATTATCTTTATTAAAATATCTAAAGCGCTATTTTCGCTTTGCATTAAATCTATGCCAATTTTAATAGACATGAAATAACTATTTTTCTGTTTCAGATTTTATTGCAATCACAGATTTTTTTGCATAAAAGCCACAAAATGGACAGACTGTATGAGGCATTTTTGTCTTATTGCAGTTTGAACATGTTGATAAGCCCTTAGCTTTTAGAGCTGAGTTTGCCGATCTTGAATTTTTTTTAGAGTTAGAGGATCTACTTCTAGGTACTGCCATTTTTTTACTCCTTTAAATTAGAAAATGGAAAATTTCTCTTAGCTTCTTTTTTAAAATATTTTTTTGCATTTTGTCTTTCAGGACAACTTTTCATACATTCTACAAAAGATGGGATTTGAACTAAAGTAGCATTTCTAATCTCATCTTTCATATCAAAGTAAGTTTTTATGTTTGTAAGCTCTTCAGTAATATATAAATTTTTAATTTCAATCTCTTGTTTTATGAATTTTTCACAAATTATACAAGGCATTGAAATAGTAAATGTAATATTTAAATTAATTATTAGAGTCTCTGATGCAAGATATGCTTTGCCGTCTATTTGAATAGGATCTAAGAAAATTAGCTCTTTTTCATTTTCAATATCCAACTCTTCAAATAATATTTTATCTACTATCTTCTCATCTTTTTGATCTTTAAGCCTATGAATTAAAATATGTAATTTATTTTGCATCGACATCCTATATATTAAGTGAACAACAATATATTATAAAACATTTAAATTCAATGCATTTGATATTAGAAACATTCAACCAAAGTTGGTGAAATAAGTATTTGAAAATTCAATTTTGCTATGCTTTTGTTTCTGCTAATTTTGAACGATTATTTCGAAAATTTTCAGCAGCCTCTTGAATCTCTTTTGATGGTGCACTTTTCATTGTAGATATAAATTGAGTAAGTCTAGCTCTGGCAATATTGTATCCTATAACTGAACCATAATATGTAGCGCTTGTAAAAAGTCCCCATTTCAAATCATTTGTAGCTATCCAAAATGGAATTGTTGCTCCCATTACTAAGACAGCTTTTCTATACCAATTAGGTTCTTTCGATACATTTTCATATAAAATTTCAGGAGCTAATTTTAGCCCTTTGCTAGCAACAGTTGTAGTTTTTGCAATGTTCTCTTTAGTAACGATAGTTTTTACATAAGCAATAAGTGGTGGAATTATAGGATCTGTTGGAGTTTGAGTTGCTGTAGTTTTATTTTCATCCTCTTGAGATTCTGCTTTTTCTGGCTCATCTTTAGGTTCTGCTTGTGTGATCTCAGATTTTTTCTCTGTTTTTTCTGCTTTTTTAGGTTCTTTTTTATCTTTATCTACAATAGGGAATTTCATAGGTTCTGTGCGGCCAAATATTTTTGCATACATTAATTTTGATACATCTACTGTTAGAGTAACTAATAAAATAAGACCTACAGTTGAAATAATCGCGATAATTTTCAACAATATTTTCTTTTTGTTATCATTTTCGCGACTTGGAATTATCCAATTTGTCCATTCTAAATCTTTTACAGAAGCTGGTGTTAACTTCATTGTTCTCCTTAGGCATGAATACCCCTGTTTTTAAACATAGGGAGGAAATGCCATTCCTTTTTTTAGTTTATAAAATTTAGGTTTTTATGATTGCTAATTTTCACGAAACAATCCCAGAACCTAAAAACTGGTTAGCTCCTCTTCGCCAATGTTGGAAAGGCTTTTTAAGCTAGCAGCACCGCTTTTTTCTCCCAAAAGCTTTTAACCACTAACGACAGAGCAGGAGACTAGAGGAGTATCCCGGGGTGTCATGACCAATCCAACGTAGCCCTCGAAGGTCTTAGGCTAGTCAACTAGAGCTATATTTCAAGCTCCCGACTTCAGTCGTGGAGATGTTGACAATTACCTCCAAATAAGCTGAAAAAAGATTATGGGTGATGAAAATTTTTTTTCAAGAGTTTTTTTATAAATTTGACAAAATTAATGAAGCTGCATTCTTATTTGGATTTTTTTGATTTAAACTTTGAAAAAGTTTATCGAATAAAGATTTAGATATTCTTTGCAAATTTTCATCATTTAGAATTTTTTTTGACGTCTTATATAAACTATCAACGCTAAGATTGGGACCATAGAGTTCATGAAAAAGTTTTTCTTCTAAGATGATGTTTACTATACAGTAAAATTTCAGATCAATCTTCAATATTTTTTGAGCGATAAATAAATCTAGGGGTTTTATTGCAAAATTCACTACGGTTATGACTCTATGAAGAGCTAGCTCTAAATTTATAGTGCCAGATGTTGCGAGAGCCATTTTCATCTTGTTCATATATTCATAGTTTTTTTCTCTTGGAAAAAAAATAAAATTCTTGGGATCTAATTTAGAGTCCTTAAAAATTTTATGTATAAGATCTGATGTAGTAGAGATTGCAAATTTTAGATCGCTATCATCTAATAAAAGTTTTTGCGCGGCTTTTAGCTGAATCGGTAGATTTCTAATAATCTCTTTTTCTCTAGATCCTGCAAAAATACCAATGTAGTCTTTTTTTAAATTTTGAATATTTAAACTGCAAGATAGAGGATGGCCGATATACTTCACATCTAAAGATGTATGAGTAAAATATTTTTTTTCAAAGGGAAAAATTGTGATTAAAAGATCGACATACTTTGCCATAAAAGAGGCTCTATTTTTTCGCCATGCCCAAACGCTTGGGCTCACATAGTGAATGATTTTGTTTTTATACCCTTTTTTTCGAAGAGCTTTTTCTAATCTTAAATTAAAATCTGGATAGTCTATAAATACGCAGGCTTTAGGGCTATAATTTAAAATCTTTTTTCTTAGAAAAAAAAAGTTTTTTATAAGCCGTACAAAAGCAAAAATTATATCAACAAATCCCATCACATGAAAATCTTCCATGTTCATTAAAATATCAATTTTGAGTTTTCTCATTAAAGGTCCTGCGACAGCTAGGATTTTTAGAGTAGGATTGATTGATAGAAGCTCTTTTACTAAATTATATCCTAAAAGATCAGAGCTATCTTCGCCAGCGAAGATAAAAAGATCATATTTTTGCATTTTTTCTTTTAAAATATTTTTTCTTCAGTTTATGAGAAAGTATAAACTTTTCATTCCACTGTGTATATATATTATTAAGATTTGGATTTTGAGAGCAACGAAGATTAAAGAAAATGAGTGCTAGCTCAAAAAATGGATCTCTCGGGATTCTGATTGATCTTTTTTTAGGTTTTATTAAAGGTAGTATTTTAAATTGATTTGATAATATTGTAACCATCTGAGCTTTCAGCTTTCGAGAGATATGAAAAAAAGGTCTAAAAGCTTCATCTATAATTTTTTTAGCTTCAACATTTATAATGCCTAAATGAAGTAGTTTGTTATTGTCCACGTAATTTTTTTTAAGTTTTGTCTCTAAAATATAAAAAACTAGCGATGATAATAAGATAGATCTATCCAAAGCTTTGGGATGATTTTTTTTAATAAAAATATCTACAATTTCAATTAAGCTATATGCATTTTCATTCTCTTTCAAAAATGTTGCTAAAACAGGGGAGAGCAGGTTTAAAAGCTCATATTTACAAAGGAGATAAAAAAAGTTTTTTGCAGATCCAGATTCTAACATTTTAAAAAACTCTTCTAAGATTCTAGTAGCTGAACTTTTCAAAATCTCTTTTTTGTTTTCTTTCATTGCTAAAAAAGTATTTTCATCTATTTCAAAATCAAATCTAGCTTTGAATTTTACAAGTCTTATCATTCTTACAGGATCTTGAATAAATCTAACTTTTGCATCGCCAATTGTTTTTAAAACTTTTTTTTCTAAATCTACAAACCCTCCAACGTAATCGATAACTGTTTGCACTCCAACATCATAAAAAAGTCCATTGATAGTAAAATCTCTTCTTAAAGCATCCTCTTCTGGGGATCCAAAAATATTATCTCTTAAAATTAATTTAGCTTCGCTCTCGCCTGCTCTAAATGTAGAGACTTCAATTATTTTTCGTCCAAATCGAATATGAGCTAAACGAAATCTTCTTCCAATTAAAATGCAATTTCTTTTGAAAAGTTTTTTTATATCTAGAGGTTTTGCAGATGTTGAAATGTCAAAATCTTTCGGTCTAACATTTAGAAGTAGATCTCTTACACCTCCTCCTACTAAAAAGGCAATAAACCCGTTTTGTCTAAGCTTTTCAATAACATAATAAGCCTGCTTATCGAGTTTATAACCAGGAATTCTATGTTCATCTATGGAGTATACTTTAGGAGGTCTCACAAGTTTTTATTTGCTCTACTTTATATAAATCCTAATGAAAAAAAGGAATCTCGTCAATGTAAACAAAAAAGTCAAATAGAAGAATTTTTTTTAATCTTCTAATAAAACTTTATTAAAAAATTCTTGATATTGTCTGCCTTCTATCAACAATCTAAGATTTCCTTCATCTTTACTTACTTTTTTAACAAAAGATGGTAGATGAGGCAATAGATTTCCATTTTCATGATTTTTTTGTAAAATATCACAAAACTCAGCAATTGATTTTTTCCTTATTGGTTCAAAAGGCACTTCTTCTATATATCCAAATAGAAGAGTAAACTTTAATTTGCGAGTTTCAGCAAATATTTGTCTTATTTTTGTTTTTCTATCTTCATTCGATAGAAAAAATTCAAAAGTATTTAATATATGAATAGAATCTAATTTTTTTCCTAAAGCGTCATCTTCTTTAGCTTTTGCAGCAAACTCTGATAAATATTCTAAAGCCAAATTATTGATGAGTTGTTCAAAAGTACTTATTTGATCGGGATCTAGTATTTCTACAATATTTCCCTCAATATAATTCGTTTTTATATATGGGGTTTGAGTGTGTGAATAAGATAAAATTGTACTAATAATAGAAGCAGTTGCTCTGCCTAACATAAAAACACCAAAAAAATTAAAAATAGACGAACATGCTATCTGATTTTGTATTTTTTAAAAATAACTAGAGATTTTTTTTTTTTTGACTCATAATAAAGTCCATGAAAATACTATCTCATGGACATGTCTTAGGGGGCGCTTTTTTAATTGCCGGCACTTCAATTGGTGCTGGAATGCTAGCTCTTCCCATTGTTAGTGCAATGGGTGGGTTTTTACCATCGATTTTAATCTATATTATCTGTTGGGCTATTATGAGTGCAACTGGGCTTCTATTTTTAGAAATCTCACTTACTATGAAAAAAGGCTCTAATATTATTTCAATGGCTGATAAATACTTAGGCCGAGGTGGAAAAATATTTAGTTGGATTATCTATCTTTTTTTGTTTTATTGTTTATTAATCGCTTATATCTCTGGTGGGGGAGCTTTTATAAAAAGTATAGTCGGGGATGCTATATCTTTGAATTTAGCAGCTATAATTTTTGCTGTAATTTTTGGCTCTATCGTTTATATCGGAGCTTTAGCTATTGATAGATTGAATATCTTATTAATGATAGGCCTTTTAATTAGTTACTTTCTTTTTATAATTTTTGGAGCTAAACATGTAGATATTTTGAACTTACTACATATGCAGCCAAAAGCCGCTGTTTTTGCTTTTCCTGTGATTTTACTCTCTTTTGGCTATCAAGGAATAATTCCATCTTTAACCTATTACATGAAAAAAGATTATAAAAAGATTAGAGCTGCAATTATTTTAGGGACATCTTTAGCTTTTTTAGTCTACCTTGTTTGGGAGCTTTTAATATTAGGTATTATTCCATTAGAAGGTAAATTCGGTCTTAAAGAAGCTATAGGGCAAGGTGGCGATGCTATCTCTTTATTTAAGTCCTACACAAATATTAAAGCTGTTTACTATGTTGGTCAGTTTTTTAGCTTTTTTGCTATCACAACCTCTTTTTTAGGTGTCTCAATGGGACTTTTTGATTTTATAGCAGATGGCTTTAGAATTCAAAAAAAGGGAATAAAAAAGTTGCTTATCGCTTTAATCACATTTCTGCCACCAATAGCCATTACTTTGATAAATCCTCATCTTTTTCTAACTGCTCTAAATTATGCCGGTGGTATCGGAGGCGCTCTTTTATTAATATTGTTACCAACAATCATGGTTTTTTCTAAAAGATACATAAAAAAAGAGAAAGATCTACATCAACTCTTCGGTGGTAAAGTAGTTTTATTCATTATTTCTATTTTTGTTGTTTTTGTTTTATTTACTGAGATATTTCAAGAAATAAGTAAAATTGTTACTTGATACTATTTATCTTTTCATATATTTATCAAATTATGAAGGGAAATATAAATAAACTGCTTGTTATTATTACAATGTCTGTAGCAATAGTTTTTTCTACAACCGCTTTTTTTGTAGATCTTGTGATTCCTAAAAGTATAAATATCGAAAATGGGCTTAGTTTTGGAAAAAAAGATTCAAATGTTGAGTTTGTGTTTTTCGAAGATTTTAAATGTAAATATTGCAAAAAATATGCAACTGAGATTTTCCCTCAAGTAAAAGAAAAATACTTAGATACACAGAGAATTCATTATACAATCATTCCTCTTGCTTTTATCTATGGATCTAAGATAGTCGCCAATGCTGCTATAGCTATTTATGAGCTTAAAAAGGATCAGTTTTTTGAGTTTATTAAAATAGTTTCTGAAAAAAAAGCTAAAGTTGAGACCAAAGAGCAACTAATCGAGATTGTATCTAAGCTAGATGGAATTAATATGGAAGTTTTTGAAGAGTTTTTAGAAAATGAAATTTTTAATCAGTATCTGAAAAATAACTTAGCAAATGCTGAGAAAATTATGCCTTCTTTTGAGGTCCCTTCAGCTTATATCAATGGTCATAAAGTTGACATAGATCAAATTATAAATAAAATTGAAGAGAATTTAAACTCTATGGAATTTCAATATGATTAGCTTTGTGAAAAGATATTCAATCTATTTTGCTTGGTGTATAGCTCTAATAGCTACTATCGGCAGCTTATATGTATCTAATATCTTAAATATGAAGCCTTGTGTATTTTGTTGGTATCAAAGAATCTTTATGTTTCCGCTCGCTATCATATTAGGCATAGCCGTCTATAAAAAAAATAGAAAAATCGGTAGTTATGTAATCGCCCTTCCAATACTTGGAGGAGTTATAGCTTTTACTCAGTCTATTTTTTCCTATTTTAATATCGCGTCTTTAGTTTGTGGGTTTGATTGTTTAGAGAAAACGAGTAAACTATTTGGATTTTTTGATATGTCAATAGCTAGTTTTTTCGCATTTGGAGCAATTACTTTTTTTCTCATATTTGCAAATAAAAAAAAGAAATAAGTCTTAAAATTAATATAAAAATCCAAATAACCAAAGTGGGATTTTTTTTCCGATTCCTATCTCTATATTATCGCACGCAATATATCCTGTTTTTTCCGATCGAATTTGTTTGAAATTCTTATTTTTTCCACCAACTTCAAAAATATAGTTTTTATCAATGCAAAAATCTCCATTTTTAGGCAGTGTAACTATATGACCTTTAGCCATCTGACAAAGAAAAAAAGTTTCTCGAATGGTTCCCGATTTTGCTTCTTTTGAAGTTGAAATTGCATTGAGTTGATTTGGATTATTGAGATATACTTTTTCTGAGGATTCTAATTTTTTAAATTTATCTGTTGATCTACTTATTGATATGATTAAATCAGCATCTTCTAAATGTTTAAAATAAGATTTTAGAGTTCTATGATCGTTTATTTCAAGTATTTGTAAAATTTTTTGCCAATTTGGTATGAATGGTACTAAATCGGATATAAGTATAAGAAGCTGTTTAATTTTTTTTATACTACTACCAGTTAATTTAGGAAATATTGAAGCTAGATCTGATTCAATCGTTGTATGCATGTTTTGTTCTAAAGTAATTTGATAGAGATTTTCATTTTTATTTAATTCTAAAAAATATGGATAATATCCAAATTTGAGATACTTTTGAAATAATGGCAAAATCTTCAAATTTTGTTCATTTAACTCCTTGTTAATTTTAAAAGCTATTTTTTCATGATTTTCACAAATATCTTCTAAATCATATGAATTTAATTTTATTTGATAAGTTAATTCTAAATATTCTCTAAAAGACATACCTCTCATTTTATATTTAATTGCTCTTCTTGAAAGATCATGACTTCGTTTATAAATTTCTAAAGCAGAGCTACCAGACGCTAATATTTGCAGATCATCAAAAGTATCATAAATACTTTTTAATTCTTTAGCCCAATTTTGATATTTATGAACTTCGTCAAAAGCTATCCATTTGCCTCCATAATTCACAAACTCTTCAGCTATTTCATATAAAGTTTCAGATCCTATTTTAAAATGATCTGCTTGAATATATAATATCTTATCACTCAAGATATCCCCATTTACATTACCCAATAGGCTTTGAACCAATGTTGTAGTCTTTCCAACTCCTCTTTGGCCAATTATCAAAGATAATCTATTATCACTAAATTTGGCGGACCTGATTAGATATCTTTTATATGGATGGTTTTTGATCGATAAAAATCGTCTGCTTAATTTTTGAAGCTCCTCAAACATTTTCTCTGTCCTTAGGAATGCATTCCCATGTTTTTATATAAATTATTGTAATGCATTCCCAGTTTTTTGTCAAAAATATGGGAATGCATTCCGGTCTATATTTATAAACAATTAGTATGCAAATGGTTAAGAACGAAATTTTTATTATTGCAAATGCATTTTTTCTTCAGCATGTTTAATAGCGCTAGCTATATAGTGGGTTTTTCTGCCAATAATTTTATATAAACCCTCTTTTACAAGCATACAGATCAAAAACCAAACAAGTATATAGGCCCAAGAAAAAGCTACATATTTCCAACCAATCCCTACAAAATCATTAGTTCCAATACCGTAAACAGAGAGACCTGTTCCGATTATCTGAGAGACTAAAGTAGCTAAAAAGAACTTTATCTCAGGGTGTGGTTTTGACCAAATAGCTCTGGTATTTCTAGTTAGATATATGGTTAGATTACCACCACATAAGATCCCCATAAATGCGAGTGTTCTTAAATGGTAGAATTTTATGGTTGCATCAGTTATTGAGGCAAACCAATAATGATCTCCAATCCAATAAAGACCGAAGGTAGATATTACTCCAGCAATAGCTAATCCAATTGCAATTGTTAAAATCTCTTTCATGTTCCAAGAGGATGGATTTTTATCAATTGGCATACGATCATAAGCGATCATCATGATAGGTACATCGTTTAAAAGAGCTATTAATATAATCATTATAGCTGTAAGGGGATGATCATTAAAAACCAGCATCGATAAAAGTAAAAATAGTAATAATCTACAAGTTTCTGAAATCCTATACATAGCGTAGCTTTTCATGCGATTGAAAATCTTTCTAGATTGTTCAACAGCGTGGGCAATGACGAGAAGTCCAGGTTCTGTTAAAACTATGTCAGCTGCTTCTTTTGCAGCATCGGTTGCCCCACTTACAGCAATTCCGATATCTGCTTGTTTTAAAGCTGGAGCATCATTTACCCCATCACCTGTCATTCCAGTTATATGACCTTTATGTTGCAAAGCTTTAACAATATCAAATTTATGTTGAGGATAGACTTGAGCAAAACCATTCGCCTCTTCAAAGATATTATCTTTGTTATTTTCATTTTTCTCTTCTTCAGCTTGTCTTTTTTCAAGCTCAGTTACAGATATTATATTGGAGCCTAAATCAAGTTTAACTGATAGCTCTTTTGCAATAGCTTCATGATCTCCAGTTACCATTTTAACATCTATACCCATACCTTTTATATATCCTAGAGTCTCTTTGGTATCATCTCTTGGAGGATCAAACATTGGTAGAAGCCCTAAATAGTGCCATTTGCCATTTTGATCAGTTTTTGCAACCCCGAGTGTTCTATATCCTTTAGCCGCAAAAACTTCAATTGCACTCATGACTTTTTGAGATAAATCCTCTGACTCTTCAACCATTTTAAGAATTACTTGTGGAGCTCCTTTAGCAGCTTGAATAGTAGTTCCATCTTTTTGTTTAACTACTGCAACTGCTTTTTTGATAACAGGATCAAAAGGAGTGAACTTTTCTCGCATGTATTCATTTAAAACATCTTTATTTTCTAATTTCTTAAATATAGCTTCATCAATTGCATCTCTTCCATCTGGATTTGATGCTAAACAAGCTATAGTTAAAACCTCATTTGGATCTTTTGATTCAAAAAGCTGAATATCCCCAACTGTAAGTTCATTTTTCGTTAAAGTTCCTGTTTTATCGGAACATAAGATATCCATATTAGCCATCTCTTCAACGGCTGTTAGCTTTGAGACAATAGCTTTCATTTTAGCAAGCCTACCAGCTCCAATAGCCATTGTAGCAGAGAGTACCGCTGGCAAGGCTATAGGAATTCCTGCTATTACTAATACTAGTATAAAGATAACAATTTGACCGAGACTTTCATGCAGTACATGCTCAATTTCAATTCTATAAAGAGATACAACTAAAATGATAGCGCAAATTGTGAGCGTTAAAAAAATTAAAAAATCACCAATTCTAATGACAGCTTGTTGAAAGTGAGATTTTGTTTTAGCTTCACTAACTAATTTTGCAGTTTTTCCGAAAAAGGTATTCATTCCAGTTTCTGTTACAACTCCATTCATTTCACCGGTTTTGGCAATTGTTCCTGAAAAAGCTATATCTTGCTTTTTTTTAGTAACAGGAAGAGACTCTCCGGTTAATGCAGATTGATCGACTGTTAAATACTCTCCAGAAACAAGTTTGAGATCTGCTGGGATAATATTTCCAAGTTTTACACCTATAATATCTCCTGGCACAATCTCTTTTGCTAAAATATCTACCCATTTACCATCTCGAAGAGCTCTTGCATGTAGAGCTAGCTTTTTTTTCAAAGCTTCAATTGCATTGCCCGCTTTAAATTCTTGAAAAAAGCCAAGTGCAGCATTGATTATTAACATAGCCATTATAACGATAAAATCTGGCCATTTTTGTAAAACTCCAGATAAAATTGCAGCGATTTCGATCATCCAAGGAATTGGTCCCCAAAAAAAAACAAGTAATTGTTTGAATATTGATCGTTTTTTCTCTTCTAAAGCATTTGGACCATATTTTTCTAATCTTGCTTTCGCTTCACTCGATGTTAAACCTTTTTCTGCATCGACGTCTAAATTTTTCAAGACCTCTTCATTTGTCATTTTAGCAAATGGAGATTCTGTTTGTGATTTAATATTTTCTGTTTTTTCTTCTGGCATAAAAAACCCTCAAAATGGCTAGTAGATAATAATTATCTTATTAATTCTCAAATAACAATATATAAGTTTTTAATCTACTAAAAAAAATATATAAGAGAAAAATAAATTAATTGATTAATTCGCTTATTTAATTACAATGCAAATTGGAACATAAAACATATAAGAGGACAAAATGAATAAATTACATATTAAAGCATTTACTATAGCTTGCGGAATAACCTGGGGGCTTGCAATGCTATTTTTAGCTTGGGTCTCTTCATTTGGTTGGGGAATTAGAGATGTGTCTGTTATTTCAGGTTTATATCTTGGATATGCTCCAACATTTTTAGGCGGAATTGTAGGAGCTCTTTGGGGTTTTGTCGATGGTGCGATTGGAGGCTTTTTACTGTCATATTTTTATAATCTGCTTTTAAAAAAGTTTAAAAAAAAGTAAATGACATTTAAATTTCATCAAAAGATTCACATAAAGGCCATCTTTGGAAACGTTGGCCTTTTTTTATATATCCCAGCTTTTATGGCTTTTATTACTATTGGGATTAGTCTTGTTTTTCAAGAGTATTTTGCAATATTACCTCTTCTTATAACAGGAGTAGTGAATCTATTAATTGCATACATTTTACATAGGTTTTGTTTTGAGCCACAAAAAGTACATCTTTGGGATGCGATGATATCTATTGCACTTGCTTGGTTTTTTTGTGCTATATTTGGAGCTATAAAATATTACACTGTAGCAAAAGTATCTCTAGCTTTAAATATATCCGTAGATTCTGTTTATCTACTCACAAAACCTATCAATGCTCTTTTTGAATCCTTTTCAGGTTTTACAAGTTCAGGACTCACTATGCTTGATAAAGTATCTACTCTTCCAAAGACAATTCAATGGCTAAGATCTTTTCAGCAATGGGTTGGAGGAGTTGGTCTTATCATTTTTGTACTATCTTTAATAGAGCCAAAAAGTGAAGAGTATCAGCTCTATTTTGCTGAAACCAAATCAAAAGGATTTAGAAAATCTCTTTTAAACACAACAAGATCAATAATTTTGATCTATTCTATCTTTACAGTTTTAGGAATTGTATTATTTTCTTTAGCTAAAATGGATATTTGGGCTGCTATCAACCATTCAATGTCAGCAATCTCAACAGGTGGTTTTACAATTACTGATAATAGCTTTGTTGGATATTCCAATATCATTCAAATAATCGCCATGTTTTTATTGATACTCGGTGCTATGAGTTTTACACTTCATTATAAAATTTTTATCCAAAGAAAGTTTTTAGATTTTTTTAAAAACATTCAAAATAGAGTCTTTTTTATACTTTTAATAATCGGCTCCATTTTAATAATTTCAATAAATCTAAAACTAAATCATTTTATAAATTATGTTTTTCAATGGATCTCTTCTTTAGCAACTTGTGGATTTTTCTCTCAAAAAATAGCAAATCTAACTACAGCGACAAAATTTTTGATGATTATGGCAATGATAATAGGAGGCTGCTCTGGATCTACTGTCGGTGGTTTAAAAATTCGAAGAATCATTTTTTTATTTCAATCTCTCACCCTTCGCATAATCGCTTTTACAATTTTAAAAGAGAAAAAAGTTTTAACTAAAAAAAGACAGCCTAAAAAAGAAGATCCATCAGGTGTTTATCTACCTGAGAGTCACAAAACAGAGAGACTCTATGAAGCCTCTGTTTTATTTTTTCTTTGGATTCTAACTCTTTTTTTAGGTGTTTTTGTGCTTCTTTTATTAGAGCCCGAGAAAAAAATTATAGATATCTTTTTTGATGTTACATCTGCAATGAGCAATGTTGGCCTCTCAACCGGTGTTACAATAGACTCTTTAAAAACATTTAGCAAAATCATTTTTATCTTCTTAATGTGGCTTGGAAGATTAGAGATTATTCCTATTTTAGTTCTCTTCATTAGCTTTTTTTATTCTTGTCCTAAAAAAATTCCTCAAAAAAAATAAAAAAAAACTTTTCAACAAGTAGCGTAAGCAATAAATTAAAATAAAAACTTTTGAGGTCTTATGGCTAAGTTATATTTTCGCTATGGAACAGTAAGTTCTGCTAAAACTTTAAACCTTTTAGCAGTTGCTCACAACTATAGAAAACAAGGAAAAAAAATATGTCTTATAAAACCAGAGTTAGATAATCGCTTTGGGAAAAATAAAATCAAATCAAGAGCCGGTTTAGAAAAATCAGCAGATATATTAGTAAAACCAGACACTGAATTAGATCTAAAACAATTTAATAATGTCAGCTGCATCTTAGTTGATGAAGCTCAATTTCTCTCTGAATATCTCATAAATCAATTAAGAGAAATAACCATCGTTTTACAAATACCTGTTATTTGTTATGGTCTTAGAGCTGATTTTAAATCACATCTTTTTGAAGGCTCTAAAAGACTTATGGAAGTTGCAGATACTATAGAAGAGATAAAATGTACTTGCAATTTTTGTAACAAAAAATCAGTTATGAACCTCAAACATGTAGATGGTCTCGCAACAGTAGAAGGTCCGTCTGTTCAGCTAGGCTGCGAAGAGCTCTATTTTCCTGTCTGTTTTAACTGCTATAAAAAACAAGTCGATGATGCTAAAAAAGCAAGACAAAGAGAAAAGGCCTTAGTTACTTAAAATATATATAGTTTTTGAAGATTTCAGAAGGACATTCAGAGAAAAATATACTCAATTACTTGAGGAAATAGCGAGATCAAGATTAAGAGAATTGAGAGCTCGAGATTTTGCTATAATATTTTCAGAGTAATTTATTAATACTTAAAAATTGCTCTTTCCAATAGTAGTTATCTAATATACCAGTGATATCTCTTTTTGTTAGCATATATGCTAAGTATAGAGCTTCTATAGAAGCAAGACCTCTTATTGGATCTGTGCACATTGTTTGCTTTCTTGGATATGCACTAATATAGTTTTTCGGCAAAGATCTTTTTTCAATATTTTCAGGAAGAATTTTCAAAATTTTAGCTAAATATTTCCATGTGGAGTCTATCAAAAGAATTCCTTTATCTTGATCTTGTGCTTTAAGCTCGGGTGCATTCATCTCTAGTAAGAAATAATTTGAAAAATCCGGCAGCTCATTTTTTAGAGGATAGCTATAAAAACAGATATTTTCTCTTTTTTCTAGCCCTCTAAGTGAGCATTTTTTTAGGTTCTCTTTTTTATGTCTGATGATAATTGTTGGATACATGATCTATATTCTAAATTAAATATATCTAATAATCAAGGATTTATAAATTTTATTGGTCTATTTTTAAAATTATTAATATAATAGCGGATAATATTTATTACCATTTATATTAATTTATAATATTTATTATCCTTTATATTAATTTATTATTGGTAATAATATTGCTGTTTTTTCACAAAATTGTTATAATAATTTATATAAAAATTTAATATTTTAAAATAAGAGTTATTATGAGCGTAGGAATTATTTCAAAATCTGATGTTTATCTGCATAATTCGTGTTATTCTCAAAGAGAACATGTGGATTTTTTTGATGGAAATGGCTCTTTTAGATGCCCTGCATGCAATGGTACGGATTATAAAATTTATTTTGTTCAAAAATGTGTTTTTACAAACCTACAATCAACTGCTGAAGATACCAGCCCAGCATCTGATCCAAGAAAGATTGAAAGAAAGAATGGTGTTGAGCCTCCAATCGATCCTAATATGATCCCTATCGCTGATGAGCCTCCAGTCGCTGATGAGCCTCCAGAGTATTGGTTATCTTTACCTCAAAATCGTAAAAAACCACCAAAACGTATTCAAGAGACTCTTATAGATGATGAAATACAGACTGCAATATTAGAACGCATAGAAAAAGAGGAAAATGAAAATAATGCTGAAGTTGAACAATTATTTACAGATGGAAAATATCAAGAAGTAATTAAAAAATGCCAAGAACTTTTAGGTCATAAAATACACAATTCAGATATTCATAGAAATATTGAAAAGATTTTAAAAAAAGCTCAAGATAAGGAGAATTTATCAAAAATCAATTCTAAAATAGATCCATATTTAAAAAATATTGAATACTACTCAACTGAAATGAGAGAGCTTTTAGAAATTAAAAAAGCAAAAAATCCGGATGAATTAGATTATATTAATCAATGCCAAGCAAACTTATTGGCAAATATTGCAAATGAAAGAAATCAAATAGCGGATATTTATAATGTATTTCATTATTACCAAGATGCTATTGAAGGATTTACAAAAGCGATTAGATCTTATAAAGAAGCTATAGGGTTAGAATTTGATAAACCAGATTTTAAAGCTGATTTATGGAAAAATTTAGCGAGTACTTATGTAAATATTGCAGATATATATAAAACCATAGATGATTTAGTAGACAATTCGCAGAAGTTTTTATATCGAGCTTTTTATGCGGTAAAACAAGCTTTAAGCCATTGCAAAGAAGAGAGTGATTTAAACGATCATATTCAAACAATGTTAATAAACCTAAATAAAAAGTTAGATAATATTAATTCTCCGCAAGAGCATTTTCATTTAGTTAACAAAAAAATAAACGCAATGAGGAGGGGGGGATAAAAGAATGAGTGTACAACAACCAAGTGTTAGTCTTCCTAGCTCTGTAATGCATCAGTTAGGAAATTTTCAAATAGTTGAATCAGAGTTAGCTCAACAATTTGATAAAATTACTAATATCTTAAGAGTACTTAGCTCTAAAGTTAAGGAGTCTGCAAATGAAGCAAATGGTTCTGTAGTAAATTATGAAAATTCAACGACTGTCGATTTAGCTCCAATGATGAGCTCTCAGCTATCTATGGCAAATAGGTTTTATGAACTCGGTCTTTTCGATTCAGCTGAAGACAATTACCATTCATATATCAATTTATGTATTCATAATCTTAAAAATAGTAAACATATCTCAGTAAAAGAAAAAATCAAAAAATTAACTCATATTGCGGTATTTGCTACAGGTTATAGGTGTTTTGCAGGGGAAGTTACAAAGATTTATGCTAAGAGAGTTCAAGAGAGAGATTTCGAGCATTTGCCATATTCAAATGCTATGAATTTTTATACAAAAGCAACAAAGATGCATGCCACTGTTATAGAAATTGGAGAAGCTCTTGTTAAGAGTTTAGAAGAGGCTGAGAAGAAAACAGAAGCAGCTAGCGCACTGAGTCTATTAATCGAACCTTCACAAAAGTAAAAGCATGGAAAAGAAAAAAAGAAAGGTGAGAAAGCAAAAACAGTTAGCTTTCACCCTCTAATGGGAGTAACGAAAACGCATAGTAAAAAAAAGTAAGCTGAGAAAGCACTAGCTCTCTTAACCTATTCAGAGTAAAGAGATTTTCATCCTGGTGTAGATCCTAAAAAGATTTAGCTTTGAGCATGATGTGTTTTTAAACAAAAGCCTTTAAGACAACTTTTTTATTTGATTCATCAGATTCAAAAAATCTTTTTCCAATTCGATGTAAGTCATATCTTGAGACATTGATTTTGCTAAAATATGAATTTCTAAGCTTTTATTTAGCTTATGTCGATTCAATCTAAATATTTCTTTGATAATTCTTTTAAATTTATTTCTTAAATGAGCTTTAGCTGTTTTTGAGGATATAGTGATGCCGATTCTTGGAAGCTCAAGCTTTTCATTGAATCTATAATCTAAGTAGATATTTGAGCCTTTGAGCCTAATACAAGATTTATATAGGCTTTTATATTCAAGTTTTTTTCTGATTTTTAACTTTTTGGGAAAAGAAAAATTAAGCTGTAAGTCTTTTTCTGCCGATTCTTCTTCTTCTGTTAATAATATCTCTACCATTTTTAGTCTTCATTTTAGCTCTAAAGCCAAGTTTTCTTAGTCTTTTTTTCTTTGAAGGTTGATATGTACGTTTCATATATACGCCTATAATTTTTAATTTAAGGGTCTATGATATGTAAAATAAAGAAAATTTTCAAGAAGATTGAAAAGAAAAGCGAAATAAAATAAAATAACTATCCAATTTATATGTAAGGAATTTTTATGAAAACAAAAGCATCTGTGAAAGCCGATCCTTCGAAAGGCGATAAATTGGTTAGAAGAAAGGGTCGTTTATATGTTATAAATAAAAGAGATCCCAATAGGAAACAAAGACAGAAGGGTCCAGCACGTAAAAAATAATTTTAAGGATAAAATAATGGCAAAAACATCATCTATTGAAAAACAAAAAAGAAGAGAGAAGCTAGTAGCTTTAAAAAAAGATAAAAGAGCAGAGCTCAAAAAAATTATTGTCGATATGACAAAATCAGACGAAGATAGAATGCAGGCTGTAAATCAGTTAAATGCACTTCCAAAAAATTCTTCTAAAGTAAGACTTCGAAATCGTTGTGAAAGAACAGGTAGATGTAGAGGTTATCTAAGAAAATTTAAACTCTCAAGACTATGTTTTAGAGAGCTTGCATCTAGTGGACATATTCCAGGTATAACTAAAGCTAGTTGGTAGGTTTTTTTATGAGTTTTGTCAATGAGCTAATATCTTGAAGCTTTTTCCAGCTATCCATTGTATCATTCCATACATATGTAGTATTTGAAATCGCTTCTTTTAAATAATTTTTATATAGCGCATTTAGACTCATTGGGCCTATATTTTTGTTTTCTTTATCAAGATAATACCAGTAATTATTATCCTCTTTTAAAATTGAGAAATGATCTAAAACAGATAAAGGGGTTGATTTTTGAGTGCTTTTCAATATTTTTAAGGGTTTTAAAAAATAGATTATAGTAAGAGCTATAAGTCCAAAAAACATTCCTAATAAAAACCAAGTGTGAGCGTTTCTATTTTTTTTTCTAGCTATTCTTGAGCACATTGCCCCACAAAGGAGCCAACAAATCATTGGTAAAATTGAATTCATAAACAAATATTTTGATTAATTATCATAGCTATAAGTCTGATATATTTCGATATAAAAGAAAAGTAGTTTTAGAAAAATTCGAATTAAATTAAAATGGAGCTTTAGATTTTTATATGAGGTACTTTTATGAATGAAAAGTTTAGTGAAGTGGATCAAAAAGAGATCCAATTACCAGAGACTACTTTCTCTAGAGATATAGAAAGTAAGGTCTTTCAATCAATAGTTTTTCAAGCTCTTTCAAAAATAGAGGGCATACATTTAGTAAGCAAAGGTCTTATAGATTCTCTATTAGGTAGAGATGCTCAAGAGAGCTTTTCTGCTATTCACATAGAGCAGGATCAAAAAAAGCATTCTGTATCAGTAAAACTTGAAGTAAATGTTCGGTTTGGAATAGCTATCCCAGAAAAGTCTGACGAGATCCAATCTAAAATTATTGAAGATATTAGCAAATTTACAGGTCTTCACGTTAGTACAGTACATGTAGTTTTCAAAAATCTTTTAACAGAAGCTAATCAAAAAGATGAAGAGTCTGAAGAGGAAGATGGAGAGCTAGAGACTATTGTAAGTAATGAAGAAGAATACGAAGGATTTTAAGAAATGAGAACATCTTCTGTTCTCATTTCTGCCATACATCTAGTATTTTTGATGTTTATAGCAGCTTTGGGATCTTTTTTTATTGTGTTATATTTAAAGCCTGACTTTGTTCATTTTTTTGTGGATTATATAAATTTGAATCCTCAAATCTTTTTAAAAATTGGGTTAATTACTTTAGCATCAGCGCTTTTACTATTTATCTGTTTATATCAGCTTCATAAAACTCAGTATTTAAAACTCAATATGAAAAAAAATAGATCTGATGTAAATACAGAGATTATAAAAAGTTATCTGGAAAAATATTTTGAAAACATATTTCCAGAGAAAAAAAATAATTTAGAAGTAACGGTTTTATCAAAAGAAAAACTAGAGATAATAGCTAGCGTTGATAGTTTAGAGAATCAAAAACAGTTTTTATTAGATATTGAAGACAAAATTGGCAAGCTTTTAATAGATCATTTAAATTACGACAAAGAATTTATTTTTACTCTTAAAGAGAAAAAATAGATTTTTTAGCTCTATTTCCATTTAGAAAAAAAGAGTTGTGGCTGCATATAAAAATCTATACCCAGCCATAACTATTAATTTGTATTCAGTGTTTCATAGACACTTTTTAAAAAATTATTACTCGATTCTTTATAATTTTTTTTCTCCAAAGATGGATTATTATAAAAATAAATATCCCCATAAAGAAGCTATATTAATAAAAAAATCATCATATCCGTTGATAAATCTGTAGCAGAAGAACCATTTTAAAAAATGTTCTCCATCTTCTAGATTGTTGCTCCACAATGACCAAGAAAAATCATTTGATAAAGATTCTTTTAATGATTTAACTAATATAGGATAAAATTCTGATATATCTTGTATATTCAAGCAATTTAGAGCATCTGTAACCATTTTACTGAACTCTTCTGGACTAAAATTTTGAAAAGTAAAAAAATTACGTTTTTTTATAAAATCTTTTAGTTCATCATCACTCATTTCAGCTATAAGAGTTCTCTCTATTGGAAATGATTTAAATTTTTTATAGCGATCCAATTGTTTATGGATAAGATTATTGAAAAGCTCATTAAAATTGTAATTATCAAATAGTTTAGAATATTTCTCTATGTCATTTATTTGAGTTATGGATTGAGCTTCAAATATTATTTGGGCAGCTAAAAGTTTATGAAAAGAATTTTTAGAGTCCAATCCTTTATCAAATGTTTGTTTAATTAATTTTGCAATTAACGGATTTTGAAAATTTAAAAGCTGCTCTTTAAAAGATCTCAGTAATTCATCTGAAATATTTGAGTTTTGTTTCGTCTTTTCTAATTCTTGATAAGTTTTTGCAATACTCGAGGTGCCATATAAAGAAAGCCTACTTTTACACTCAGATAAAAAGTCTAAAAATTCATGTTTTTCATCGGTTTGAGCAAGAGATTTTATTGAATTCTGCATATGATCTAAATTAACAAAATCTGAGAGCCACTTTTTGCAAATAGAATATAGTGCACGCTCATTACTATCTCGATAATGAAACAATGTACTTCGATTAACTTCTATTTTTTCATATTGAAATTTTGAACATCCAATTTTTTCTGCATAGGATTGCTTTTGTAATAAAATATTTTTAAAACGTGTATCTACATCCGTGAAGGTAAAATCATTATATGGATCTTCTTTAAAATGGACAAATTTATAAGAATACTTGCTAGTTTTTAAGGCTTTTTTTATCAGTTTTAAAAGATCAGTGTTAGAAAAATTATTTTGATCTATATATGTATCAACTGTAATAGAAAGCACTTTATCATTATAAAAACAACTTTCAAGATACAAACCAGTATCTATTAAATATAAAAAAGGCTTTTCATTTGCTATTTTAATAGTAAACGCTTTGTTGGAGATCACATTATCTGAAGTATTATATTCTTCTAAAATATATGTTTGATTTTTGAATGAAAATACATAGTCTTTATTAGGCTTTTTATTATTAATATTCTCTACTAAAAAATCGGAATACATTGAACGATGAGATAATGAAGCTGCATAGCTAGTTGTGCTATAGAGAAATAGAGATAAGACAAATACAATTATAAGTTTTTTTATTGATTTTTTTGAGCTATTCATAAAGCGCCTATTTATTTAAAAAAAAATGAAGATACAACTTTAAAGCTATAAGTATGAAAAAATCAATAAAAATGGAAAATTTCCAATTATCTTAAAAAAGATGAGCCGGAAATATAATTTTTTCAAGAATTAAGCTTTTTTACAAAACTTTAAGATTTTTTCAAGGTCTGTAGAATTTAAAATTTTTAATTTTTCAAGATCTTTTCTTTTTGCTTGTTTTAGATTTTCTACACTTTTAAAAGTTTTTAAAAGAGCTTTTGTTTTTTTCTCACCAATGCCTTGAATATTGAAAAGCTTTGTAGTGATAGTTTTTTTAGCTCTAGATTTTTTATGAAAAGTTATAGCAACTCTATGAGCTTCATCTCTAATCTCTTGAAGTAAGAATAAAGTAGGGGAGTAAGGGTTTATAAAGATAGGTTCTTTTATATGAGGGATAAAAACTTTTTCTTTGGTTAAAGCTTTTGTGTGTTTTGCTTTTTCTTTAGAGATTGCAAGAGTATCAATGCTTGCTATGTTCAATTTATTTAAAACTTTTAGGGCTATATTTAGATGAGCTTTTCCTCCATCTAAGACTAAAAGATCAGGATATATACGGAGTTTTGAAAAATGACGATAAAGAACCTCTTCAAAAGCTGCGATATCGCCTTTTTTTTCAGTTTTGATTTTAAAAAGTTTTATTTTTGATCTGTCTTTCTTACCATCGATAAAAGTAACCATAGAAGCAACGTTAGTAGTGCCGGATATATTGGAGGTATCGAAACAGATTATATGAGAGGGGAAATTTGTAAGTTTAAGAACATCTTGTAGATTTAGTAGTTTTTTCTCATTTAGAGTTTTTTGATCTTTTTGTTGTAGATGCAAGCTTTTCGCATTTTCCTCACTTAGTTTTATTAGCTCTTTTTTCTTCCCTTTAATGGGATATGTAATTTTTAGTTTTTTATGATCTTTAGAGATAATATTTTCAATATTTTTCAAGTTTTTGAGTTTTATTGGGATAAGGATCTCTTTAGAAGATATAACTTTTGAGTAGTGTTGAAGCAGAAAAGATTCTAAAACTTCCTCAATAGGTGAGGCTATTTCAAAAAATGAAAAATGCTCAGAAGTAGTTAGTCTTCCTTGCCTAAAAATTAGCTTTACTATCACTATTAGATGATCGCGCTTATATATTCCTATTACATCTGTATTTTTAGCAGATAAGATATCGACATATTGATTTAGCCTGATATGTTTGATTTGATTTATAAGATTTAAATAGATGTTAGCTTTTTCATATTCTAAGTTTTTAGAGGCTGTTTTCATCTGATTTTTTAGATTTTTTAAAATAGATGTATCCTTTCCTTTTAAAAATAAAAGTACTTTTTCAACTAAGATGTCATACTCTTTTTTTGTGCATTTGTTAACACAAGGCGCTATACATTTTTTGATATCATATAAGATGCATGGTCTTACTCTATTTTGAATTTCACTATCAGAACATTGACGAAGAGGAAAAAGCTTTAATAAAAGATTTCTTACTGATCTCGCCGCTTTTACATTTGTATATGGTCCAAAATATTGGTTTTTATCTTTAGGTTGCAATTTTAATCTAACAAGTTTGATCATCGGCCATCTATGAGATGAGTTGATCATAATGCTAACGTAGGTTTTATCATCTTTTAGTAAAATGTTGTATTTCGGTTGGTGTTTTTTTATGAGAGTATTTTCTAAAATTAGAGCTTCTTTATCATTTAAGACAATTATGGTTTCAATAGAGCTGATTTGATCTACTAAAAAAGATACGCTAGCTCTTGTATCTGTACCTAAAAAATATTGTTTTATTCTATTTCTTAAGTTTGTTGCTTTGCCAACATATAATATCTTTTCATTTATATCTTTCATGATATAAACGCCGCATTTTTTTGGCATTTTATTGAGCAGTAGTCTATCAAAACTCATTTATCAAATCTCATCTACTTAAATTCTATTTATCTATATCTTTTTTTAAATTATATATTTTTTTCAATGCATCCAAAGGCGTTAGAGTATTTATATCAATCTCTTGAAGCTCTTTAATAACATTTTGCATTTTTTTATTTAGATTATCTTGAATATCGAAAAGTACAAATTGCTCAGCTTTTTTAGGTTTTATCTCGGATGAGTTTTTTGTAGTGTTTTCTTTTTTCTCTAAATTAGAGAGAATCTGCGCTGCTTTCTCTATAACTACACTTGGCATATTAGCTATTTTTGCAACATGTATGCCATAGCTTTTATCAGTAGAGCCTTTTATGATTTTTCTTAAAAATACAATTTCGGTCTCACTCTCTTTTACAGCAATATTATAGTTTGTAACCCCTTTTAAGCTGTTTTCAAGCTCCGTTAGCTCAAAATAGTGCGTTGCAAAAAGAGTTTTTGCTTTTTTGTCTTTTGTATTTATTAGATATTCAACAACTGACCAAGCAATTGAAATACCATCATAAGTTGATGTTCCTCTGCCTATCTCATCTAAGATAATTAAAGATCTATTCGTTGCATTATTTAAAATATTTGCAGTCTCTATCATCTCAACCATGAAAGTAGATTGACCGCGAGATAGATCATCAGATGCTCCAATTCTAGAAAAGACTTTGTCAACAATTCCTATTTTGGCTGCTTTTGCAGGAATAAAAGATCCTATTTGTGCCATTATTACAATTATTGCTACTTGGCGAATATATGTAGATTTTCCTGCCATATTAGGGCCGGTTATTAAATACATTTGATTGTTTTCATTATCTAAATAGGTGTCATTTGCAATAAATTCTCCAAAAGGCAGATTAGCTTCGATAATCGGATGTTTTCCATCTTTGATATCAAGTATGTTAGAGTCATTGATTTCAGGTTTTATGAAACTATTTGCTTTTGCAACTTTTGAAAAAGATATTAAAACATCAATATTTGCAATAGCTTCAGCGATTTTCTGTAAATCTTTTGAATATTTTAAAACTTTTTCTCTGAGATCTAGAAAAAGCTCATTTTCTAAAGTTTTTAACCTCTCTTCAGATTTTAGAACTTTTTCTTCAAACTCTTTGAGCTCTTGGGTAATAAATCTTTCTGAATTTACTAGCGTTTGTTTTTTTATAAACTCTTTTGGTACTTTATCTACTTGAGCTCTACTCACATCTATGAAATAGCCAAAAATCTTGTTGAATTTGACTTTTAGAGTTTTTATATTGGTTTGTTCTTTAAGTTTGTTTTGGTAGTTATTTAGATATGTAAAACTATTTGTAGAGATCTTTTTAAGCTCATCTAGCTTTTCACTGTAGCCTGTTTTAAAGATATTTCCATCCGATAATCTAATTGGAGGAATCTCTACTAAAGCTTCTTCTAATAAAGAGAGTAGACTTGAGATATCTATTAAATCTTTTTCATTTTCAATGTTTAATAAAGATTTAAAGTTTTTAAGCTTCTCTTTTATCAAGGGTACATTTCTTATAGATTCTCTTAAATTTGCAAGATCTTTAGGTGTCAAACTTTTATTTATAACTCTAATAAGAAGTCTTTGCATATCTTTAATGTTTTGAAGATATTCGCTGATTTTAAGAGATGTTTCAAAATTATCTAAAAACTCTTGAATAGAGTCTTGTCTTTTTTGAATTTTATCTATCTCTAAAAGAGGCATTTTTAACCATCTTTTTAAAAGCCTACCACCCATAGCTGTGGATGTTTTATCTAAAAGATTTAAAAGTGTAGAATCTTTATTTAAATGATTCAATGACTCTAAAATTTCTAAGTTTTTCATCGTTGCAAAATCAATTGCCATAAAAGATGAGAGGTTTTCAGCTTTTATAGTTTTGATATGATCTAACTTTATATATAAGTCTTCTGTTAAATATGAAATTAAAGCGCCAGATGCTGCAATTGCAGCTGTCATAGCTTTTAGCCCAAAACTATCTAAAGAGGGAGTATTGAAATGATTTAATAAAATATCTAAAGCCATATCAAACTCAAAATACCAATTATCTTTTTCAGTTAATAAAAAGTTAAGATCTATAAAAAGCTTATCAATAATTTTTTGATTTTGATCTTTAAACTTTTGAGAGACTAAAATCTCAGAGGGCTTTAGTTTATAAATCTCATTTATCAGATCTTTTTCATCTTCAATCTCAATTGCGCTAAACTCCGATGTAGATAAATCTAGAATTGAAATCCCAAAAATAGAGCCTATTTGAGATATAGATATAAAAAAATTATTAGACTTATCTTTTAAAAGATTTGATTGAAAAATAACTCCTGGTGATAAGATTTTTACAATCTCTCTTTTTACTATACCTTTTGCATCTTTGGGATCTTCAACTTGCTCTGCAACGGCTACTTTAAAATTTTTAGCAATAAGTCTATCGATATAAACTTCACCTGCATGATATGGTACACCACACATCGCTATATTG
>JAAKFX010000070.1 GCA_011064865.1 Candidatus Anoxychlamydiales bacterium
TTCTAAAACTTTAATTGCTTTGAAGGCCTCAAAAGTCATATTTGAGAGTGATAGTATAGTAATATCGTTGCCATCAGATATTTTTTTTGCTTTTCCAATTTCAATATCATAAATATCTTCAGGCACATGTCCATCAATATTATGTAGATAGCGATGCTCTAAAAAAACAACTGGATTGTCATCTTTTATAGCTGAGATTAATAGCCCTTTTGCATCATATGGATTCGACGGCATAACAATTTTTAGCCCTGGCACATGCGCTAACATGCTGTGAATTGATTGAGAGTGTTGAGGGCCTTGCCCCCAACCCTGTCCAATAATTAACCTTATTACAATTGGAACTTTCATTTGATTAGAAAACATATAATGCCATTTAGAAGCATTATTTATTAATTGATCAAAAGCTAAAAAGAAAAAATCTGCTCTCTGATGAGTTATAATAGGTCTCATTCCCTGTATAGCAGATCCTATGCAAACTCCCATCATTGCATTTTCAGAAATCGGCATATCAAATACTCTTTTAGATCCATATTTTTTTTGAAGCCCTATTGTCGTTCCAAATATTCCTTTAGGATCAGGAGCGCCAAGACCCATCAAATAAACACTTTTATCCAAAGCCATCATTTGATCTGTTGCTTCTAAAACAGCTTTTGCAAATGTTATATTTCTCATTTTTTTATGAATAAATTTTTTCCTCGTTTGATAAATTGAAAACAGAAAAATCTAAGTTTTTTGCCCAAACAAAAGTTTTATTAATTTCATCAAGTAAATCATTTTTGATCTCTTTGAGAGTTTTTTGAGTTATTTTTTCATTTTTCAATAAAAAATTTTCAAATTTTTTAATAGGACAATTGTTAAACCAATAATCAGACTCTTTTATTGGCCTATAGTTTAAATCATCGTCATTATTTGGCCCGCAATGTTCTTTATATCTATAGGTATCAAATTCTATATAACATGGGGTTTTATCATTTTTAATTACATCTATGCACTCTTTTATGCCTGAGTAGACTGTTAAAACATCATTACCATCTTTTTGTTTTTTTGCAAAAAGACCATTAGCCTCAGCTATTTTCACACGATCTCTATTTTTCGCTTGCCTGACATTTAAAGGAGAGTAAACAGAATAATAGTTATTCTCACAGACAAAGATAATATTTAAGTTTTTCAATGCTGCAAAATTTAAACTCTCTGAAAACACTCCAGTCTCCGTTGCTCCATCACCTAAAAATACTACAGTAATATTATCTTCATTTTTCATTTGAGAAGATAAAGCAACTCCAACAGCTATAGGGATTGTACCAGCAACGATAGGAGTAGATCCTAAAAATCCTTTTTCAACATCAACTAAATGCATAGAGCCACCTCTACCAGAGCAGCATCCATCTTTTTTTCCCATAATTTCTGCGAGCATTTTTTTAAAAGAGCCACCTTTAGCTAAATAATGTGCATGCGCTCTATGATTAGAGAGTACATAATCAGTATCCTTTAAATTTTGACAAACTCCCACAGCAATAGCCTCTTGGCCGATACTGAGATGAGTAGGACAACGCATATAACCTTTTGAATATTCATTTGCTATTGTCTCTTCAATCAGACGAATTTTTAGCATTTTGTAATATAACGGTAGATGCAAATCATCAAAAAACCTATTTTTCATTTAAACATCCTAACTAAAAATTTTAGCATTTCTTCTTTTTTTACATGTTCTTTATTTCCAACAATATTTACATCGATTGCAGCTGCAATAGCTCCTATATATGATGATAAAATAGGAGAATATCTACTTGCCATACAAAGAGCTGAGAGAGAAAAAAAACTATCGCCAGCACCAACTCTATCAATACTGTTTGTTGCAAAAGCAGGAATAATCTGAGAAATATGATTTAAAGAAGAAAAACAATAACTTCCCTTAACACCTAAGGTAACACAAATACTACCACATCTCATTTTTTTAGCTATTTTTTTTGTTACATCCTCGATTGCACTCTCTTTATCATGAGCAGCAAGTCTTATCTCAGGTCCATTTAAAGAAATAAAATCAGCTCTTTCATATTGTGTAACTACATTATATCCCCTATTTCCACTATTGATTTGAGAATTAATAGCTAAAAAAGAATGTACTTTAGAAATCTCTTTTTTTAGCTCTTTATTCAAAAAACCATTACCAAAATCACATACCAAAACTAAATCGTAGCTATTAGCATTTTCATGAATAAATTTTTTCACATCTACTATATTTTTTTGATTCAATAAATCATCATTTGAAGAATAAGTTTCAAAAAGTTTTGTCAAATTTGTCCCATCTTTTAAAACATATCTTTTTTTCAGCAAGGTAGAGTATTTTTCATGAAATATACTCTCTAATTTCACATTATCATTTAGATTCTCATTAATAAAATTTAAGTGATCACAATCTTTTCCTAGGTTAGTCAATAAAGTTACATCGCTAGAAAACTCAGACATATGATTTGCAATGATTAAAGAGCCACCTAAAAACCTTTCTCTATCTTTGCAAGAAGCTACCAAATGTTGCCCTTTAGCAGATTGCCCTAGAGAATCTACATATTGATACTCATCAATTATCGCATCCCCAATTATCAAAACTTTTAAGTTAGCTAGTTTATCTATCTTTTCTTTGATTTGATCAATTGTATATTCGTTTTTTAATTTTTCAATAAACCTTTTTGCCGTCTCAGATAATGGATCTACATATTTATTAAGTAGAGAAGATGAGCTAAAGGTAATATCATCAGTAAAATAAATCTGCCCGCCATTTTTTTTAACTTCTATCTCTTCATCAACGATCTTTCCAGTAATATCTTTTTTAGGATCATTATATTCTCTGCCTTTTACATAAAAATTAGGTTTTATATGCTTTATAGCATTTATCGCATCTTTCGAATCATTCATTACAACATAATCAACAGATGATAGCGCAGCTATCGCTTCTATTCTTAATTTTTCATTGAAAGCCGGTCTGCCGGGACCTTTATTAACAAACTTATCTGGCGTAATACTTACAACAAGCTTGTCTCCTCTTTTTTTAGCTTGTTTAAAATGTCTAATATGGCCTGGATGTAAAAGATCAAAAACACCGTGACATTGAACTATCGTATCTCCATGTTTCTTATGCTCTTTTAAGATGTTTTCAATCTCTTCTAAACTTTTTATTTTGTTATGCATTTTTGCTTGTTACCAAATCTGATTTTTTAATATTTATTTTTTCAAAAAGATCTACAATAGAGTGCAGCAAAAACATATGACCCATCTCTACTAGTCCATAATCTTTTTTATCTAGCCAAAAATTCAAGTCTCCAATCTGTCTTAGTGGATTTGCTGAATCAAACCCAGAAAAAGTAATTACAAAAGAACCTTTTTCTTTGGCAACTCTCACAGCATTAACAATATTTAATGAATTTCCAGAACTGCTAATAGCTACTAAAACATCATCAGATTTGGAGATCACTTTTAAAGCTTCACTATAACATTTCTCATATCCATAATCATTTGCTAAGCAAGTTAATACACTCGCATCAACTAATGTAGAAGAAGGTATTTTAAGAGTTTTCAATAAATCATTACAAAAATGAGATGCAATTCCAGCACTACCTCCATTTCCTATAACGTACGTAATTCCATTTGTGTTTTGAGCTTTTAGAAGTTTTTCTTTAAATAAAGAAAATGCCTCTTCTAGCTCTAAAATATCATCACTTGTTGTGCATGTTGTATTAACAATCATTTCACTAATTTTTTTTAATCTTTCATAAATCATAAACACCTACTTATGTTGATAAATATTTAAACCAATCTTTTGTTGCAATTTCAATGCTCTTTTCATTCCAAACAGGAGCATCTTTAAAATCATCAATTTTGTCTATTAGCTTTTTAACACCTTCCTCAAAAGAAATTTGTGCCTTCCACCCAAGTTGTTTGTAAATTTTAGATACATCTGCAAAAGTAGTATCTGGCTCACCTGGTCTTTTAGGGATATTCACAATATCTCCTTTTATAAGATCCACTAACTTATTTATGCTATAATGCCCAGAGCTACCAACGTTAAATATTTCACCTGAGATATCAGACAAAGCTGCAGTATAGAGTGCACTGACAATATCTGAAACATATGTAAAATCTCTGGTTTGAGAACCATCTCCAACTACTGTAAAAGGTTTATTATTTAATTTTTGGGCTAAAAAAACACCAAAAACAGCACCATATGTTCCTGTAGTTCTAGATCTCGGCCCATATACATTAAAAAACCGAAGTGATATCGATGGAATTTTATAAAGTTTTTCAAAATGCATAACTAGCTCTTCACCCAAATACTTAGTTAAAGCATAGGGATACTGTGGGGAAATTTCAGCATTTTCAGAAGTTGGCAATTGATTTGTGAGACCGTAACAAGAAGACGATGCAGCATAAATAAAGCGTTTCACTTGAGCCTTTTTAGCAGCTTCTAAAACATTAAAAGTTCCATCAACATTAGTCTCAAAATAAGCGCGCGGTTTTTCAATAGATGGCACAATATCAGCAAGCGCTGCTAGATGAAATACTAAGTCAACTCCTTCGAATAATGGTAATAATTTATCTTTATCTCTAATATCAACTTCATGAAATTTGAAATTTGGATTTTTTAAAGCTTTTTTCAAATTTTTAAGCCATCCAGTAGATAAGTTATCAATAGCTATTACTTCATGTCCATTTTCTAAAAGAACATCCACTAAATGAGAGCCTATAAAACCAGCTCCACCAGTAACAATAGCTTTCATTAATTACTCCAAATTTATAGCTTTCATTGTTTCAATATTAAAATAGAGCTTATTATTTAAAGAATCTTTTAGTTTGTTCTCTTCAAAAGCTTCAATCAAGCCCTCAACAGCATCTTCAATTGTAAATTTAGCAACAAATCCAAGTTTTTTTTGAAGTTTTTCAGATGATACATGATAGGATCGATTATCGTTTGTTGGTACAACTTCTAGATCTACGTTTCGTTTTTTTGAGACAAGATTTTTAACAATTTTACTAAGTTCCATCACAGTGTAGTTTTGATATCCAGCATTGAAAATTTCACCTTGAATTTTTTCTTTTGGAGCTTTTAAAACTGCAAGATAAGCTCTAACCATATCATCTACATGGATATTTGGTCTCATTTGAGATCCACCGATTACTTTTATTTTACCCCTGTTATAAGCTAGATTTGTTAAAATATTCACAATAACATCTAATCTTTGACGAGGAGCATAGCCACATACAGTAGCTGGCCTTATAACTGTACATATAAAATCATCATCTAGATTGCTAAGAAGAATCTTTTCACACTCTACTTTGAATTTTGAATAGTCAGTGAGAGGCTCTAGTGTCATATCTTCTGTAACATTTTTTTCTTTTTTTACACCATAAACAGATGATGATGATGCATAAATAAATCTTTGAATGTTATTTTTTTTGCAAATCTTTACAAATGGCTCAAAACAATCGAGATTAATCGATTTGCCAAGCTTTGGGTTCAGCTCAAAACTTGGATCATTTGAAATACATGCTAAGTGGATGACAAAATCACACCCTTTAATAGTTTTTTCGATCTTATTTAAATCTCTAATATCAGCTTTTATCAATGTAAGATTCGAATCATCTTTGATCTCATCAAAAATATTATCTCCATATAAAAAAAGATCATAAACAACTACTTCATATCCTTCTTCTAAAAGAGCCGGAACTAATTTAGATCCAACATAACCAGCCCCTCCAGGTATAAAAACTTTCATGTTATCCCTCTATTAAAAATTATATTTATTTCTAAATACAAATGCTAAATTCACTTAAGATAAATATCTTTATAAATTTTCTTTTTTTCTTCAATGCTTTATTCTAAAAAGCAACTAAAACAAAAAAATTGGAAAAAATGTTGTTAAAAAAAATCAGAAGATTAAAAAAACAAATAATATCTAATCCTTTATATCCTTATTTAGCTGGAGAAAAAAAGAAAAATATTTATCTACTAATTATAAATTTTCTTCCTGCAGTATTAGCAGGACTTATGGAAGGCTTATCATATGGAAGCTTATTATTATCTGTTAGTGTTTTAAGAGGAGATCAAATAACCTCTGTACCAATATTTTCTTTTTTAAATTCTTTTGTGCAAAGTTTATCTCAAAATCGGCAATTTTTATTTTTTATAATCTTGGCTTTAGCAATTCAATTTATTAGAAGCTCTTTTATATTTTTATCCCAATATGTCATTTCCCAAGTTGCTTTAAAGATAGCTGTAAAAATGCAAATTAAAATTTATAGGCAAATATTTAATTTTTCATATCCTTTTGTCAGTAAATATCAAGCAGGAGATCTAATAAATTATAATACCTCTCCTGGGGTTATCCCAGCAGTATTAATGCAATTAAACAATGGCCTATCTTCTTTGATAATGGGATTCATATCACTAGCTTGGCTTATAAAAATAGATTATGTTTTGACTTTTTTTTTACTACTATTTTTCTTTAGCGTTAATGCTTTATATAAATTGCTTTTAAGAAGATTAAATAATTTATCTGTAAATCTAACTAAAGATGAAGTGAAATTCAGCTCTAAAACTAATCAAAATATTAATGGTATGAAACTAATACATATGTTCCAACGCCAAGATTCAATAGTTGATAAAACAAAAACTATCTTAACAAAAATTGCTGAATCTAATGCACAGATAAATTTTTGGAGAACGTTAATTCAATCTTTTGGAGAAATAATCGGTATTGTCGTTATTGGATTAATGCTGATTGTTGGAGCTTTCTTACTTCGCCATACAGAATCCTTTATCTCATCTTTATTGGTCTTTATTTTTATTGCATATAGATTGGCAACAAGATTGCAAATGTTTATGAATAGCCTTGCTGAAATTGTCAGCGCAAAAGGACCTCTTACCAGGTTAGTGCAAATTCTAAAAGATGATGATAAAGAATATCTCCCCTCAAGCGGAACAGAGCTGAAAAGTTTTACAAATAAAATTCACTTCAAAGATATCTCTTTTAATTATAATGAAAGAAAAAAACCAGCTCTCGACAATTTTAATTTTTCATTCAATAAAGGAAAGACCTATGCATTGATTGGAAAATCGGGTGCAGGAAAATCAACTCTAATAGATCTTTTGTTAAATTTATACAATCCAACTAAAGGATCAATATCGATTGATGGAATTAATCTGAATAATATTTCACTTAGTAGTTGGAGAGAAAAAATTGGTATTGTTAATCAAGATGTCTTTTTATTTCATGATACAATTGAGGATAATATAAAATTCGGAAATGACAAAGCGAGTGTTGCTGAAATAATAAAAGCATCAAAGTTATCATATGCGCATGAATTTATTGAAAAACTACCTAAAAAATATCAAACAATTACTGGAGAAAAAGGTCATAAATTATCTGGGGGAGAGAGACAAAGAGTAGCACTTGCCAGAGCTCTTATAAAGAACCCTGAAATTCTGATATTAGATGAAGCAACCTCACAATTAGATTCTCATTCAGAAAAACTGATTCAAACAGCTATTGATAAGTTAAGAACAGAAAAGACTATCATTATAATAGCCCATAGACTCTCTACTATAGTTAACGCAGATGAAATTTTAGTTTTAAATGAAGGAAAATTATTAGAAAAGGGCTCACATGATGAGCTTCTTCAAAAACAAGGCCATTATTCATATTTTTGGAATATTCAATCCAAAAAGCAAACAATAGGTGATAAGAAAAATATCAATCCAAAACTACAGATCATGTTCGGACACGACTTTCGAACTACATCCAAACCTGTCCGTTCTGATAGGTCCTAACTCTAGCGGTAAAACCAACATCCTAAATGCCTTGCTCCTACTTCGGAAACTCACAGAGGAAGACCCAAATTTCCATAGGATTAGTGAAGAACCAACTGGGCAATGCAAGCTCAAAGTCTGGTTAGATACGAACGGTAAGAACGTAGTGCTATCAGCAATAGTTGATATTTTCACTGACGAGAACAACAACGATGTCATACTCTCGTCACGCCAAAGCTGGTATGTTAAGGACTTTACTGGGAATCGTAAGAGGATCAACTTTCCGCTCTCTTTGATACGTTATGCAGGGTTAACAGAAGATTTCGGGTCTCTAGCTGTCTACCGTGGTTTGTTACGCAGAATTGGCATGAAAGATAGGGATGATTTTCGACTACTGCCACCCTCCATGATCGGTCCTCTTGGGCACATAGCAGCAAACTTGTCCGAAATAAGATATTACAGCGCGTCCCAGTTTACTAATCCGACAAACTGTCCAGTCTCTTTCGAGATAGAAGAAGAGGGAA
>JAAKFX010000071.1 GCA_011064865.1 Candidatus Anoxychlamydiales bacterium
TAAAAGAGATAAGTAAAAAGTACCGAGGGGCACGCGGGAATGTAAGCCTGTGGAGTTTGTGTAAGACTTTTTTAGAATCTTCTAAAAAAGCTACGAACTGCGAAGCAGGAACTTAGCTTATAGCTAAGGAATCCTCTTCCTTTAGGGAGAGGAGGATGTCAAAGACTTAAAGTTTTAGGATCTAAAACTAAAAGTTGAGTAAAAAAACTATCAAAATGACAAAACTCTTTTTTATCATAGCAATATTATTTTCTTACGTAGTGTTTTCTCAAGAAGAGAGTATATCTAGCGATTTAAATAAAAATTGTGAAATACGAGAAGAAGAAGAAAATTTACCTCTTCTTAAAAGTATTATCTTAACTAGTCAAGAGATAGATGTTGATAAAGAGTGTGAGAATATTTGCATTGAAGATTTAGCTATTGCTCATTGTAAAAAAGATTTAGAAAAAAGATTAGATAAATATTTAAATAGTCCAATAACTGACAGGCTTGTTAATGATATTAAAAATGATATAATTAAATTCTATCAAGATCAAAAGCTTCCTTTCGTTATGATAGATACTCCAAATCAGGATGTAACAAATGGAAGAGTCTATTTTTTAATTACTGAATCAAAACTTGGTAAAATTCATGTAAAAACTCAAAAATGGACAAAACCTGAACAAGTTAAAGAGTATATTCGTTTAAAACCGGATGAGCCAATAAAATCAGATGTTTTAGTAAAAGATCTATATTGGATAAATCAAAATCCATTTAGACAAGCATCTGCAATATATTCACCGGGAGAGAAAACAAATACAACAGATATTGAAATAAATGTTAAAGATCGTTTGCCTGTAAGACCCTACGCAGGTGTAGACAATACTGGAAATGATGTAACTGGAAATACTAGGGTATTTGCTGGCATTCTAGCAAATACATATAAAAATCAACTTTTAGCCTATCAATATATAACAGCTACAACTCTAAAAGAATATCAAGCTCATATCTTCAAATATACTGTGCCACTGCCTTGGAGGGATTCTTTAGAGCTAATAGCAGCATATTCTTCGTTTGATGTAGATTACAGTGTTACAGGTCTAAGCGGCCTTTTTCATAGCGATGGTATGAATCTGCAAGTAAGTGCACACTATGATATCCCAATATTTGTTTTGCAGTATTTAGGAGAAGTTATATTAGGGTTTGATTTTAAAAGAACTAATAACAATGTAACCTTTAGTGCAGCTCCTGTCTTTGGTGCATACGCAAATCTAACTCAATTTATGTTAGCTTACAATATGGGCGGTTTAGTAAAAAAAGGATTGGAATACAATTTTTATATTGAAGGATTTTATTCGCCAGGAAGATGGGTCTCAGATCAAAGTAATGCAAAATATCGAACAATTAGAGCTTTTGCAAAAAATCACTACGTATACGCTAGATCTGCTGTGGAAGTAAACTATACTCTGCCAAAAGATTTTGTTATAGCATCGTATTTAAGATGGCAACTATCTAATCAAAACTTACTTCCTAGCGAAACCTATGGGCTTGGAGGATACAATACAGTAAGAGGATATAAAGAGGCTATTTACAATGCGGATTTAGCTATTTTATATAACTTATCGTTGAGAACTCCCTCCATAAAGAAAAAATATGGAAATTTTATATTTTTAACTTTTTTTGATTTAGCAAACGGTTGGAAAAATCATAAAGCAGGAGCAGAGAAAAAATCTCAACTTCTATATAGCATAGGACCTGGAGTTAGATACAATTTTTCTTCCTATGTATCTGCTAGGTTAGATTGGGGTGTTCAGCTAAAAAATATCTCTCAGCAACGCTCTCATAATAGATTTCATTTTTCTGTAGTAGCAGGATATTAAAAAATCAAATATCTGCTCATTTTTTTTCAAAATAACAAAAATATGATGGTTAAAAAAAATCATTTTTGTAAATCTAATTATAGTTTAACAAAGGAACTTTTCAGTGATTTTAGGTTTAGAAATAAAAGTAGAAGAGATAGATAAGATAATAATTTTAAGGCTTTTTGGTAGAATAGATGCGGCTTCTTCTTCGCTTCTTCAAAATAGACTTCAGGCCTTATTAAAAGATGCGCATAAAGTAATTATAATGGATTTTTCAAATATCGATTATTTAAGTAGCGCAGCTTTAAGAGTGTTATTATCTTTTACAAAAAAATATAAAGAAAATAAAAAAAGATTGGGCATTTTTTCTATAACGGATGAGGTAATGGATCTTATAAAACTTACAGGTTTTGATAAGATTTTGAATATTTATAAAAATGAAAAAGAAGCTATTTTAGAGAAAAGTCTGTGAGTATTTTTTATAACACTGAAGATATTGAAGAACAAGTAACCAAACTATATCTTCCGCTAAGACAAAAAAAACAAAATGACATAGCTCAAAAAAAAGTAATTGTAATTGCAGGTCCCACAGCTGTTGGTAAAACAGATACTGCAATATCTATTGCTCAAATTTTAGGAGCAGAAATTATTTCTGCAGATTCTATGCAGGTATATAAAGGAATGGATATCGGAACTGCAAAAGCATCTAAAGATGAGCAAGAAAATGCAAAACATCACCTTGTAGATATCAAAGATATAAATGAGAGTTTTAATGTATCAGAGTTTTATAGAGAATCTCATATAGCATGCAGACAGATCTTAGCAAAAGGACAAGTTCCAATAGTTGTTGGCGGCTCGGGGTTTTATATTCATGCATTTTTATATGGTCCCCCTCTCGGTCCTCCATCGAATGCTGAGATTCGCAAAAAATTAGAAGAAAAACTAAATGAAATGGGAGCTGATGTTCTATTTGAAAGACTACAAATGTTAGATCCAGAATATGCAAAAACTATCACACATAAAGATAGACATAAAATTATTAGAGCTTTAGAAATCATTGCAATAACTAAACAAAAAGTTAGTGAAATTCCAAAACCAAACCTTGAGCAAAAACCTCTTTATAATTACAGACTTTGGTTTTTGTATCTTCCTAAAGAGATCTTGTATGAAAAAGTAAACAAGCGTTGCGATGAGATGATAAAACAAGGTTTTATAGAAGAGGTAAAAGCTTTAAAAGAAAAAGGCTTAGAAAATAATTATTCAGCATCTCAAGCAATCGGATACCGCCAATGTCTAAAATTTTTAAATTCTAAACAAAGCTTAGATGATAAATTAATTTTTATCGATGAGTTTAAAAAAGCCACAAAAAAATATATCAAAAGACAATTTACCTGGTTTAAAAAAGAGCCCAATTTTCGTTGGCTCAATCTTCAAGAGCTAGGATTAGAAAAAGCTAAAGAATATATCTTGCAAGATTATGAACAATCTATGTAAATAATAATTTTTAAAAAAGTTATAATAATTAATTTAAATTAATCTATAATAAGTGCCTAATCTCTTGTTCGGAAGTACTTATGTGTATTTATAAATATGTAATTGTCTTGAAATTAACTCAAAATATATGTATAATAATTAGTCAAAACTATTAATTAATTATAATTATACACTAATTGTGAGATTTTTATGGGTAGCTCAGCTGTGGTATCTTCTATACAAAGGTTAACACAATATTTTCGCAATATCCCTACTAAGATCGAAGCTCTTTCTCTTCAAGAGGCCAGTATTATTGACCCTAACTTTATTAGCAGGTTAGTGCAAGAATGTAATATGATTTCAGTACATCACGAGCTTGCTAAAGGAGAGGGTAAAAGAGGGCCGGATTCACACTCATATGAAGCATGTCCTGGAGAAGGAAAAGAGATGCAGACAGTTTTAGAGTATGCTGAAAAAGCATTTAAAGAAGATACTCATGACATAAAATCAATGGATGGTGAGCTGCAATTAGAGGAAGGCAAAACAGATCTACATTTAGCTGTTTTAAACAATAAAGATCCAATAAAAATTCAAGATCAGATAAGAAAAGCAGAAGATCCTATTCAATATATGCTAACAAAAGACAAGGATGGCAAAATTCCTGCGCATTATTTATATAATTTTAGAGAATCAGTGTTGTTAAACCTTTTAACTTTTCTTATAGAAATAAGAAGAAATAGCAAAACTGAAGAAATTCAAAAAAATGTTCAAGAATTTCTAATGAGCCAGGATAATAATGGAAGAAATCTACTTCATTTAGCTGCTATAAATGTGGATACATACACAATTAATACTATTTTAAGTCAATTCAATGATTTAGATGAAATGATAGCTTATATGAAAACGGTAAATAACTATGGAAAAACTTTTATTCATTACCTAGCAGATCTATCTGGTGAGGTAATTTCTTATTTTAACGAAGACACAGTAGAATTCATTTTACAAGCTTTGGTCGATAAGGTAGATACAGATACCTTATTCGAAATATTTAATATTAAAGATAATGATAATAAAACTGCTCTATATTACTCATTTTTTAATGAAAATTGTACTATGTTTGGCTTATATTTATTGACAATGTTTAACAGCTCTCAAAGAAAAGCTCTTTTAAATGTAAAAATAGAGATTGTTGAAAAAGATCTTGTATATGAAGAGCTAGATAAGAAAAGAGCTCTTTTAAATGAGGAAATAGATGACAGAAAGGATCTTTTACAAGAGGAAATAGATGTCGAAAAGTATCTTTTGAATGAAGACATATATGAGAGAAAAGAGGCTCTAGAAGATAGAAGAGATCTTTTAGATTTCGAGATAGATGAGAGCAAAGATATTTTACAAGAAGAGCTAGATAGAAGAAAAAATCTTTTAGATTTCGAGATAAATGAGAGAAAAAAGCTTTTACAAGAAGAGCTAGATAGAAGAAAAGAGATTTTGAGTGAAGAGATATCACATAGAAAAGATCTTTTGACTTTGGATATCATAAAAGGAAAAACACTTTTCCATCATCTTTTAATGCATATAGATGAAGATTTTGTTTTGCAAATATTTGATTCGTTAAATAGATCGGATTTAATATCTTTAATGAATACTCTAGATAATGAAAAAAAATCGCCTCTGCATTTAGCTGCAATAGCAAAAAATGCAAGAGTTTTTGAAGCGATTTTAAATTTATTTGATAATAATGAGGATAGAAAAAGATATATAAAACAAAAAGATATGTATGGTAGGACAGCACTTCATTATGTTTCAAAACATTCTGAGCTACCAGTAACTCCATCAAATATCAAATCGGCAGTTACAAAATGTAAAATCTCGTTTGATCCTTTTAGTAGGTTCTTATGCATAGTGGATTTGATTGAAATGAATTTAGAAGATGAATTTAGTGGTTTTGTAAATGAAAAAGATACAGATGGAAAAACAGCTTTATTTTATGCTATAGAAGATTCGAGATATCTATTAACATTTCTTTCTCGAATTGATAGAGATGAAATTGTAGATAGCTTGGATGTTTCTGTAGATTCTGTTGGAAATAAGTTACTTCATTTTTTAGCTATGTTTTCTCAATTTTCAACTATTTTAACAATCTTAAAATATTGTCCAACAGATGAAGTAGCTTTTTTGATTCATTCAATAAATAATGAAGAGAAATCTGTTATAGATTTATTAAAAGAATCTAATATTCCTAGAGAGAATTCTAATGAATTATTAAAACTAATAGAAAATCCACTAGATAAGCAAGAGATTGAAATTGAGCTAGGGATTTTATAATTTTTAATCTTATTTATAACTTTTTGCTTGCTTTTTCATACTTTCAATTTTACACTAAAATTTGAGACAACTAAATAATCTAGAAAAGTGTTTTACTTAAAAAGATATTTTCTACTAAACTTTTATCTTTCTTTCAAAAAAAAATATTTTTTCTTAAAAGGATTGTGTTATGAATGAAAAGTCTTCTATAGGAAAAACTTCAATTCAAAATGATGAGTTTATTCAAAAACTAGAAAATATTACATCAAATGAGGAGAAAATTAAATTTTCTCTAGAAGAGATGAAAAAGACTCTAGCAACAGATACTAGACCTGATTTTAAAACTTTTTGGGAGATAAAAAACAGCTGTCTTTTGCTTTTTAAAACCCCAAGTAATTCAATTGTAAGATCTGAGTTTTGGAAGGAATATATCGACCTTTCAAATGAGGTAAAGAGATTAAAAAACATTTTGAATGAAAAGAGCTCTTTTGAAGTTGAGCAAATAGATTTAGCAATAAAATCTATAGAAGAAGATATGAAAAAATATGATGAGATTTTGCGAACTATCAAAGAGATTGAAATACATAATAAGTTAAAAGTTTTGCAAGATAAAAGAACTTTTTATATTGAGAAACAAAAAGAGCTATCTCTTTTGAATGCTTTTGCAGCTAAAATAAATTCTCTGAGAAAAGAGATAATTAAAACGAATATGAGAATAAGCTCAAAAAACAAATTTTTGAAAAGACTATCTGATATTGGCGATATTATTTTCCCTAAAAGAAAAACATTTGTAGATGAAATAAGCGAAGAGTTTTCGAAATCTATAAATAATTTTGTTAAAAATTTTGATGTTACAAGAGTCTCTTTTTTTATTTTAAAAGAAGATATAAAAAACATGCAGAATCTAGCAAAATTATTTACTTTAAATACAGATTCTTTCACTGAGTGTAGATTGCTTTTAAGTAAATGTTGGAATAGAGTGAAGCTTGCAGAAAAAAGCTATAAAAAAGAGAGACAACAATCGAAAGAGATTGTTGCAGAGATATCTAAAAAAATTAATAATTTAAAAAAGATGTGTGAGACTGATATAGATGAAAAGTCTATTGATAAAGATGAAAAAGAGATATTTAAGGTTCTAAATAGCTCTAGTTTACTAAAAGAGGATCTTAAATTTTTAAAACAAAAAATCAAAGATGCTAAAGCTCCTATTTTACAAAAACAGCAAAAAGAAAAGAAGAATAAAAACCAAGATACTGTTGAAGATAGTAGAAAAGAAAAACTAGATAGTAGAAAAGAAAAGCTAGAGAGCATGAAAAAGCAAATTGCAGAGCTTTTACAAAACGCAGATCTTACAGCAGAAGAGTTAGAGCAAGAGAAGAATCAAATAGAAAAACAAATAGATATACTAAAACTTGCTAAATTTGAAAGATTAATGTTGGAAAAAGATTTTAGAGCGCTCTCACATCTAATTGAAGAGAAAAAAGAAAAAATAGCTCTTAGCGCGTCAGATGAGCTTATAACTATTCTAGCTGTTTTTGATCAAAAAAAGAAAAGAAGACAATCTTTAAAAAATCATATAGATAATTTAAATAAGCAGCTTTCTTGCTCTGGATTAGATTTTGAAAAGGCAATGAATTATAGAGATTTGATTGATGCAGAAAAACAAAAGCTTAAATCTTTAGATGAATCTATAGAACAACTAGAAAATAAAATAGCTGATCTAGAAAGTAATTAACGTGCATTTAAGTATATTTGATCTTGACAAAACACTTCTTAACACAAACATAAGCTTTAAATTTTATAGCTATCTATATAAAAAAAATAATTTCTCAAAATTTTCTATTGTTAAGTTGCTTTATTATTTTATAAAATTTAAATTTTTTAATATGGAGATACAAAAACTACATAATGTAGTGTTTAAAAAGTTTTTAAAAAATCAGAATTTAGATATCTTTTTGAAAGATGTGGATATTTTTTTAGATAAATACTTAGATAAAATCTTTTATATGCCATCTATTTTAAAACTTCAAAAAGCTATATTTAATAATCATAAAATAGCTATATTTTCATCATCGGTAATGTTTTTAGTAGAGCCGATTGCAAAGATGTTAAAAGTGGATGAGTATAGAGCGACTAAATACCTGTTTGATAAAGAAAATAGATTTGATAAAATAGATGTTATAATGGATGGAAAACAAAAAGCAAAAGAGGCAAAAGCTTTGATAAAAAAATTAAAAATTACTAAAGAAAATGTGAGCGTTTATTCTGATAGTTTTGAGGATATAGATCTTTTTGAAGTTGCAAAAGAGAAAGTAGCAGTTCAGCCGAACAGAAGATTAAAACAAAAAGCAGAGCGCTATAGTTGGGAAATTATATGAAAAAAAATATTGGTTTTTTTGGAGGCACTTTCGATCCTATACATATAGGTCATTTAAACTTAGCGATTGAGATTTTAGAAAAAAC
>JAAKFX010000072.1 GCA_011064865.1 Candidatus Anoxychlamydiales bacterium
CACACATCGCTATATTGTGTCTTTTAGTTAAGGTGAGATCTAGCTCTTTAGAAATGATGTAAGCATCTTCTAAAAAAGCTTCATAAAAATCTCCCAAACGAAAGAGCAGAAGAGCATCTTTTGATTTTTCTTTTAAAGATTGCCATTGCTTCATCATAGGAGTTGAAAAGCTCATTTTTTTATCCTTTTATTTTTTTTTATTCATTTTAACTAGAATAAAAAAAAAGAGCTATTTTTCTTTTTTTTGAGAAATGCTACGATAGTTATTATGAAGACATATACCAAAGAAAGCTTAGAGTTGCTCCGCTCTAGAATAGATCTAATAGAGGTTTTATCTCCTTATGTAGATTTTTCAAGAAGTGGAAGCTATTTTAAAGCTAAATGTCCCTTTCATGAAGAAAAAACTCCATCTTTTGTAATTCAAAGAAGTGATACTCACTATCATTGCTATGGCTGCTCCGCTCATGGTGATGCTATCTCTTTTTTAATGAATCATCAAAAGATGTCATTTACAGAATCTGTAGAATATTTAGCTGATAAATTTTCAATTAATTTAGAGCAAAATGATTCTCAAGATCACAAAAAAGATTTAGGGCCATCTAAAAAAGTTTTAAAAAATGCTCTAGATTTAGCTGCGAGATTTTATAACTATCTTTTGCTTCATACAGATCCAGGCCAGGAGGCTCTAAAATATTTATATGAAAGAGCTATAGATTTAGAGTTTATTAAAACCTTTCAAATCGGGCTTAGTTTAAACGATCCATATCATCTGCAAAATTTTATGAAAGAGAAGAAAATCTCAAATGAAATTTTATATAACGCAGGACTTATTAAAAATACCAACAAAGATTTTTTTACCGATAGAATAATGATCCCTATTAAAGACTCTATTGGCTCAGTAATTGGATTTACCGCAAGAAAATATAAAATTGAGACATTTGGTGGTAAATATATAAATACCGCGGAGACAATTTTATTTAAAAAATCTAAAATTCTTTTTGGTCTCAACTACTCTCGAAAAAATATTGCTAAACAAAGAAAGGCTATAATAGTAGAGGGGCAAATAGATGCTCTTCGATTAATCCATTTTGGATTTAATGTAGCTGTTGCATCTGGTGGAACCGCTTTTACTCAGGATCATGTAAAAGAGCTTTTAAATTTAGGTGTTAATCAAGTCTATTTAGCTTTTGATTCAGATACAGCAGGCATAGATGCTGCTATAAAAACAGGGGATCTTTTTCAAAAACATGCAATAGAGACATTTGTTTTAACTCTACCAATGAATTTAGATCCAGATACTATTTTAATAGAGTATGGCCCAAATCATTTTGAGAAAATGATACAAAATAGCACAGATTATCTCACTTTTTTGACTCAGATGTATTCAAAAAAAATAGATATCAAATCTCCTTCTGGAAAAAATGAAATCGTTCAACTTTTAGCAGATAGAATAAAAAAATGGGACCATCCTTTGATGGTACATGAGAGTTTGAGAAAGTTAGCAAAACTTACCAAAACACCAGAGAAGATGATTTCAATAAATGAGATTGAATCTCCAAATGTATATATAAAAAAACAAGCCGATCTATCTTTTTCTACTATAAATCCCGATCTTATCTTAGAGACAGATCTTTTAAGAGTTCTGTTTTTACAAGGCTTATCTAATCCAAATCTTATTGAAATTGCAGAAAATCATTTACTAGATTCTCATTTTAAAATTAGAGTATGCAAAAATCTTTTTACAAAATATTTACAAAACTACAAAGATAACAGCTCAATTGATCTACTCTCTTTTGCAATAGATTTAGAAAATGCTGAAGAGAGACTATTTTTATCTGAAATGCTACAAAAAAAGGTAAATCTAGATAAAATAGATAAGATTTTTGTAAATACTGTTCAACAAATCTTAGATCGCTCTTGGATGGAAAAAAGAGAAGAGATAAAACTAAAAATCCATAGCTCAAATTATTCTGATGATGAAGTGATTGTTCTTGCTAAAGAGTTTGATGATCTAAAAAATCAAAGACCTAAAGTAAAACTTTGAAATGATATTTTAGTTTTATTTATTAAAAAAAAATCAAGGTGAAATACTCCAAGTAACTAAATCATCGATTAGCTTAGGATTATTTTTCAATAATTCTATGATATTATTTCCCCCTTTTTGTTCATTATCTGCTAGAATTCTTATAAAGTTTTCTGAAATATGTAGATCGCCGTCTGGTAGATCGCCGTCTGTTGGATTACCAATATTGCCAAATTTAATTTTCCATTCTTCCGCCTTATATAGAAAAAACATATCAATAGGATCTAATCGACTATTATAAAAATATCCATATAATAGTATATAGGCAACATTTAAAATAAATATTTTAGAAATAACAAAAAATCTTGTTAAATAATTTTTTTGTGTGATTTGTTTATTAGATATGTCATATAATTCTACAATCCTTTTTGAAATACTAATTCCATTTAATCTATCTTGTGTGGATAAATTATTTTCATTAAATCGTCTATTAGCTAACTTAATAATATTTGAATGTAAATCTTGTAAAGAATATGATCCTTTAAAACCATTTGCTATAATGACTCTTTTACCCCAAAAGGAGATTTTTGATTCAGAGTTTTTTAAGATATCATTTAAATTTTGTAAATCCTCTGTCGTTAGAGCTTTTTTTAATGGAACACAACTTGAAGAATATAAAGGCATAATCCTAATTCCTTATAAATTATTAATTACATCTTAATTATATCTTAATTTAAGATTTTTTTCAAATTATATTCTTTGTACCAAACAATTATATTAGGCTGCGTAGTATAAGTATTTTATCATCAATAACTTAAAGCTTTTCAAAGATTTTGAGCTGGTTTTCATAATTCATTTATGTATAATAGTTTAAGTTTTTGAAGAATCGACTTATGCAACATAGCCATTATATTACTTTTGCTGGTTTGAAAAAACAGAAATTCAATACTTTACAATTTTTATTTTAAAGTAAATTTTTAAAAAAAAATCAAGTTATGAGATGGATTAACAGTCTTAAAAAATAAGCTCTAAAAACTTCCCTTGACAACCTTAAATTAACCTCGATTACATAGAGTAGAAGAACATGAAAAATTTCACAAGAAATGATTAGTAAATTAGGGGTTTTTGCGGAAATCCTCTCCTTGTCAAGGGTTGGGACTATTCAAATTAACGCCTGTGGATTATGCTATGGCGGCGGAACAGAGATATATTTTCTGGTCTACGAGTTATCATAAGCAGAAACAGGAAGCTTGCCATTTTAATGGCGAGTAGTTCTCATATTAAAATCATTCAAAAAGATGGTAGCTATATTCCTTTAGATGAAGATACAGAATATTCTGTTTTATTTAATCCTTCATGGGTAGTTTTGGAAAGAGATTTTTTTCTATTTAACAATTCTACTGAAACAAAAAAAACAAATATACTCCCACAAACTATAATAAAAAAATGAATTGCAAAATATGAAAATAATTTCACCAAAAATTGAAGGAAGGATTTTAATAAATTAAAATTATTCTTTTTCTATTAATTCTATTTCTTGATCTTTTGATATCTTATTTAAAAAATTAGCAGAAGTTACAACTTTTTCACCTGATTTTTGTTCTAATTCTTTTCTCGCATTTCCAGCAACATTTCCACCATCTTTAGCTGCTTTTTTATTTTCTCTAAAACCTTTAGCATTTCTTTTAACTGCAATTTTTGTAGTTGAAGCTTCTCCTAGCATAGAAAATATTAATTCGAGATCACTCATATGATCTCTTAGATTTTCTTTTTCAAGCTTTTTTAATTTTTTATGATCCGAAGGCTTTAATCCAAAAGTTGCTTTTGAAATCTCGGCTGTTAATATTGCATATTCATTTTTTTCTTTAACTCCTCTTTTCTCCCATTCATCAGTTAGTTTTTCTCTAATTGCAATTCCACGCATTCTCTTTTCAATCCAACTATCCGGATATCCTTTTGCTTTATAAATAGCTCTGCTTCGTTTAGTCGCAAGTTCTGGATCTTCTATCTCTTGAATACGTTCATATCCTACTTTTGCAAGCCATCTTTTAAAAGGTTCGGCTTTTGGAGAAGGTATAGATTGAATTATACGAAAAACACCTTCAGTATTTGAACAATTTAATCTTTGTTTACCTCCCTCTGTATCAACATAAAGGGGGGTGACAATTTGTCCCCATCCTTCTGATAAGATAGGATCTCTTTTACGCATTTTTTTTAAATATTCACTAGGATTAACTGAATCTGTTAAAGCAATAACAATATCTTTAACAACAAACCACCATTCATCATTATGAATAATTTTACGAATTTTCTTGTCTTTAAAAATAGCGATCTTTGAAGACTTTTGAATTTCTTTAGTCATATTTTTAGTCCTCTTAACTTATTTCAAATAACATAAGTTTTAAATTAGATTAATTTTACTATTAAAAACTATTTTAAAAAAGAATTTTATTTATAACGCTTTAAGATTGTTTCTACAGATGTTAAAATATCCTCTCTTATAGATAAACGATCATTCAACAAAATTTTTTGGATTTTTTTTTGTTTTCTATTACTAAAAAATTTTAAATTTTTATCAACATGTTTTTTTAAAGAATTTTTATAAAATTTCAACAATTGATCTTTATTATTTGTTGATTGATGTGTTTTTAAAGTATCAACATTTTGAAAAAATCCCTGAAAGGCGTTTAAGATTTTTTTTGCTGCATCATGTTTTTCTTTAAATGAAAATTTTCTGGATTTAGAAAAATACAACATTATTATTGGTAGAGCAACAGAATCAATAATCCATTTGTAATCCATAAATCATTACTATTTTTTTAAGTAAAATATATTATATAAAAATTATTAATAAACCTAAAATAATTTTCTTTCACTATTTTTTAGATAAATAAACAAATTATACTCTGCTAATGGATAAAAAACTCCGGGTGTAAGATTCGAACTTACGACCAATGGATTAACAGTCCAATCCTAAAAACCTATATCTCAGGTCTAAAATTCTCATTTAAAGTATTTAATATATTATCAACACTAATTCTTTTTTGCTCCATAGAATCTCTGTCTCTTATCGTCACAGTAGAATCTTCTATAGTTTGATAATCTATCGTTATACAATATGGTGTTCCAAGCTCATCTTGTCTTCTGTATCTTCTCCCAATCGCACCTGTCTCATCATATTCAGCTACAAAGAGATTTTTTATCATATCAAAGATCTTTTTAGATAAATTAGTAAGCTCAGGTTTTTTCATCAAAGGAAAAATTGCAACTTTTACAGGAGCAATATTTTTTGAAAACCTTAAAACTACTCGGCTCTCACCATTTTTTAGCTCCTCTACTCTATAAGCATCACAAAGAAGTGCTAAAATAGTTCTATCTAATCCAAAAGTTGGCTCTATAACATGAGGAATAAATCTTTTGTTATTTACATTGTCGATAAACTCTTGAGATACTTTTGAGAGTTTTTGATGTTGAGATAGATCAAAATTTGTTCTATATGCCAAGCCATATAACTCATTTGTTCCAAATGGAAAATCATAAGTTATATCTACGGTTCTTTTAGAGTAGTGAGATAGTTTCTCTTTAGCATGCTCGGCATCTTTTAATTTTTTTGAATCAAGCCCTATCATCTCACACCACTTTTTCATATCAATTAGCCAGCTATCAAAATTTTCTTGCCATGTGTTTTGTTCAATGAAATATTCAATCTCCATTTGCTCAAATTCAATTAATCTAAAAATAAAATTTCCAGGAGTTATCTCATTTCTAAAAGCCTTCCCAATTTGCGCTATTCCAAATGGAATTTTCACTCTCATCGTATCGATAACATTTTTGTAGTCTAAAAATATTGATTGAGCCGTCTCCGGTCTGAGATATGATATGTTATTCTCTAAATCAGTTTTGCTCATCTCAGTTTTGAACATCAAATTAAAATGACGAGCTTTTGTAAAATTTTTACTTTCGCATTTTGGGCATTTTATATTTTTATCATCTAATATTTTTGTCAGCTCTTCTAAAGATAGCCCCTCTACATCTTCATTTGCTTGATCTTCTATTAACTTATCTATTCTAAATCGAGATTTACACTCTTTGCAGTCTATCAAAGCATCATTAAACCCTTCTATATGACCAGATGCTTCCCACGTTTTTGGATGCAAAAGTATTGGCCCATCAATTCCGACAATATCTTTTCGAGATTGTACAAAAAATTTCCACCAAAGGTTTTTTATATTATTTTTTAGCTCTACCCCATATGGCCCATAAGAATATGTATTTGCAAAACCACCATAAATCTCCGATCCAGGATATATAAAACCCCTTCTTTTACATACAGCTACTATCGGCTTTAATGGATCCTCTATCTTTTTTTTCATGATATATAAAAACCTTTTGTCTCTTGAAATACACATATTATATCTATTTGAAGTTTATCTCAATTATAAGTTTTACCCCTTCTTGTTGCTTTATTTTTTCTAAATCATTATTTTGAAGCCAAATGGAGATTTTTAATGACAGATGAAAATCTAGATAAGCCTCTTGTTTCAATAGTTGTCATGCTTAGAGATTTTTTTCATTTAGCGAATCTCACCTTGAAAAGTATAACTGATCAAACCGAATCATCTTACGAAATTATAGTGATCTCTGCATCTAGAGCTAAAAGAGATCTTGTCATGATTAAACCCTTTATGGATAAGATAAAAAAGTTAGAATTTGTCCAAGAGGAAGATCTTCCCATTTTAATGAATAAAGCTATAGAGCTATCTCAAGGTAAATATATTCACTATCTGTTTTCTGGTGATACTTATGTATCTAAATATGTCATGAACTATTTAAAAGATCTCATAGAAGAAAAAAAATATCCCGAGTTTATCTCATGCGCTTTTTTAAGACGTGATGAATATTCAAATCCTGAGGCTATAAATTTTTCTTTTGATTATTTCAAAAGAGGTAAAATTCCAATGAATATTCAATCTTGCTGGTTTTTAATAGATACTATTAAAACACTCAAATATTTCGATACCAAATACAAAATCAAACCCGGTTTTGATATGATCTGTAAAATCTTTTTGAAAAAAGATAAAAAAGTAATCTTTTCAAATAGAGTTTTAACAGATTATCAGTTTAAAAAAATACCCTCTAAATTAGTCCTCCTTAGAACCTATGAAAATTTAAAAATAATTTATAACAATTTTGGTCTTGTTAAAACCATCTCTTGGTGGGCCATTCACGATCATTTCAGAATGTTAAAACTCTTTATGCTTACTTTAAAAAGAGCTTTTTGGAATCCTTAAACTATTAATTATGATTATATGTAATGTAATTATAATTTTATGTCTTTTTTAATTACCTCTAATTCTGTATTATTTTTAGTAAATTTAATAATAAAGATAAATTAAATGGCTTCAGGAATTTCATTTTCACAATTTTCAATATCTAAGGACCCTTTACAAGAAGTTCAAGACTCAAAACAGAATATGATTTCTTTAGCAAATAAAGCTCAAAAATTAATAAAATTTTCTTTTGATCAAGTGAGATTGTTAGATGAAATAGTTATGGATCCAAATATAGAAAGTCTTCCATTTTTTTTTTCCTCTTCAATGGGAATAAAAGGTAATTTGTTTAAACTTATTCAAAACATAAACGAGTTAGTAGAAAAGATTATTTTCTTTAACGAAGTTTTATCTCAAATAGAAAAAAAGATATATTCATCGGATAACGTGTGTTTTATCCTCTGTTATAAAAATCGAATTGATCACATAAATATTAAAAGTTGTTTTATAGAGGATAAGTTAATCTCTCTAGACTGTGCATTATTAGTAACAACTATGACTACTATCGATTTATTAACACCTGTTGCAAAAGATAGGTTTAATGAAATAACAATGTTAGAAAATTTTGAGCTTCGATCAATATAAAAAAAAATATATTGGTAAATCATATTTTAGAATAAATAAAAATAATTAATTTCTGTCCTTTAATAAAGTGTTTTAATTAATATTCG
>JAAKFX010000073.1 GCA_011064865.1 Candidatus Anoxychlamydiales bacterium
GGTGAGAGGTGCGGCATGTTCTATCTCAGGAAAGAGATCCGTTCCCACTGCCTTCGCCATCTTGATGGCAAAAATTTCAGTGTCCTTGATGTTGCCAGCGACTTGAGTCTTGCTCGAGTAACGTATCCCACTGGCCAAGTTTTCTAGCAACCCCATCACTGGAGGAATCCCGCGTCGATCGGTGTAGATCTCCCACCCCTCGGCTACGTGCAGGTTCTCAAGGGCATCGGCGACGATCATCGCCTCGCGGTGTTCTGCCGCGGTGGCCGGCCGGGTCTCCCAGGTGTCCAAATCGACGTAGCGCATTCCCATGCCCTGCATGAAATACACGCTATCTCCACCAACCATGAGATCCTTCTCCGGATCTCTGGCCCGCAGCCTGAAATTACTGGGCACCTTGCGGATGCACTCCTCCACCAACCCGGGCTGAATCCGAACGCGTTGGTCCTCGAAATCCACTTCACATCCATTCTCCGCCATCAGCTTCAGCGCTCCCTGGTGTTCTATCCGCATGCCGGTCTTCTGCATCACGAACAAGGCGCCACGATGGATGGCCTCTTCTTCCTCGACACTCATGAATTTCAGCGCCGGGTATTTGCGTGTAAATCCCTTTAACATTGATGCTCCTCCTTCAACCTTGTAATAGTTTCTTTGACAGTTTCACCCCGCCGGGAGCAGTGGGATCGTATCCATCTGCACCGATGCTCGTAGCAAAATGATCACTGATGGCGCCCCCGCCAATGATGACCTCAAAACCTTCTGCTGTAAACAACGTGCACAGGATCGTCTTGTCGATGTTGAAAATATTGCTAAAAACAGTGCTGTAATACAAATAGGAACAGCTGATAAAGCTATCCGAGATAGTAATAATTGAAAATTTTTAGTTTTTTTCAAATCTAGCTTTCTGCTTTTGAAAAACATCAGAATAATCGAAATATATGAAACAATTATACCAGCACTCAAAATAATAAAAGGAACCCCTTTAGAAGACAAATAAATGTTTCCACTCATTTTTAAAGACAATCCCTGAAAGAAAATAGTCTGTAGTAAAAGATATAATAAAAAAAACCAACATCCCACTCTTAATTTATTTTGCGATATTTTTATTTGCTTTTTACGTAAGGATGTATAAATCCAGGCTAGGATTAAGAAAAATATTGGCAAGCTATATATAGATATTTTAACTAGTTGGGATAGTGTTTCAGATTTATCTTGTAACATTTATTTTTTTCCTTAATTTACAAATTATCTATAGTCCAATATAAATCTCAAGTTTTTCTCTCTCTCTTGCATTTTTAGCATTATGCTCCCAAAAACGTAATAACAATGAACAAACAATAACTTGAAGAGCTGTTATATATAATAAAAGTCCCGGCTTATCAATCCAATAAGCTTTCATCATAATTTGAATACCACAAAAAATAAAACATCCAAAAATCGAGACTGAATTTAACAGCCTCAAACCCTTTATTATTTTTATCTTTTTAGAAGTGCCTTTATCAGCTTTAACAAGAGTCCAGTAAAATGAACATACTGTAAAATATATCGGAATCATTATTGAAAAATAAATTCCCATACCTCTCTCTCTCTCTTTTTAATTCAATATATTCCATTATTTCATTTAATAAAAATATTTTTGTGAATAAAATCAAAATGTAACCATATAATAAGTGGACTTCATTAAAATGGCACAACAAACAAAACCTGCATATCTTTTAACCACTTCACTAGGAATAAAATTATGAAACAAGAGACTATTGAAAAATTCAAAAAACTACCTGTTACTCATAGCGCTATGGCACATGCATTTTCTTATGCTATATCTTCAGGTTTATTAGCTATAATAATACTAACTCTTTGGATAATGGATATTCCTTTTCAAAATAAATTACCTCTTATAATTTTTCCTGTGCTTGCTATTGAATTTTTATTGATCAATAAATGGTATAAGATCGCTAAAAAAGAAATTGCAGCTGAAAAATAATCTATCCCAAAACCAAAAACAAATAATCAACATGTATAGAAATAGAAATTTTATTGATATAACACTTAATCAGTAAATGAAGGCGGAGATTTTAAAAAGATTTATATTTCTGGTTTTATATTATGTTTTCTGAATTTTTTGATGGTTTCATCTAAAAGGCATTTCTTAAAGTTATTAATAAATATATCTAAATTCATTATCCTATTAGAATAATTAAAAATGTCTTTAATTTCTTTTTTTGTCCATGTAGACATTTTTGCTTCATTATGTTGAATCCAAGCTTCTAACTTATCAATAACGTGCACAAATTTTGCTTCATAGGAAGTTAATTTTTCATAATCGTTCCAAAGATCCTTAATCTGAGTTGCAGTTGTTCCAAGCTTGTTTGTTAAACATTTTATAGCTTTTCTTTCTTGAAGCTTTCTATTTTTTTCTCTGAGAGGATTTTTAGCTATTTTTAAATAATGTTCATCACCGATTACAGCTTCTCCTAAATCATGAATGATTGCTAAAGATAAAGCTTTTTCGATATTTATTTTTTTTTTTAGATATGGAGAAAACAACAGAACCATCAGAGCTGTTCTCCATGAATGTTCAGCAACACTTTCTTTTCTTCCCGCGGACGTCTTACTATGCCTAAGCTCATTTTTTAATTGCTCTGCTTGATGTAAGAAATTCAAAATTTTGAGATATTTTGTTTTTTGCATAATTATTACTTATCTTTTAAGATTGGATATTAATGATTGATGTTTGTTAGGGTGTAGAAAAAAATAATTAAATTTTTCTACATTATTAAGATCTATATGCTGAATTTCATTCAACTTGTTATGGTCAGATAAAAAACTTGAATATCCCAATGATTTTAAATACTGGATTACGTCATTTCCCGAATAACCAAATTTTTGACACCAGCTCTCAACTATTTCTAATACAATTATTGGGAGAAATCTATTAATGCTTTTAAAACCTCCTTTAATAATAGAAAATTCAGCTCCTTCAACATCACACTTAATAAAATCAATTTGTTGAATATTATTATTAATTACAAAATCATCGAGTAGTGTTAGAGAACACTTAATTTTTTTATATTCCTCAATATTAAATATATTTTCTTCCGATGCTATTGGAGAACCTAATTCTGAATAATAGAAAGAAACAGATTTATTTTTATCTGAAAAACCAAAATTATGTAAATTAACATTTTTAATTTCATTGCTTATAATATTTCTTTCTAAAATTTCATAGGTAGGTTTTATTGGTTCAAAAGCATGAATGACTGAATTTGGAAATCTTTTACTTAAATTAATCGAATACCATCCTAAATGAGCTCCAATATCAAATATAACATTTTTATCTTTGATTAATTGATAAATTAGTACTTCGTCATCATGTTCATAATCTCCAAAATTCAAAATTTCTAATAAAGCTGATCTACAAGATTTATCTACTTCAAATTTTATTTTATAAGGTTCAACAGTAAATATAACAGAATCTTTGATTAAAGATATTTCTGAAATTGATGTTTTATTAAGATAGGTAGATATTTCAAAAAGAATTTTATTTTTTTCATACATTTCCGAAATATACTCATATTTGCCGATTTTCCCCATTTTATATTTATTTTTTAGATCTTTTAATTGTTCGGATCTTTTTTTGATATATATTGGTCTAGAAGCTTCTACAGCCTTTTCTAATGGAGTCTTTTTTTTATCTTTTTTATACTCCTGATAGATCAAAATTCCACATCCTAAAGTAATTATCAAAGAACTGATGATATCACGATATGGTATCATATGTCCTTTTAGTAAAGAAAAAATAGTTATAAATATAAGCAAAGAACTGCTAGAAATGGCAATAATAATTGGTTCAGCATGTAGGAATGCCCTAAAAAAGAAAATTAATGCTATCGCATAGGATATACCTTCTAATGCAGCATTTGTATAATCAAATGTAACAAAACTTTCAATTGGAAGTTTTCCTCTAAATAAAAAAATAAAAAAAACAATTAGCGAAATAATTAAACCAGTGATGCATTGGTAAAAAGTCACACGCAATGGAGGGTCGTGTTGAATAATTGCACTTGTTAGCATCACTACAATTGCTAATGCAACCGAAGACCCTAATCCAAATAGATACCCTATGAGAGCTTCTTCTTTATTTATTGCGCCAATATCATAATAAAGAACAACTGTAACTCCAATAAAAGCAATAAAAATTCCTAGCCATTCTCCTAACCTAAATCTTTGCTTCAAAAAGATAAACGCTAAGATTGCATATATTACGGCATCAGCTCCATGAAGCGCTGAATTATCAACAATTCCAATAGCTTCTTTTGCTAATTCATAAATTATATAACCACCAGTTGCAATAAACCCACGAATAAGGATTAAAACTAATCTTTGACGAGGTGAAAAATATGAATAATCAGTTGTAATATTTTTTTGAGAAATTTTTAAATATTTGTATCCTTTTAATCCGTCTTTATCAAGAAACCCTTTTAATATTATAAATAATAAAATAAATAGGGTTCCGCTGATAAATTGGACCAAGAAATTAATTGCTGTTTCATGTTTTTGTATGGGAACTTGAAATAATACTATTGTTATACCAATGAACCCCCAGCCAATTAAAGCATCTCTAATTCCAATAATACGTTTACTAGGTTTAATGGCAATTCGGTGTGTTGAAAGAAATTTAAAAAACTTTCTTATTCCGAATGAAGTTTCAATAGTTTTACTCATATCAACGTACTAATCATTTAAAAATTACTTAACATATAATAAAAATTTATGTTTTCTCTTTTACTTGTATATAACATGTAAAAGAATAATATTCTAGGATTTAATAAAGAAAATATTTGAATATAAAATGATTGAAAAAAAAGAATGAATATTTTTTTATAGTACAGATATTAAATAAATCCTAATGACTGGATACTTAAAAAATGAGTATGTTCCAATATCTAATTAATCAAAAAAAAATTATTTTTTTTGAAGAATATATATTCGATTATCATATTCTTTGTCTTTATTTATTTTTCTCCATAATTTCCATTTATAAGAAAAACTATCAAATAATTTTTCTAATAAAAAACAATCTCCTTTATTTGAAAATGCTATTATAATTTTTGTTTCAGAATTAGAGTAATTTTTAGCTTGGTTCAAAAATTTTTTTATTGATTTGAAATTTGGATCATAGAAAGCGTATTGTAAAGGATCTTTTATTTTTATTAGATCATTGTGAAAAGGCATATTAAAAATGATTACTTCAAAAATTTGTTTTGGGATATTATCAAAGCAATTACTCAAATATGTTTGAATCTTATTTTTTTCAAAATTATTTAGCAAATTATTTGCTTTAGCATTTTCATATGCATATTTATTTATATCTGCTTGAATTACGGATGACGCTCCATTAATAACTGAGTATAAACCTACAATGCCGGGACCACAACCCATATCACAAACTTTTTTACCTTTGATTAATTTTTTTATATTTTTCAAAACAAATTTTGTCGTTCTGAATTGATGCGACGGATATACATGAGGAAAAACTTTAAATTTTATTCCTTCAACGACACAAAAAAAATTATTGTCGGAAGAGTTTATTTTTTTAAAAATTGCATTTGGTTGCATTTTATAGTAAGCACAGGCATTCATATAAAGCTCCTTTTTTTCGTAGTTAAGTTATCATAATATCAGTTTAATTCACCATTAATAATTGATTTTTTTTGATTATTAAAGATAGTAAAAAAAAACTATGAAATATTAAAAATTTTACTTAGCGAGTGTTTTTTTTCCTGGTATCATGTATATTTTACCTAGTACTTTTCAGAAAATTTACTTCTTATGAAAAGGAAAATAATTTTAAAACAGAAGTTTCTATCTTTTGGGATCCTCCTTATAGATATGCTCTTAATAATTACCTGATGACACTTATTACCTCATAAATAATATTTATTGATTTCTATACCCAATCTCCTCTATACAATAAAGAAAAGGTATAACTATGTCTGATTCTGAAGCCTACGATGTAACAAAAGACATTTCCTCGAAATGTTTTCGCATAACAAAATTGACTATGTATTCACTTTTCTCATTGGCTTTCTCTTTTCTTGTTTTTGTAACCATGAATCCAACTTTTTTGAAATTATCAATTTTTGCTTCCTGTTTTATAGTTAATATTTACTTTTATATGATCTTTCATCAGCTTGCAAAAAAAAATAAAACAACATCTCCAATTAATAAAACTCCAGATATACCTCATTATTTGAGCAATAACAAACTTTACAAAGTTTTTCAAAAAATAAATCTTAAATCATCTAAATTCACAATCACTTCATTTCTTTTTTTTCATATTTTAAATTATCTAACACTCTTTTTTTTCTCTATTTGTACTCTATTGAAATTGAATATTTTCTAAAATTTAAATTGCGTTATTAAAAAATCTCTAACACTCTATAACTCTCTTCATGCAAACAAAAAAACTTAAACATTTTCTATTTGGATTTTTAGCAGGAATTACCGTAATAATATTTTTGTCTTACCCAAAAAAAAACACTCCCCTACAAACCTTTTCTTCTTTCCCAATTTTAAAGAAAACTGATTATTTCATAGGATATGATAGTAGAGGTAAAATTCCTTTATGGGTTTTAGAAAGTTTATCATCAAAAAATCTTACTAAAAATGCTAATAGAAAATTTTCTAGTTTTCAAGAAGATCTTGAGATTTATCCACTACATAGAAGCTCTTTAGATGATTATAAACATTCAGGTTATGATAGGGGCCATCTAGTTCCTGCAAGATCTCATAGTCATTCTCAAGAAGTATTGCAGGAAACTTTTCTTCTTTCCAATATTTGCCCGCAAGATCATTCTTTAAATTCAGGTTTATGGTTTGAATTGGAAAAATTATCGAGAGATTTAACTTCGAAATATAAACATGTTGATGTTATCTCCGGCCCATTATTTATGCCATTAGAGAAAAACAATAAAAGATTTGATTTATTAAATACCCTCTTATTGGAGAAAATGATGTTGCTGTTCCAACTCATTTTTTTTAAATAATTCGATTTAAAAATGATAAAGGATCTTTTGAAACTATCTCTTATATTCTACCTAATCAAAAAATCGGAAAATCTAAAGCTTTAAATGATTTTGTTTCGGATTTGAAAACGATCGAAAAAGCATCTGGCTTAATATTTAAAAACATTCTTTCGTTCCACAAATACCATATCAAATAAAAACCCCCTCTTCCCTATAAAAATTCGTCATTTTTAGAAAACGACTATACACCCTAAACGTTTTTATAATCATGAAAGCATAATTATATAAACATTTCTTTTGCCCAAATTATCAAGAGTACAATTAAATGACAGCCAAAAATTGTTAGCATTTTCTAAATCTTTATCAACTTCGATTTTAATGTTTTTTGCTTTGTCTTTTGCCCATCTGATAATATTCAAAAATGATTTATACCCAGTCTTTTGTCGTCTTTCATCTGGTACTATGTAATATTCTGCCACAAAAAGAGAGTCCTCATGGAAATAAAGATTAGCTAAACCAACGGTTTTATTACGTTTCTTTAAAAATAAAAAATATCTATTCTTTTGGAAAAACCGCTCTTTTAATTGCTTTTCATAATCTTTCATGATCCTTTTATCTGAAAAAACTTTAGACCAAGATTCATTAAGATATTCAAAACACATTTCTAAATATTTATCCCAGTTTTTATCATCCGGATAAACAAAAATAAAAGAATAAGAAGCATATTGATCAGTATTATCCGTTGCTTTTACCATAAGCCTCCCTTTCTGTGTAATTTTCAAGCCTGGTGTTTGGTTAACAAGCTTAAAAAAACAGTTAACTACCTCTTAAGATTTATGGGATCCCCAACTTCAATCACCTTCTTTTAGTATATGATCAATTTCCTTCAATAAACCATTTACGAAACTCTGTTTTTGTTGCTTCTGGGTGACCATCGTAAAATATAAAAAATTCTATCACTCCTATTACATCATTATTTTTCAAAATTTTT
>JAAKFX010000074.1 GCA_011064865.1 Candidatus Anoxychlamydiales bacterium
GTCTCTTGTCGATTTTCTCTGATATCATTTTGTTGCCCTATTCTTCTGCATCTTATAAGTTTAGAACTTCGGGGATATTTGTTGAAGCAATTACTATGGGAAAAATTGCTTTAACTACACCCTCTACTTGGATGGCATATGAATTAGAAAAATATGATTTAAAGGAATTGATAATTAATTGGGATAATTTAAATCTAATACAAAAATTAGAAGAAATATATTTGAACAAATATATAAGAGAAAAAATAAAATTTATGACAAATGATTATTGCAAATTTCATAATATTGCAAACTTTGCGAAAATATTAAAATCTTCCATTTAGATATGCAAAAATTATTTGGCGCATGTGCTAAAAAGATAGAATTTTCGCCTCTGTATCTTTTAACATCCAAAACGTTGTACCATAGGTTTCAAAATACAATTGTCTTTCTTTTGCAAACCGCTTCACTGCATTTTGAATCGGATAACTTTTATTAGCAGTTTTATTCCAGTACCAATCATCTCCACATAATATTCCGCTTTTTTTTAAATGGGGGTACCATGCTACGAGATCATTATATACACTTTCTTCATCATGACTAGCATCAACAAAAATCAAATCTGCTTTTACTGTCAAACACTTTGCGGCATATAAAGTTGTCATTCTTTCGGGTATTATTTTGTGAGTTAGTCTCGCATGAATGCAATTTGAAAGAAATTGTTCATAGAGTGTCGGAAGAAAATTGTGAACATCTGTTCGATCAGGATAAAAATGTTCTTCATTACCTTTCCAATGATCAATAGCATATACTAAGCCATTCTCAGGCAAGCATTTTGCAATATGTCTTGTCGAACTCCCCATCCAACTTCCTAGTTCAACAACAATATTACACTGATATTTTTTTATAAGAAATGATAGTGCATTTGCATTGTCGTTGGAGAAAAAGCCATGAGGATTAAAAGGAAGTAAATTTTTTAATTTTGCATATTCTGAACAAGAGAATAGTTCTTGTCTTTCTTCTGAAGTTAATTTTGGTTGAAAAGTTTGCAAAGAAGCATACTTAAGCAAAACCTGCGAGCAATAGTAATGTAGTAGCTCTTCATTTACTAAATTTTTCTTAGCCCATTCTCTTCCTTGCATAGAAATTTGATAAGCATAGTCATCGTGATCTCTTAAATAATGCAATGTTTCAACTAAATTTGAAAAATCTTCTTTTATAGGCAAATAATGAACCCCAGGTTGAAGTCCTTTGTAAAACCATTGACGCTTAGGAGAATCCAATTTCAAACAAACACAATTGGAAAGAAGTCTCCAAGCATATCCAGGATTTGTGCACGTGAATCCATCTAGCACGATTTGATATTTATATAACATTTGATCGTTGATTGAGCGGTAGGGAGAGGTATAAAAATTACGAATAGATATATTTCTTCTCTGTACTTCACCATAACTAGTGATTCCTATGTTCATTAGATCAGGATAATTTTTAGAAATTGAGAGAAGCTTGCCTCTTTTGGAATAGTCAGTCCAGCTATTTATATTAGCCCAATCATTGAGTTTAAAATCGCTAGTCTGACCAATCCAAGATAACATAGGACTTTTGTGATTCCATGGAGACTTTAGAAGCGTTTCTTCAACTTCTTTAGCAACCTTACTCCAAGTATAATGATTATTTCCACCAGAAGTCATTCTATCATGAAACAATACTAGATTTATAAGTTCATCTGTTTTGTTTCCAGAAAGAATTGGAGCAAGTGGCAACTGCCCATAGTCCCATAAGTGCTTATCAGCCCACCCTGTACCATTTTTTGCAAAGTTTGTAGGAGGATATCCTGCTATTTCTGGACCACCTCCATAGAAATAGATAAAATCAATATCTGGTAAAGCTTGATTTTCCATTATTTTATGCAAATGATAGGTGATAATCGGCACATCTATTAGTTTACCATTTTTGTTGAAGATATATGGAATTGAATTAATAACTTTCACTCTTAGCAAATAATGATCTTTTGTAGAAAAAATTTTACTCATTTCCATTGTTTCATCAAGATCATTCTCTTGGATTCCTTTGACGAATGGTGCAAAATCCTCGGCAATCTGTTCTCTTATCCATTCATGTTCACTAAGATCAATAGCATATAACGAAAAATTTATTATGAGAAAAAAAAATAATATTTTGCAAAACCAGGCCTTCATTGTTTGCTCCTTTGTTGCTATCGAAAATATAAAATTTATTTAAAATATTTTATATTCATTTCTTTTTTTATTCAATAATTAACTCATGGTACGCATAAATTTTGATTTTTAATTTTCATGAAATATTCAGGTTAGGAAATTATTATGAAATTTTCATATTTCAAATAAAAGTAAGTTATGCTTTAATTTCTTCAAATTTTTATTAAATATGATTGTTTGGAGTAGAAAAAATGAAGAGAGTTATACTAAGTTTTTTGAGTATTTTTTACATATTAAGAATATTTTCTTTTGAATTCGAAGAAGAGAAGAGCCCAGATAAAAGTTATGAAGGAATTATTTGTGTAACGGTATCAAAATCTGGCACTTGTTTGATCAAAGTTATTTTAGAAAATCTTTTAGATAAAAATATAACTGGTCCTGTTTCGAGGTGTTCAAAAGAACAAATTGATAAAATACTTTCTAATAATCATTTTTTTTTACTTCATCCTGTTGAATCCATAACATATCCAAGGGTATTTGAATATCCAGAGGTGAAGAAAATATTATTAATTAGAGATCCTAGAGATATTATAGTGTCTTTAGTAGATTTTATTGATAGAGATGGAACAATAGTTTGGCCTCAATTGAAGTTAGCTGATGAAGAGTGGATGAAATTGAATCGAAAAGAAAAAATAAAAGCAATTTTGAATACTACTCATTTGATTCAAAGTTTTAATAGAATAGATAAAATTCTTAATTCTTGTACAAATACATATTTATGTAGATTCGAATCTTTAGTCGATAATTATACATGTAATATTCAAACTATTTTAGATTTAGCAACTTTTTTAGAAGAACCAATTACTGAAGAGATTGCTAAAAACATTGCGATAAGTTCTTGGGGAAATAAAAAGAGTTGGACCTTTTTTAGAGGAACTAAAACAAGGTGGATAGAAGATTTTGATGAGGAAATAATAGATTTATTTAAAAACAATGAACTGAATAAAAAATTAATTCAATGGGGATACGAGAAAGATAATAATTGGTAAATATTTTTAGAGAACATTATTTGAACTTGCTGAAGAATTCTAGAAAATTACACATTTTTAAATTGATTTTTTACTAAAAAAGGATATGCATTAATTATTTCTTTTATTCCATCATCTAATGAATATTTTGCTCTCCATCCTAATGTTTCTATTTTTTCATTACTAACAATATAGTCTCTTTTATCAGGATCTTCTCCAATTTTTGCGCTGTGGATATAAAAGTTAGGGATATACTTTTTAATTTTTTCTGTAAGCTCTCTTTTGCTTAAGTTAGCAGCAGATAGTCCGACATTAAAAGACTCGCCTTTCATTACATCGAAATTTTCTATGCCGAATAAAAATGCTGCTGCTACATCTTTGATATGAATGTAATTTCTTTTGAAATGCTCTTCGAAGAGAATGATGAATTGATCGTGGATAGCTCTAAAAGTAAAATCGTTAACTAAAAGATCGAGTCTCATACGAGAAGACAAGCCAAAAACAGTAGCAAGTCTAAAAGAGATAGCTCTTTTAGTGGATAATAGAATTTTTTCAGCTTCAACTTTATGTTTGCCGTATAAAGATACCGGATTTAGAGGAGAGGTTTCATCACAAAACTTATTTTTTTCACCAATTCCATAACCACTATTTGTATTTGGGAAAAGTATTTTTTGGTTTTCATTTGTTTTTTCTGCGATGAATTTTATAGCAGCTAGATTTACAGATTTAGCGATCTCTGGTTTACTTTTGCAAGCAGGAGCTCCAACAATTGCAGCTAAAGGGATAATAATATCATATTTTAAAAGCTCTTTTTTCATAAAATTGAAATCAGTTACATCTGCATTGATGAACTCAAAATTAGGCAAGCTACAAAGATTTATTAAAGATGTTTGGTTATAGATGAGATTATCAATAACGCTAACTTGATATCCTTTTTCTAATAAAAGAGGTGTGAGCACAGATCCTATATAACCAGCTCCGCCTGTAATAAGAACTTTTTTCTTTTCCATTTTTTATACCATATTTTTTTTAATTTTAATTAATTATAGCCCTATAATAGTATATTTCCAAAATATTTTTTAATGTGTTGTAGATATAAATATGAGAATTTTTTCTATTATACCCCATTCTAATTCAATAATTGAGCAAAGGAGTCCCAGTAGCTTTAAAATGAATAAAAAGGAGAATGAATGAGAAAGATAAAATATGCCATCATCTTTTTTTTAATTTTTGGATTACAACTTTGTTATGCCAAACCTTCCATTAGTACTTTTTCTATAAGAAAATCCGGAACCCACATGTTAACCAGATTACTAGAGTTATTAGAAATACCTCATCGACTCAATCATCTTCTCTATTTGGATGAATTCAATGAATTTCTTGCAAATCCTAACTTAAAAGGTATAGTGCTAATTCGAGATCCGAGAGACGTATGTGTGTCTAGTGTTTTTTGGCATTCACCTCCTCGCGGGATTCAGGGGGGGCTACCTCTAAATGAAAAAGACATGCAGCATTTAGATCCTGATCAGCTAAATATTTGGAACGAGTCTTCTTTTGAAAAAAGATTAAGCATTATGATTGGACATAACTTTCCCCTACCATATTCACAAGTTAATCTGGAATATGAATTAGCTAAAAAAGCTTTAAAGAATAATAATTTTTTTCTTATTAGATTTGAAGATCTTGTCGGAGAGCGTGGAGGAGGGTCAGATGAAAAACAATATTCTACGATTAAAAAATTATTGCTTTTTTTAAAAATGGATATTCCAGAAGAAAAGATTAAATTTGCAATGAATCAGTTATATGGATCTTCCCTTTCATTTAGAAAAGGCATAATTGGTGATTGGAAGAATTATTTTACTTCTGAACACATTGCACTATTTAAGAAAAAAATGAACCATACTTTGCTTGAATGGAATTATGAAGATAAATGGGACTGGGACTAAAAAAACTCTCTAGAAGCTAAGAAAGAGTAAAACGTACATTAAAATTATTTTCTTGCTTAAGCAATCTTCTTCTCAAAAATTCAAAAATTGAGCTTTAGAATATGATTCGGGGGTTCCAATATCGACAAAAGTTGAATTTGTTTCAAAAGCAAATATTTTTTTTGTCAAAGTTGCTTTAGGAAAAAAATCATGCTCAATTGAAAAGTAATTTATTGGATTAAAATCATCAAAAGTATCTTTATTCATTAGATATATACCAGAGTTGATATATCCATTATTTTTTTTTATTTTTTCATTAAAGCTTAATATTTGTTTTGTTTTTTTATCGATATTAACACTTCCATATCTAGATAAAAGTTTTTCAAATCTACAAACGATTGTGATATCAGCTTTTTTTTCTTGATGGGCTTTCAATAATAAAGATGGAGAAAATTCTGAATATGTATCACCATTTAAAGCTAGAATTTGATTAGATTTTGCTAAGTTTAGAGCTTTTTTTATGGCTCCACCAGTTCCTAGTGGATCTTCTTCAATCGAAAATAAGATATTTTTATAATCTTTATATCTATCAATGATTTTTTCTTTTTTATGTCCTGCTGCTAAAATGATGTTATTGATGATTGTAAGTTTTTGTAACTTGTGAACTAAAAAATCTAAAAATGGTGTTCCATTAATATTAGCAAGTGGTTTAGGAAGATTATCACCTATAACTCTTTTGAGCCGAGTTCCTTTTCCTCCAACTAAAATTATTACATCCATTTTTTAATCCTTCATATAAATGATGGTGGAGCCTTGATTTTCGAATTTAAAATCAACTTCTAGTAGATTTTTTAGATTTTCTCTAATTTCATTTTTTTTATTCTCTGGAGCTAAAAGAGCTAAAAAACCACCAGATCCAGCGCCGCAAAGTTTTCCACCATACGCTCCTGCTTGTTTTGCTATTTGATATGCTTCATCTATTTTTGAGTTTGAAATTTTAGAAGAGAGCTGTTTTTTTAGCTGCCAGCTTTCATCTAAAAGAGATCCTAAATCTTTTATAAAATCCTCAAGGCTGCTGTGGGATATTAAGTTTTCAGCTTCATAGACCATGTCATGCATTTTAAGCAGATAATCATCATTTGATTTAGATTCAGTTTTATCAATTTGTTCTTTTACTACATCTGATGCAAAACGAGTCAGACCTGTATAAAATATCATTAAAGAATTTTGAAAAATTTTTAATTTTTCTTTAGAAATAATCACAGGAGATACATTTATGCTGTTTGAGTCAAATTTAATTATATTTAAGCCTCCATAAGCTGCATGGAATTGATCTTGAGAGCCAACATTTTCTTTGATGAGCTTTTGCTCAACATGAATTGCTTCTTCAGCTAATTTTTGTTTTGAAGTTTTTGTGCCTCGAAGAGCATACAGAGCATTTAAAAAACCAACAGTAAAAGATGAAGAAGATCCAAGCCCTGTTTTAGCTGGAAGATCCGAAAAGATATGAATATCTAGATTGCCATCAATATTTTTATGTAATAGACATTCTCTGATAGATGGATGGATAATTTCATGAGGTTTTTTTACAAGCTCTGTTTTTGAATAACCTATTCTAATATTATGATCGAAAAATTCGCTGAGTGTATTGACACTTACATAGGTATATTTATTAATTGTTGTACCTAAAACAGCGCCAGAGTGTCTTTGATAATAAGCTGGATAATCAGTGCCACCTCCGAAAAAACTTATTCTTACGGGAGTTCTAGAAATGATCATTCTAAATTGTGGTTTTTCTTTTTGCATAATAATTTTCCTGGATTTACTTAGAAAAAATTATCAAAAAACACCTTTTGTGATAAAGTCTTTTCTTTCGATGAACTAAAAAAGAGAAAAAATTCATGAAGTGTAGAGTTTGTGATGGAGAAGATTTTGAGCTTGTTGTTGATTTAAAAAATCAGCCATGTGGACTTCATTTTATTGAGAAAGATCAAATAGGAAAAGAGCCTTTTTATCCATTGAGGGTAATGTATTGTACAAAATGTCAAACATCTCAACTAGATTATACAGTAAAAAAAGAGGTGATGTATTCAGATCATACATATTTATCTGGTATTACTAAATCTTTGAGAACTCATTTTGATAGCGTAGCAAAAGATGTAGATGATAGATTTTTTAAAGATAAAAAAAATAAATCTGTTTTGGATATTGGATCTAATGACGGCACACAACTTCTAAGTTATAAGGAGTTAAATTTTGATGTTTTAGGGGTAGATGCTTCTAAAACTGCAGCAAGAATTGCAAATGAAAATAATGTTCCAACTTTAAATGCTTTTTTTAATTTAGATACAGCTAATAAAATAAATAAAAAGTTCGATGTTATCAATGCATCAGGCGTGTTTTTTCATTTAGAAGAGCTGCATTCAGTAACTGATGGGATAAAAGAAAATTTAAAAGATGATGGAGTATTTGTTGTTCAATTTATGTATATGAAAAATATCATGGAAAATATAGCTTTTGATCAAATCTATCATGAACATCTTCTATATTATACTTTGAAAACTATTGAAATTTTATTAAATAGACATGGTTTTTCTTTATTTGATGCATATTTTTCATCTATTCATGGTGGCTCAATTATTGGATTTGCATCTCATAAGGGCAAAAAAGATAAGACGAAACGTTTGTTAGATCTTGTACAAAAAGAAGAAATCTCTAACTGTAATGAAATTGAAACTTATAAAAAATTTGCTAAAAAAATAGATGTCTTGAAGGCAGAAAATCTCAAATTTTTACATCAAAAAAAATCTGAGGGCAAAACAATTTATGCTATGGGCGCGCCTGTTAAAGGAAATACACTTTTAAATTATTTTGAGATTTCAAAAGATATAATTCCATAT
>JAAKFX010000075.1 GCA_011064865.1 Candidatus Anoxychlamydiales bacterium
CAACTAAGTTACTTGCAATCAGCATGTTATAGTTTTATTTCAATAAAATCAATTTATTTATAATTAATTTAAAATAATTTGTTGCTTTTTATTTAAAAAATTTATATAATATTAATATAACAATTAATAAAACCCTAATAACAAAGGTAATAATTATGAGTACACTAAAAACATTATTAAATAGCGCGGTTATTACAAGAGATAGAGATGGTATAATTAAAAGTAAGGATAGATTGAACCTAAATTATCAACTACATTTTAATTCTAATTATACTCTTCATTTTACCGCTTCTGATTTAACAGATGCTGGTTTAAAAACAGCTAAAAATCTATTTTTTAAGATAGTACCATTAATAAAATCTGATGACTCTTCTATAACTTTATCTGAGGATTCATTAAAAATACTTCGTGAAAAGTTATCGGAAGTAGATGCTCCAAAACAAAAAGCTTTAGCGAAAAAATCGGATACAGTAGGTATTAAAACTTTAGAAGTGGCAGCAAAGCCTCAAGATCCTATTAATCGTATGTATAAAGCTTATAGTATTTTTAAAGAAGCAGATAAATCATATGTAATTGCTGAAATTAATAAAGCAGTAAAAGAGCTTAAAAAAATTCATCTATCTTTCGAATGGAACGAAAAAGAATATTGCAGAGAAATTCATCAAAAATTTATCAGTCCTTTACTAGATAAAAAAGAAAGACTATTAAAGTACAAAAACGCGTTTAAAAAATCATTAAGCTCAATATTTAATGCTACTAAGCGTGCAGATATTAACTCAATCAAAGCAGGTATCGAATCACTACGAAATTTAGAATCCAAAATCTTCTATGGAGGATATTCGGAAGAAACAGCTGTTCAAAGGATTAATATCTCATTATTAGACACTTGTAGATCAAAGCTTCAAGAGGAATTAGCCCTACTTGAAAAAGTTCAACAAGGTTTAGATAACCTCTCAAACAATTAAACACATCCTAACCAAAATATAAAGAGCCGCTTTAACAGCGGCTTTTTTATAACCATTTAAATCTCAATTCGTTACAGAATAAAACGGAAATTACAAGATAATTCATTAATTTTCAATACTTTACGATTTAATTTAAATGTTTATCTTTTACAATTAATTTAAAATTAAATATTGACATTTTAAATAATAATTAGTATAATATTAATAGAATAGTTAATAAAAATTAAGTAATAAGGAGATAATTATGTCAGGAACAGTTAGCTCATATTATAGAGCTTCAAGATCTTACAAAACCAATAGATCGTTGGAGAGAAGTTAAAAATGAATTAATGTATGAAAGCAACAGCCTCGAAACTAAAATAGATATCGTCCAAACTGCTTTAACTTATGTTGAAAGGTATCCAAGAGAAGGTCAAGATCCCAAGTTACTTAAACACATAATCATTGATTTGAAAGGAGATTTAACTGCTTTTAAATATCTACTCGATAGAAGGATTGAAAAAGTAACAAAAGGATTAAGAAGACTGTAAAGATTCGAAAGTTATATTAATTTTAATAATAAAAGAGCTAGTAAAAATAGCTCTTTTTTTATTGAATCCTTTAAGCTCCAGAAGGTCCTAAAAAAGGAGGACTATATTCACTTTGATACTCTTTAGGAACTTTACCAAAAAATTCAAATGTAAAATCTTTTAGATTACGACAATACTCTCTTACTTTTTGATTCAAATTATCTAAGTCATCATTTTTCACAGTATCATTTAAAGAATCTAAAGAAGATAAATAAGCTTGTGCAAATGAAAATATTATTTCAAATAAATCATGATTAGTCAAAAATAAAGTAATTCTTCCCGTTGTTATAGCAATAGCTTTTTCATGTAATTCAAAAGCTTTGACATGCATGTCTTTTAATATAGATACATGCTTATGTATATCTAATTTCTTACGAAGAATATTCAAATAAGTGAAATAGTCTTCACTAAAACTTACTTGATGGTTTATTGAATCCACTATAGGTCTTATAGACGCATCAAAAGACATAAATATTCCTCTTTTTTTGAAACTAAGATAATAGTAAAAAAGCTAATTATAAGCAATAGAAACAAGATCTTAATTACTGTTTATTTAACGTTTTATATTACAATGATTTATTGTTATTTAATTTCATTAAAAATGATAAATAAAATTTTTATTTATGAACTAAAATGTTTTCTATATAAAAAGAATCTTTTTCACTCAAATCCACTAAAGCTTTCAAATTATTATATGATATTACAAATTCTGACTCATTTAACTGTTTTATATCTGATGGCATTTTCAAAGCATTTAAAATCTCTTCAATTTTCAGATCATTTTCTCTCATAGATGTTAAAGCACTGCTTGAGATAAAAACCTTTATTTTCTTTTTATTAAAATCGAAGAGATTTTCAGAAAAAAGGCTTTGAAGATCTAAGCTATTATCTAAAAAAAGCTCAATTGATGAAACATTTGGATTTTTAATATCTTCATTTATAAAAATTGGTTTTTTCTGATTATAGGAGATAAAAATGTTATTTAGTGGGTTTTGGATTAAAAAATTAGAAATTGCATAATTTGTAAATTTCAAATCATAAACGCTTAAATACTCAAAATTATATTTTAGCTCTTTTAGATCAAACTCATAAAAAATCTTTTCTCGCATATTTTGAAAAATATCAAATAATTTTAATGGTTTAGCTTGTAAATAAGTACTTTGTAGATCGTCTGCAAAAAAACTTTTTTTATAAATAGTCACACCTTTTAAATCGAGAGTTTCAAAAAGCTTTTGATTTATAAGATTTAGCTGAGATGTGATTATTAGCTCATTATTGTAAATCGTTTTATATCTTCTAGAAAGATCATCATAAAAATACCTAATATCAAAAATCTCATTATTTAAAAGTTTTTCTTCTTTTATCAGTCTTTTATTGTAGTCATATGAATATTTAGTTGTTTGATATAGATCTTGTTTTTCTAAAAGAGCAAAAAAATCATATGTGTATTTTTGTTCATCTAAAATATGACCTCTTGAATTTATAACTTTTTTACAGTTAAGTCTTTTTAAATAATCATATTCAAAACTGTACTTTGTTTGATTTTGATCTATAAATGATTTAATAGTGCCATCAAAATTATATATAAATCTAATCTCAGAGCCATCTTGATATTTTATATATGTAGGGCTTGAAAAGATATTATAATCAACAGTTAAAATATCTTTGTTCTCTGTTTGAAAAGGCTTCATTAAATCATAGCTATTTTGCTCTTTTATAAGTTTTAAACAGCCCTCATCTACCCCATAGCTATATACATATTTATTTGAAGAATCAAAAATATCCGTTTTTACTATTTTTTCACTGTTTAAATAATTATATATTTTTCTTCTAAATAGTTTTTCTTCCAAAAAATCTAAATCAAGAAATTTTTCTTCTACTTCAGCTTTTTTACCATAAAAAGGCTCTTCATGATTTGGAGATATATATTTGATTTTTCTAAATGTAATATCTTTTAGATTTTTTATATCAAAAGATTTTCCATCATCTAAAACCTTTTTTATCAGTTGAAACTGATCATTATATTCATAAAAAACTCTTTTTTTGATCTCAGATTTATAAGATATAAATCTAGAAGATAAAATATTTGTGTTTGGCAGATAACAATAATTGGTTTTTAGATCATTTTCATCTATTTTTTCAATTACTAAATTTTTATCATCTTCGCTATATTTATAGCTTTTTGAAAAATTTTCAAAATATTGACTCTCGGAGTCTAGACTCCTCGAGTCTGGACTCCCCAAGTCGGGGCTCTTAGAGTTAGGAGTCTTAGACTCCAGACTTTTTGAGATATCAACTCTATATTTTTCTTCTAATACATTGTTATTATCATCATAAAAATACTTAATTTCTATAACAGGGTTTTGATCTTTATCTAAAAGCTTTTTTGATACCAAAAGTGATGTATTATCTTTTTTTTCCCAAACAAAAATCTCTTCACTTAATAAAGATTTTTCAGTCCCAATGTTTTCATATCTTTGTATCTTTTCAATCTTAAAATCCTTGTTATAAAAATATAAAAATTCTCTGTTTTTTGAATCTACTACTCTAGTGCTCCCTGCTTTTTGATTTAAAACTCCTGTGTCGTAATAAAATTTGTAACTCTCATTGCATACGCCTAATGGATTTTTTTCTTGTAAAAATTTTACCCTTTCAAATCTCGGATCTGCGCTATCATAAAATACAACATTTGTCTCAGGATTTTTATTCCCTAAAAGATAGTAATCAATTTCTAGCTCTTTATCATTGATCTTTGCTGTTTTTAATAGAGGATGAGTTTTTTTATAGCCTAAATGATATGTATAATTTTGAGAATTTTCTGAAATAATACTCTCTATTATATAAAATGGATGCTTAGCCTTATCCTTATTCGAAATTAGAGGATAATAATCTTTGAATAGCAACTCGAAGTTTTTTCCATCAGACGTTTCAATTTTTACATCATGCTTATCTTTGCTTTTATCATTATATTTTTTCTCAGGATTTTTATAGTGAAATTTTACCCAAAAATACGTTTTATCCATCGATAGATTTAAAACTTTTATCTCAACTAAATTATTAAAATCATCGTAAAAATAATTTATTACTTTTTGATTTAATAACTTTTCAGATCTTAATAAATACTCTTTTGAATGAACATTCCCTCTTTTAAAATGTTTCTCTTCCCCATTTGGATATAAAACATACAAATCCAATAAAGATCTCATTTCAACTTTTATCTTACTTGGATGTTGAGCTTTTAGATCTTTTTGATAAAAAAATTTAGCCAAATATCTCGAGTCTTTATAATTTAAAATTTTCGTCTCATCTTTAGCCTTCTTTTTTTTCGTATAGGGGGCATCAAAAGATAAAATTTCTCCCGTTTTTTCTAAAATGTCTACTCTATCTCCATAAAAAAAAGCTCTTGAAATACCAACGTACGAAAATCCAGCTAATATAAATTCTAAATGATCTTTTTCTTCTCTTTTTAAAAGATCAAAATTATTTAAACTAGAATATCTCTTGTTTAGATCTATCGCATCTTTAGCATCTATAGTATCTTCTACTATTAAATTTCCAGTAATCAGATTTACACAGCCATTAAATAAAGCACCTGGCTCTTTTTCATCTAAAAATTTTTTGTAAATATTATTCGAGGCAAATACTGAAAATATAAAAAATATAAAAAGAAGATAAAATAAACGAAACATCAATTTAGCCTTATCTGAAATTAAGACAAGATATCTTAAAAAAATAAAAGATTATGAGAAAGACTAAAGAATTTTTTAATTAAAAAAAAATGTTTCGAATTTATAGCTTTATATTTTTACATCTACTTTAAGATTCAAAAAATCATCTAAAATCTGTATATTAATATTTACGCAAGTTATTAAAAAAAAGAGATAAAAAATGCCGCATATCAAAGCTAATAATATTAAAATCTATTATGAATTCGAAGGAAACGGTGAGCCTTTAGTAATAATTGGAGGATTTGCATCTGATAGTCGCCTTTGGAAAGACTTTGCAAAACCTCTTCAAAAGCATTTTAAAGTACTATATTTCGATCATCGCGGCTTTGGTGATAGTGACATCCCGCCTCCTCCATATTCTGTTGAAATGATGACAAAAGACACTGTTGAGTTAATGAATCAATTAAATATCGATAGCGCGCATGTTTTTGGACATTCTATGGGAAGCGCAATTTTACAAACAATGTGTTTAAAAAATCCTGAAAAAATAAAAAAAGCTATCTTATCCGGCACTTTTTTAAAAATTCCCTATACTTCACAAATGCTTTTTGAGACAGTTCCTAAATTATTTGAAAAAAAATTAGATCAAGATATTATCTCTCAAATTATCATGCCCTGGATGTATAGCTCTTCTTTTTTGAAAAACCCAAATAATTTTAATAAAGTTTTAGAATCTATGTCTAAAAGAACAATTGATCCAAAAGGATACGAAGGACAATCTATGGCTTTAAAAAATTTTGATTCAACCACTTGGATATCAAAAATAAAAACTGAAATTTTAATACTCGCTGGAAAAGAAGATATCGACACTCCCCTATATTGCACACAAGCAGTTCATGAAAAACTTAAAAATGCCAAACTAAAGATAATAGATGATGCAGCTCATATGATGTATCGAGAACATCCAAATAAAACTTATGAAATAATGTTAGATTTTTTTAAATAGATCTATTTACTTATCAAACTAAGAAGATATTTTTTGATATTTTCATCTAAAGATCGATCCTCAAAACATATTAAATTCTCAATATATTTTTTATCTTTTAAAACATTGATCATCAAAAAATGCTCAATATTAGCTTCAATAAAACTTTTGCCTATTTTCACCCATCCATTTTTTTCATAAAAAGAAACCGCTCCCTTTTGAGCATGTGTTATTTGTAGATATCTAGGGTATTTTTCAAAACCAGTCTCTTTCATATAGTTTAATAGTTTAGATCCTAATTTCATACCCCTACAATCTTTTAAAACAGCCATTCTTTCGAATTTTAAAAAGCTATTTTTTATTCTAAATCTACCAGTAGCTACTGCCCTTTCATTCACAGATACTAAAAAATGAGTAGCTTCTTTTTCATGCTCATCTATCTCTATATCTTTATCTACTTTTTGCTCTTCTATAAATACCTTGTTTCTGATATCTAAACACTTTTGATACTCATCAATATCAGCTATCTTAATCTCAATATTTTCGTTTTCCATAAAATATCTTTAGTTTTTTAAATAGTATAACAACTTCAAATCTAAAAAAGAAAACAATATTGAAATCGCTATATAATTTTTTTTTGAATTTCCCCACTATCTTATTTAATTTTATTATCTATTATATTAAAAGTGCTTTGACTTTATTATGTGAACAATCTTATAATTTAAAGGCGAGAAAAGCTTTCATTTAAAATATGGAGAAAAAAATGAAAACAAATAATTTTAAAAGGCATAGGCAAAAATGCCAAAGATGCTATTCAAATATTTTTTTTACACCTTCTTTCATTTTATCAAACCTGCCACTTCTCGTGGTCTCAAATATTTTAGTCTCACTCTCTATTTAATAACTTTTTAATTTTGTAAGTTTTTTAACAAATTTTAAAAAAATAATTTAATTATATTTTGGAGAATACCCATGAAAACACATAATAAGTCTTTTATATTGTCGGCAGGTTTAGCTATATTTTCAATGCTTTTTGGTGCAGGAAATGTCATATATCCTCTAGTTGCAGGAGCTTTGAGTCAGGATAAATACATATTCACAACTTTGGGATTTTTAATATCTAGTGTCGTTTTTGGTTTTTTAGGCACCCTTTCAATAATGCTTTTTGAAGGCGATTTTTCTAAGTTTTTCGCTAAACTTGGTAAAATGCCAGGTTTTATATTAACTCTTTTCATAATGTGTCTAATTGGACCATTTGGAGCTATGCCTAGAATCGTATGTGTAGCATATGGAAGTATAACAAATATATTTCCTCAAACGCATCTTATATATTTTAGTATAGGGACTTGTCTTTTAACCTTTTTTTTCTGCATAAAAAGAAAAAGAATATTAGATGTTTTAGGCTACGTATTAACGCCTATACTTTTAGTATCTCTTTTATCAATAATAATTGTTGGACTGTTTAAAACCTCGCACCTACCTACAAGCGATTATACCTACTCAAAAGCAATATCGACAGGCTTTAATCAAGGCAATCAAACTATGGATCTTTTTGGAGCTCTTTGCTTTTCTTCGATGGTTTATAACATTTTTAAAGCTAGAATATCTTTAAAAGAAAATGAAAATAAAAAAATATTATCTTACGCTATAACATCAGCTTTCATCGGATTAATCCTTTTAGCTATCATATATAGATGCTTTATAAAACTTATCGCTTTTTATGGCAGCTCTTGATCAAATTTAAATGGCTCTCAAGTTTTATCAGCTCTTACATCTATCG
>JAAKFX010000076.1 GCA_011064865.1 Candidatus Anoxychlamydiales bacterium
ATCTTACGCTATAAAAGCAGCTTCCATCGGACTAATCCTTTTAGCTATCATATATATATGCTTTATAAAACTTAGCGCTTTTTATGGCAGCTCTTTATCAAATTTAAATGGCTCTCAAGTTTTATCAGCTCTTACAACTATCGTTTTAGGTACAAAAGCAAGCTATGTATCATCAATAATAGTTTCTCTTGCTTGCATAACAACAGCTATAGCTCTATGTAATGTTTTTACAGATTTTTTATATGAAAAACTTTTTAAGAAAAAAACTAAATATATATATTGCTTAACCGGGTCTTTAATAGTTACATTTCTATTTTCCACTTTGAATTTCGAAGGAGTAACTAACATCTTAAATCCAATACTAACAGTAATCTACCCTGGATTAATCGTATTGAGCGTTTTGAATATATTAAACAGACTCTACGGATTTAAAATGATAAAAACACCTGTATTTGCAACATTTTTAGTAACACTGATTATAAAATTGTTTGTTTTGAAATAATGTAGAGTGTTTTTTTTTAAGAATTATACTCAGCTAAAGGATTTTCTTATTGAAAATCCTTTAGCTAAAATATGAACATCCCTTTTCTCCATAACCTGAAGAGGCTTGATCAAAAACTTTTATTTATTTAAAAAATCTAAACTAGCTATATTTCTATTTTCATTTTTTAACATATCATCTTCAACATCAAGAGATACTTGCCATTTCCCCATTTCAAGGTTTTTAGCTTTTAAATTCCAAGGCAAATTGTTCATACTAGCAAATAATGTCGGAAAAAGTTGAGAGTTAGTAGATGCATTAACTATGAAATCTATTTTTCCATTTGCCTTTCTATTTTTAAAATCTAATAGACTTGTGAAATTACATTTATAATCACTGCTAGATATCTCGAAACAATAATTGAATTTGCCATCTTTATTTCTTAGCTCATCTAAATATGATTTCAACATTTCTAAAGGCATTTGCTGGTTAGATAAACCATCTTTGTACTCTAAAACTTTCTTTTTCCAAATATTATTCAATCTTTTCATAGATGGTTCCGTGCTTAAATATCCTGATATATTATCTACTGTAATAGGAGGAATCCCTGAGAGTGTCTTTAAATATTGAACTCCCATATTCTTAATATCAAAATTTACTTTTTTTGAATCCATATCAAAAGAGTATTTATCTATATTAATTTTCACTAAATTAGAGACTTCTGAAGTTAAATTTTTTAAGAATAAAGAACTAATATCTAATCCATTAAATTTTATATCAATATCACTCGCTTTTGCTGTAACATTAATATATTTCATTCCCTTTTGATTTACATTAGATACCATAGCTCCGACAGCTTTAGATGCAACCAACTGTTTTGTCCAAAATGGCAGTAGAGATATTTTTACATCATTAAAAACTATGCTCTTATAATCTTTATCAAACTCTTCTCTTTTATAACTCAGCTTTTCAGCTCTAATTTTTAATGGAAGAAAAAAAGAAAATTTAGGATTTACAAATTCATAATTAACTTTAATCCCATTTTTTACATATTCTTGAGGTTTGCTCAATTTAATATATGTAAAAATAGCCCAACATATGTACGTATCGAGTATAAGATTTAAAGCTATAAAAAATATTACTAATTTTTTTCTCTTGAGTGTTTTCATAATTTTACCTTTTGAAAAATCTGAAATTATAAAGTAATTATTAAAAATTTACAAGTAAGTCTTATGGATTCAAAGAATCTAAAATGAAATTATCCTCAAAGTTATTACTTTTGATTTTAAAAATCTTTCCCTAAAAACGTAACCATTTCTTCATAAACAACTTACATTTTCCGAAAATTTACTTAAAATATGCAAATGTATATCTTGAGTAAATTTCTAGATTGTCATACTACAAAATAACATATGTATGTTTGGAGTAAATATGAATGCAAGTAAATTCGTTGGTAGAGAAGAACAATTATCATCTTTAGAACGCCTGCTAAAGAAAAAAACAGCTAGTTTAGTTGTCATTAATTGAAGATAACTGAGACTAAAAAAAAATGAGATAATCAGAAAATATCAGCCCCGCTGTTGCCTTTTAAAAATATTACCGATTGATTTATACTGCTTTTTCTAGTATTATCGATTAAAAAAATAAAGGAAGCTATAAATGGCCATTCCTCCACCTTCAAGGCCAATTCATTCCGCAGAGGTTGAATGGGACTCTGAACCAGTAAAAACTGTTTTAAAAAAAGCACGTCAAGTACCTTCATCTATACCAGATCCAATTAAAGATTTTGTACTAGATACGACTTGTCTACAAGCAACAAATTTTGCTAAAATTATACAGAACTCCACTTTAAACTATGAGTTCTTAGAACTTGTAAGTAACACGCAGGAGAATATTTCTTTTGGGGGAAGTCGTTATATAACAATTCCAATGTTGATTGGAAGCTTTCGTGTTAACGGAACAGCGCATATTGCTGTTCTCGCAGCGCGTGTAATCAAGTTAGTTCAAGAACAAAAATTTGAATATAGCCCAGAAGAAAGAAATATAGGTTCTCTCATATCGAGAAAAATAGATCAGCTTTATGATGCCAATGACCGACGACTAAAAAAATGCAACATTTTGACTAGGTTATTTTGTTTTTTAAGAAATTTCCCGAATCGACTCTCAGGATCTTTAACTTTTTCTTCTCGTAATGTTTCCTTAACTCGTTGGAATTGGGGAAATAGAGACGGACTTTTATTTCATAATATTTTTGATTATTATACTAAAAAACAGTATGAAAGAAAATTTGGAAGCTCTCCATTACATTCATTACATAACTCTGGATTTGAAGGTCAGACAGAGTCTCTCTGGCTACCTCCTCGTGATTAGAGAACAATCTATATGAAATTTATAAAAAACTAGCACCCGAACTCTAAAGTTCGGGCGTTTATTGTTAAAACCAACTTCTAACACAAAGAACAACACGAGAACCAAGGGAATCATGGTTTTTAAAACTTGAATCAACAGATTGATCCAAAGCTTTCTCAGCACACTTTGTTGTTGCTTGAGCAGATACATCCGTTGCCCAATCTATAACTGGATCTGGTATAGATGGATACGTTTCTTTAACACATTTTCCAGATGCATCAACTGCTAGTTTAACGCTAGGAGAAATTGCTGTTTTTAAAACATCTTTTACGGATTCAATATCCCACTCAACCTCTGCGGGACGAATTTGCCTTGAAATTTCAGGACCTGCCATATATAACCTCCATGGTTTTTAAAAGTGATAATTTTAAAAAGGACGGTATATCAATCAATAATATTTTTGTAAAGAATATTTCTATAATGGCAGCTGCGATGTTCTAAATTTTTAGTCCTTATTAAGCTCTTTTTCTCCATGATTTTTCTATTGACTTTAAAAACATTCTTTTTTAAATTCCTTTGTTATTTATTTAACAAAAGGAATAGTTAATATGCCAATTTCCAGCTTATTGAGTTATGTTAATCCCTTCGCATATTTTGGTTCTAATCCCCCTCTTGTAGAAGATGAAGAGCTTCCTGAACCACTTCTTGTAAAAGAGGAAGAACTTCCTAAACCCCATCTTGTAAAAGAGAAAGAGCTTCCTAAACCACTTCTTGTAGAATATGAAGAGATTTCTGAACTAAAGTGGGTTCTTTATGGTGAAGAAATTTGTATTATTAGACATGGTGAAGAGCTAAATTATCTAGTAGTTGATGTTTTTACTAAGAAAAAACTAAGACAAAGCAATATTAATAAAAATGGCCATACAGCGGATGAAGTAATAGATCGTTTGAAGAGAGGTATTTATCCTGAAGTAAGGGCTGATGGAAGCATTGATTTTTTAATTGGACATAGAAGTATGTTAGATTGCGATATGCTAATAAATAAAAATCATTGGGGTATTACCATGGTCGATACCTGTTCTAGCAAGCGTGATGACCCTTATACCTGGGGAGGACATGCTGTTCTTCTTATTGAGAAAGTAGAAAACGGAAAATATATCATGCTAAAAGCGCATTTATTTTCTGGAAAGAAGGCAGGCATTGGAGAAGTTCAATTAGAAAAAATAACTGATTTCAAGTATCTTGAATATATTCAAGAAAAAACGGAAACTTGGGTAAGGTCTGCAGAGAAAGTTCAAAAAATGATAAGTAGTATAGAAGAAGAAATATCAAAACAGCAACGTGGTGAAATTGGATCTTTGATAACTATAGGTGGCGGGAATATTTTCAACTTATCACCTAAGAAAATTGGAAATGAACTATATTATCCAAATAACTGCTTTATCTGGGATAAATCGAAATTAGAGCTAGCTGGCATAAAATTACCAGCAAACAATGCACTATTCATTAATACCCCAAAATCCAATATTGATCCAACAGCTTTGGCTTCAAAAGCATCTGTATATGTAGTTGTTACTGGAATTCCATTTATCGAAGATCCTATAGATATTACAGAATCTATTCATAGAAGCATGTTAGATAAGTATTCATGGCAAGTTTTATCCTCATTGCGTAATGATACTTGCACCATTAATGGAAGAACTTATGATAATGTCGTAGCTAAAACAACCGCCTGTCTCAAAAGAACTGTTTTTAATATCATTTTAGCTGATGTAGAACAATTACATGTTTGTGTCAAAATTAGAAATGAAGGTATTCATTATATTGACATAACTAAACTTATTGAATCTTATATTAATTCATATTTGAAATCTCATAATATACCAAAAGATGATTTGGAAGGTATACCTTGGGATCAGGATATAGATTCGAAATATGATACTGATTATACTTATGATGGTTGGGATGATGGGGGTTGGGGTTGTGAGGATTAATAACCTTTCTTATCATCTAAAAAAAATATTAATTTGATATATTTCTGATGTTTTTTCAAAACATCTTTATTTTATTGTTAATTAAATATTTTATAAGTTAATTAAATAAATATCTTAAGTTGATTATAGACTTATTGTATGAGATAATAAATACTGATTAATTCAATAAATAAAACAGATGTAAAATCTCAAGAATATTCAAAAATTCTTGTTAATATGAACTTATTACAATCTTTGGAAAAAAAATCCTCTGATGTAAAACATTTAGATATAGATAAAAGAAATTTAAGAAAGTCTAAAGCTGGAATTAGAAGGATGAAGAATGAAGTACAAAATCAATCTAATATTAAAACAGCTCAATCTTCAATGTCTACTAATGCTCAACATTCACCTGAATATATTCAATTAAAAGAAAACTGTCGACTGATAATAATGCGCCTTGTTCAACAATATGGATCTGATGTGAGACGTTCGAATCTACCAGGATTATATATTACACAATATCTTAATTCTATAGGATCTCCCGCTGCAATGCAGCTGCTTAAGGATTTACAGGATTGTAATTTTCAATTTTAATTTATCATTGATTTAAGACTTATGCAACAAGACCATTATGTAAAAGTAATTTTCATTTATTAAATTATTATATATTTATTAAATTATTATATATTTATATATATAATATTATGTTTATAATTCATGTTTTTTTGTATTTAATTTAAAACAATAAAATTGTATATTTTTCATTTCATGTACAAGGAGCTGCTAAAAAAATATGCAAAATCAAATATTTAATATGATTAAATTTCTTCATTTAGTAGAAGAATTAAAATGTGTATTTAGATCGAACAAAACTTCAATACATAGACAAGAAAGTTCAGCTGAACATTCCTGGAAACTTGCTATTATGGCGCTGATAGCTGCACCATATTTGGATAAAAAGATTGATGTGAATAGAGCAATTAAAATGGCGCTAATACATGATATTGTAGAAATTATTACTGGAGATATTTCTATAAGAACCCTTTACTCAGATAAATTAGTAAAAGAGCAAAAAAAAGAGAATGAAGAAAAAGCAATACAAGAAATTATAAAAGACTTGGATATTAACAATAGAAACCTTCTTTATGATTTATGGAATGAGTTTGAGAAAAATGAAACTTATGAAGCTCAATTCATTAATGCACTTGATAAACTAGAAGCTCAATTACAACAAAATAAAATAAGAGATATAAAAACTTTACAAGACCTGGAAAAAAATAATATTTTAAAAGAACTAGAAAGTTTCTTTAAGTTTGACTCATTTATTGAGAATTTTAAAGATGAGATTTTTCAAGAAGCTTTAACAATAAGGAAGGAAAAAAATGAAAATTGATAAGAACGTTATAGATATAAAAAAAATGCAAGAATTTTATGAAAAATTTATAAAAGAAAGAAACTGGGAGCCTTTTCATAATCCAAAAAATTTAGCAATGGCTCTTTCAGTTGAGATATCAGAATTAGTTGAATTATTCCAATGGATTAATGAAAAGCAATCTTTTGAAATAGTAAAAAATCCTATAAAAAAACAAGCTATTAAAGAAGAAATTGCAGATGTTTTTAGTTATTTAATTAGATTAGCAGGAATTTTTGATATTGATATTGAAAAAGCTTTTTGGGAAAAATTTGAGAAAAATCAAAAAAAATATCCCATCGATAAATCAAAAGAACTTGCTAAGGAATTATCCAGTTAAATAAAGAGATTTCAATATGATGGAAAGTCAGGTTATTAAGTGTCGAATATGTTCAAATACAAAAAAAAATGAGATATTGACATGTAAGGAAATGACTTTAGGTACTAGAGATAGTTTCAATTATATTTTTTGTTCATCTTGTAATTCTTTGTCAATTTTAGAAATTCCTGAGAATTTAGATGTATATTATTCAAAGTATCCAAACTTGAATGGAAAAATAAAAAAACTCAGTCTAATAAATAAAGTTTTATATAATTATATATTGTCTAAAGATAATTTTTTTTCTAAAGCAATATTTAAAGCCATACAATCGTATCAGGGATTAACTTATAAATCTTTATATCCTTATAAATTATCCAAGAAGATGAAAATATTAGATATTGGGTGTGGAAATGGTACATTAATTCATCATTTGAAGAGTTTGGGTTATAGTAATTCAAAAGGGATTGACCCATTTCTACCTAAGAAATATATATCTTCAAACATAGAACAGAAAGATATTTTTATGATGACTGAAAAATTTGATCTAATAATGTTTCATCATACTTTTGAGCATATGCATAACTTTTCTGATATTTGCCAAAAAATTAACTCTCTTTTACATCCAGGTGGCCTTTGTGTAATAAGAATGCCTAATATCGAAAGTTATTCATTTAAAACATTTAAAGAAAATTGGGAGGGAATCCACGCTCCTTTTCATTTGGGATTACCGTCAAGAAAAGGGATGGAAATTCTATTTCAAAATACAAATATGAAGCTTATTGAAACAAGATGGGAACAACCATTTTACTTATTTTTTTATAGTCTGAATCATAGGGTCAATATTGCTGATTTTGATGATTTAGGAGCTAGAAATTTTTTTGAAAAAGGATTTATCTTCAAAAGAATACCACCTTTATTTACAAATTCAGAATTTAATTATTGGAAGAAAAAAGCTAAGCTAATCTCTAAAACTGATAGGTGTGACTATATTAATTATTATTATCGAAAGTTTGACGATATTACTTAAAGTTTATTAAGTTTTAAGTTCAATGTTTTTTTTGGCTAATAATCTCAATAATATCATTGCTATTATTGAAATAAATAAAGCTAGCAATCCCAAGTGATAATAATTATCGAATATTTTAAAAGTTTCAAACCATGCTCCCATAGATTCTGAGAGAGATTGTATTATTCCAATACTTGCGAAAACTAATCCTAGTGAGTGATATCCTAATCTACTGCTAAAGAATGAATAAATTAAAGGTATAATAAAACCT
>JAAKFX010000077.1 GCA_011064865.1 Candidatus Anoxychlamydiales bacterium
AATATCAATAAAAAGATCTCTTTTTTTCAGATAATCTGGATGTTCAGCAAGCTCTATAGCTCTAGCTATAGATCCTTGAGCTATTTTAGAGAGCTTTTTTGCATCCTATTATGAGAGGAAAAGCTCCTAATGGTATTGTCTTTATAACATTTAGATATAATATAAAAGATCTTGAAGGAACAATTGAAACTACAGCTGAGAGTATATTGTTTAAAGATCCTAAATCTAAGGCCATTGTCTGGAACACGAAAGTAGGCTTTAAAAAAACTGATTTTCCAAAAGACTCAATACTTCAAGATCCTATTTTTCATGGACAAGATTTTTACCTTTTAACGGATTTTTTTTTAAAACAATTTGATAAGACACTTGTTTTTCAACAAGCAGACTTCACATATAGAATAATAAACTTAATTAAAAGAAGACCTATTGGAAATGCATATAGAAAACAGGTTCCTAACAAAGGATATTTAGGAAACGGGGGTCCTCAATATATTTATAAACTATATGAAAATCCAAGAAAAGTTACAGAAGATGGCAGACCTGTAGTTGAGCTTGTAGAAGAAATAAAAGAATAAGAGGAGTAAATAAATGAGTGCAGTTAGTTCTTCAACAATGGCAGCAGATAAACCTTTGACTTTTGCAGATAGTATTGAGGATTCAATAAAATGTGAAAGAGAAGAACAAGATAAATTTTCTCTATTGGCAGATATGCCAAGAGTTATACAAGCCCATACTTTGAGTTTTTTAGAATCTCCTAATGATGGTGTAACAGCTGCTAAAGCTTGCAAATGCTTTTATAAAATATTAGTTAATCAAAGAGAGATGAGGATATATAATGAGCAGATTATACCTTTTTTTCCTAGTTGGCTTTTAAGTATTTTCAGTGATTGGAGAAATGTTTTAAAACTTAAGCAAGTAAAATTTGAAACAAACTTTTCTCGACTAATAATGAATTTAGAAAATTTTACGGATCCAATAATAAGAGGAATTGATTCAGAAGGAAACCATTTCATAGCAATTAAATACACACAAAAAAACTTTGATGGAACGACAAAAAATACAATTATAGAAATTTTATTAGCATCACAATATATGCAACATAGCTGTTTATGGAGAGGCTATACAAATATTATTTTTCGCAAAGCAGCACCAGAAACATTAGAGCGCTTAAAACGTTTATTAAATAATGAAAATGTTGGAGTCATAGATCAAGCTTTCCGATCTGATCTTTATTTAATAGAAAGTGAGACAAAAACAATTTTTGATGGAACAGCAGCAGCAGCGCTTATAAAAGTTTAAGAAATAAGTTTTGCAATATAATTGATAGAACTATCAAAAACATCTTTTTTTGATTTTTGAGCATCTATTATTTTTATTCTTTGAGGAAATTTTTCAGCTAAAATATGAAACCCTTCCCTTATCTTTTGATGAAACTCTATAGTTTCAGACTCTATTCTATCGTATTTAGTTTGAACTCTAGATAGACCTATTTTTGGATCTATATCTAGATATAAAGTTAGATCTGGAATTGCATCTTCTATAATGTATGATGAAAACTTTATGACAGCATCGATTCCGAGCCCTCGAGCATGACCTTGATAGGCTACAGATGAATCATTATATCTATCTGATAGAACTATTTTATTTTCATCTAAAGCAGGTTTAATAACTTCTTTGATATGTTGAGCTCTAGATGCTAAAAAAAGGCATAGCTCAGCTTTTGAGGACATTTTCATGCCTTTTTTTTCTTGAAGTAGTAAATTTCTGATGTGCTCACCGAAGGAAGTTCCACCAGGCTCTCTTGTAGAAATAAACTTTAGATCTTTATCTAAGAGATATTTTTGTATACTTTCAATTAAAGAGGTTTTCCCAGCGCCCTCTCCACCTTCAAAAGTTATAAAATATCTCTTATTCATTGCTATTCTTTAACAGGTTCTTCAGTAGCAGTTTCACCATTAGTCTCTGCTACAGTTTCAATTTTTTGAACTGCAATTAAGTTATCATTTGCTTTTAGAGCAACTAGTTTTACACCTTGAGTAGATCTGCCCATCACTCGAAGATCTTTCATTCTCATTCTAAGTGATTGTCCAGATGAAGACATTAAAAAGACACCATCTTCATCTTGAACAGATAGAGCTCCAACTACGAGGCCATTTCTTTTAGAAGTTAAAATAGATCTAACTCCTTTTCCTCCACGATTGGTTTGTCTATATGTTTCTACTCGAGATCTTTTACCAAAGCCATTTTCACAAACGACTAAAATAGTTTCAGCGCCTGTAACAACAACAGTTGATACGACATAATCTTTTGGCTCTTTTAGTGTGACTCCTTTTACACCTCTAGCAACTCTACCAACACCTCTAACTAATCCTTCATCAAATCTCACTGCCATACCATTTCTTGTAAATAGCATGATTTGATCCCCTTCAGATACTATGTGTGCAGCGATCAATTTATCATTTTCGTCAATATTGATAGCGTTAACACCTTTTTTACGGATATTTCCATAAAGTGAGATTTCAGTTTTTTTAACAACACCTTTTAGAGTTGAGAGTAAGATGTAGCCTTTTTCTTCAAAAGATCTAACTTTTAAAATTGCTGCTATTTTTTCATCTGATTGGATCGAGTCGATAAAATTAACAAGTGGACGGCCTTTAGTTCTTCTGCCAGCTTCTGGTATTTGCCATACTTTTAACCAATAACATCTACCAAGCGATGTAAAAATCATTAAATGATCATGAGTAGATGCAACGTAGATACTTTTTAAAATATCAGTCTCTTTTTTCATCTCCATACCAATAACACCAAGTCCACCTCTTCTTTGCTCTTTAAAAGCAGAAATTGGCATACGTTTAATATAATCATCACCAGATATAGCAATAATAACTTGCTCATCAGCGATGAGATCTTCCATATTAAATTCACTCTCAGCTGCTATTACTTTTGTTTTTCTAGGGCTTTTGTGTTTTATTTTAACTTGGGAAAGCTCTTCTCTGATTATATCTTTTACCATCTCTTCAGATGCTAAAATTGATTTGAAATGTGCAATTTTCTCTAAAATTTCTTGATACTCTTTTTCAATCCTGTCTTTTTCCATTGCAGTTAATTGATAGAGTCTAAGATCTAAAACAGCATTGGTTTGTCTCTCTGTCAAAGAGTAGCGAGACATCAACTCTGTTTTAGCTGTTTCTCTATTTTTGGAAGCTCTAATTATTCTTACAACTTCATCTAGATGATCTAAAGCTTTTAAATAACCTTCTAATATATGAGCTCTAGATTCAGCTTTATTAAGTTCAAATCTAGTTCTTCTTCTAACAACTTCAATTCTATGATCTATCCATGAAGAGATCATATTTTTAACAGTCATAGTGCGAGGAAGACCTTTATCTAAAGCTAGCATGTTGCAGCCAAATGTGACTTGCATGTCACTAAATTTATATAGCTGATTTATAACAACATCTGGAATTTCTCCGCGCTTTAGCTCTAAGACAATTTTAAGCCCATCTTTATCAGAATCATCTCTAATATCTGAAATACCTGGCACTACCTTATCGTTTATAAGCTCCGCTATTCTCTCTATTAGTCGTGATTTATTTATACCGTATGGTATTTCTGTAATTGCAATTTGCTGTCTACCATTAGGTCTTTCTTCAACTGACATAACTCCACGCAGTAGCAATTTCCCTCTACCTGTATGATAAGCTTCGTTAATACCTCTATATCCACAGATCACCCCACCTGTTGGAAAATCAGGCGCTGGCATAACTTTCATAATTTGATCAATAGATGTATCTTCATCTTGCAAAACTAATAAGGTAGCTTCAATCAGTTCATATAAATTATGAGGAGGAATATTAGTTGCCATACCAACGGCTATTCCAGAAGAACCATTACATAAAAGATTTGGAAATTTAGATGGAAACACTACAGGTTCGGTTTTAGTCTCATCATAGGTTGGAATAACATCCACAGTATCTTTATCTAAATCTTCCATGAGTAGCATAGCAGCAGATGTAAGTCTCGCTTCAGTATAACGCATAGCAGCTGGAGGATCTCCATCAATTGAACCGAAGTTTCCTTGTCCATCAACTAAGGTATAGCGCATATTCCAATCTTGAGCCATTCTAACTAAAGTTGGATATATAACAGCTTCACCATGTGGATGGTAATCTCCAGAAGTATCCCCTGATATCTTTGCACATTTTCTGTGTTTTGCACCTGGAGATAAATTAAGCTGTTTCATAGCATATAAAATTCTTCTTTGAGAGGGTTTTAAGCCATCTCTAACATCGGGAAGAGCTCTTGAGATAATCACAGACATAGAATAACGAAGATAACTCTCTTTCATCTCCTCTTCTACATTTCTCGGAACTATTTTCTCATTTTCCGTATAACTCATAGTTTCTCCTAATTTTTAAATTATTATACATCCAAATTTTTAACAGATAGCGCATGTTGTTCAATAAATGCTCTTCTAGGTTCTACAGCTTCACCCATGAGCATTGAAAACATGTGATCTGCAGCAATAGCATCTGGAAGTGTTACTTTAATTAGAGTTCTTTTATCAGGATCCATAGTAGTCTCCCAAAGTTGATCTGCGTTCATCTCACCCAAACCTTTATAGCGCTGAATTTCGATTCCTTTTCTACCATTTACTCTTAAAAATTTAATCAGCTCTTTTAGAGTTGCAACAGCCGTTGTTTTGTCACCTTCTTCAATAATTTCAAAAAGATTGTTTTCAGCTTTAGTATAATCGGTAAAATCTAATTCAAATTTATGTAGTTTCTTTTTAAGTTCTTGGAAACTTTTTTGATCAAAAAGCTCTATGAATGGAAGGGATTTTGGTCTAAATACTTTCATCTCTTCTGTCAGCTCTTCTTCTGGTATAGATTTAATTTTCTCTTCATGCTGAGCCATTTGGATCTTTTCATTCTCTTTTTTAAGATCAACTAGCTCTTCTTCTGAAAAAATAAATCTAGTATCATTTCCAATTGTTACCTGATATTTTGGATAGATATCTTCATCTTTTTTAGCTTTGATAAATTCTTTAAAAGGAACTCCTTTTCTATCTAATGTTGAAATTAAAGATTCAATATCTACTATAACTGATAAAAGATCTTTAATCTCTTTTTGATCAAATGAATCTTCCTCTTTCGCTCTTCTAATTAGAATATCTGACATTCCAAGCTCTAGAAGATATTCATCCATATCTCTTTCAGAATGGATAAAACGAATAGATTTTTTTCTTTTTACTCTATAAAGCGGTGGTTGAGCTATATAGATAAAATTGTTATCTATTAAATCTAGCATATGGCGATAGAAAAATGTTAAAAGCAGAGTTCTAATATGTGAGCCATCAACATCAGCATCTGTCATGATAATTACTTTATGATATCTAAGTTTTTTGATATCAAAGTTGTCTTTTCCAATACCACATCCAAGAGCTGAAATAATCACTCCAACTTCAGTGTTCTTTAAAATCTTTTGAAGTCTAGATTTTTCAACGTTTAATATTTTACCTCTTATTGGCAATATTGCTTGAAAACGTCTATCTCTTCCCATTTTAGCAGATCCACCCGCAGAGACTCCCTCAACAATATAGATCTCACAAACTTCAGGATTTGTCTCTTGACAATCTGTAAGTTTTCCAGGAAGACGAGCAGAATCCATCGCAGTTTTGCGCAAAGTGAGCTCTCTTGCTTTTTTTGCAGCTTCTCTAGCTAGAGCTGCAATGAAAACTTTTTCAGCAATCATTTTTGTAATCGTTGGATTTTCATCAAAAAATATCGATAGCTCTTCACCTGTTATTTGTTGAACAACAGATCCAACATCAGAATTTCCAAGTCTTTGTTTTGTTTGCCCTTCAAATTGAGGGTTTGGAACTTTCACAGAAATTACAGCAGTAATCCCTTCTCTCATATCATCGCCAGAGACTGTTATTTTATCAGCTTTAGCAATACCAGCTTTTTTGATGTAGGTATTTAAAACTCTAGTCAATGCTGTTGAAAAACCTGTTAGATGTGTTCCGCCTTGTTTTGTTGCAATATTATTCACATAAGTATGTAGAGTTTCTGTGAAAGATTCATTCCACTGCATTGCAATTTCAACATCGATAGGACCATCATGCCCATCTTTTTGAGCGTGAAAATAAATTGGTTGTTCAAAAAGAGGTCCTTTATTTTCATTTAAATATGTTACAAAAGATGCAAGTCCACCTTCATAATTAAAATGAACATCTTCTCTATTATCTTCTGTCTCATCTATGAAATAGACATTGATTCCTTTATTTAAAAAAGCAAGTTCTCTAAATCTTTGTAAAAGAGTATCGTAATCAAATTTAGTAACTTCCAATATTGTCTCATCTGGCCAAAATGTAATTTTTGTTCCTCTTTTAGAGCTCGGTCCTATTTTCACAAGATCTTTTGTTACTTTTCCTTTTGAAAACTCCATCTCATATGCAAAGCCATCTTTAAAAACTTGAGTTACAAATTTTTGAGATAAAGCATTTACACAAGAGACTCCAACTCCATGAAGACCTCCTGATACCTTATATGTGTCTTTATCAAATTTACCACCAGCATGTAGAACTGTCATAACAACTTCTAAAGCTGAAATATCTTTTTTTCTTTTTTTAGATTCTGCTTCATGTTTTCCTATTGGAATTCCCCGACCGTTATCTTCAACAGAGACAGATCCATCTTTGTTCATCGTAATATTTATCTCAGAGCAAAAACCGGCCATTGCCTCATCGATACAGTTATCTACAACTTCATATACAAGTTGATGAAGTCCAGATTCTGATGTATTGCCAATGTACATTCCGGGTCTTTCTCTTACAGCTTGCAAACCTTCTAAAACAGTTATGGAACTTGCTGTATATTTTTTTTCATCTGCCATCGTAGTCATGCCTTCTCACATTGTTTAATTTTAATAAAACTCTACCCTATTTTAAAAACAATATTATAAATTGTATCTCTTGAAAATTTATCTTGCATAAGCTTTAAAAGACGTCTTTTTTCTTGAGTCTTTAAAATACTAAATAATGTCGAGCTTTTTACAAGAACATATAAAGTCTTATTTTCAAATGATATAGCTTTTGTCATAGGAGCTAATTTTTTGCCTACTAATTTAGGCCAATAATCAATTATTAAATTAGGGTTTTTTAAGTACTTTTTTTCAATATCACAAAGTAGGTTTGGCAAAAAAAATTTTAGCTGTTTATTTGTCGAATATATCTTAGATCTAAATGCATTATTTTTAAAATTATTTGCCATATCCATATATGTGCTTAACCATTTATTATTTTATCAAATATTTTAAAACTAAGCAAGGAAATTAAGCGAAAAATAAAAGAGATAGAGAGTATGAAATAATGAAATAAATAGTCATCGATAAAACGTCATTAAAAGCTGTTACAATAGGTCCTGCAGAAATAGCGGGATCAATACCAATTTTCGCGAAAAACACAGGAGATAAAACCCCTAAAAAAGATCCTGTAAAACAAGCCCCTATAAGACCAGTTCCAACAATTACACCTAAAGCTAGAGGAGATGCTCCTAGTCCAGATTTTGTAACTATATCTATTAAAAAAACTATTATACCGCATAAGAATCCAAAAATCAGACCTGTTGTAATGCCAGTATATAATTCTTTTAAA
>JAAKFX010000078.1 GCA_011064865.1 Candidatus Anoxychlamydiales bacterium
TGATAACATTGGCCTTCTAATAAAGATAGCTAAATAAATATTTTAAAAATGAATATTTTACACAGGTATTCAAGTTATTGTTAAAAAAAAAACTAAAAGTGTTAAATTTTAATTATGAATTATTCATGTTTTAAATCTAGTTTCGGTTTCGGAATAGCCTCCGGCGTTATTACTACTATAGGTCTTATGGTAGGCCTTTTTGCTTCTACCAATTCTAGAGGAGTTGTTTTAGGTGGTATTCTAACAATTGCTGTTGCAGATTCTTTAGCCGATGCTGTAGGTATGCATTTTTCAGAAGAATCTGAAGGTATTCATACCAACAAAGAGATTTGGTTATCTACTCTATTTACATTTGTATCAAAAATAGTTGTAACTTCCTCTTTTTTGCCACTATTGTTTCTGTTACCTATACATTTAGCTCTGATTTTAAATATCATTTGGGGCTTTTTGGTGTTATCTACATTTAGTTATGTAATCGCAAAACAAAGAAAGGATAGTCCTTTAAAAGCTATTACAAAACATGATTTTATAATGTTCTTTGTAATAGTGATTACTTATTATCTTGGAAAAGCAATAGATTCTCTTTTTATTCTTTAAGTTGTTTTTTTCTTTTTATAAATTAAGAGCTTTGAAATAAATAATAGGAAGTTTTTTTTCTACACTTTTTGTAAAAGGTATGCATGGGTTTTATAGATTTTACTTTTTTATTCGGTTTTATATTTTGTCTAATATTCATTGGGCTTTATAAATCTAAAAAAAAGGTTTTGGAATCTACTTATTTAGTAGCTGATAGAAAAACATCTCTGTTTTCATTAGTTGCAACTTTGGTTATGACAGAATTTAATAGTGCAACTCTAATAGCATTTTCATCACTTGGGTTTTTGATGGGTAAAAAAGCTCTGTTTTTTCCATTCATATTTTTAATAGGACTTTTATTTTATGCTCTAACAGTAGCGAAAAAATGGAAACAGTTTGACGGGTATTCTGTTGCAGGATTTTTTACTCTAAAATATGGTAAAAGTTTAGGTAAAATCGCGAGCTTTTTATTAATACTTTCTATGATAGGTTTTACATCTTCTTATGTAAAATCTTTATCTCTTTTATTTTCTGAAATTTTCCCAAATATAAATTTCTGGCTTTTGAGTTTTATAATTGTTTTTTTGATTTTACTTATGTGTGTTAAGGAAGGGTTAGTCTCTATTATTAGAACAGATATTTTTAGCTTTTTATTGATTTTGATTATTTTTCCTATGATATTTTTTTTCACTATGAAAGCAGATGTAGTATCTACAGCAAATATTGATTTTTCAGAAAGTTTGTTTTCTTATAAGTTTTTAATTTCTTTGATCATTTTAACGATGTTTACATATATCTTAGCTCCTTGGTATGGGCAAAAAATATTTTCTGCCAAAGATGAAAAAACAGCTACTTTAGCTGTTATTTTTTCAGCTTTTTTTGTGTTTATATTATATTTTTTAGCTGTATTTACAACCTATATTTTAAGACAAAAAGGCTACGATCTCACTAATCCAGAAAGAGCATATCCATTAGCTATAAGCTTAATGCCAAAAGCTCTTAAAGGGCTGAGCTTTTCTCTTTTATTTGCAACATCTGCAACAACTCTAACTGGTGTCTATAGTGCTATGAACGCTATGGTAGTATCTGATTTTTTAAAACACTCTAAAAGTGCATACTCTCAGAGTGTATTTAGATCGAAAATCATTACAGCTTCTTTTGCTCTTACTTCATATATCTTAGCAAATGTTTTAATAGATAAAATTTTTGATAAAATCATTTTAGCTAATATCCCAGTTGCAGCGCTTAGCTTTGCTCTTTTATTTGGGTTTTATTGGAAAAGAACATCGAAAATTGGTGCATATATCAGTGTAATTGTTGGTGTCTTAGTTGGGACTTTTTCTTATATTATCTATAAAGAAGAGGGGATGTATACGTGGTATTGGGCAACATATGGAATAGTTTTTATTTTTGTATCTGGAATAATGGGCTCTATTCTTTTCCCAGATAAAAAAATAAAATTAGTTGAAAATTTTTAATAAAAATTTTGCAGTTAAATATAAATATTTAAAAGTATAAATGGGCAACGAGTTGCCCAACTAGTTGTTGGTTCTATCTAGAGCCATTTGTAAAAAGTTAGTCATATATTTTTTGCCTTCATTATATGAGACTTCAACTTCTGGATGAAACTGTGAGCCATAAATAAATTTATCTTTGTGTTTTATACATTGAATGTAGGTAGATTCTGCGAGTAGCTCAAAATCTTTTGGTATTACAGCTACAGACCAACCATGAATCTCTGGTGCAATAAATGGATTTTTCATTCCTTTAAAAATAGGATCTTCGATAAGTATGCGAATAGGTGTTATCTGTTTTAATACCTCTAAAGCTGACAGGGCTTCCCATCCCATCGATCTTACAAAAGAGTACCCATATGTAAATGCTAGCATTTGATGACCAGCACAAACCCCAAGCAAAGGAATGTCAGTGTTTTTTATGATTTCAAAAACACCGTTATATTCATACATTGGTAGATTTGGATAATCAGCATTATTACCACTTAAAATAATCGCTGTAGGTCTGTTTTTTAATTTGTTTAAAATATCTAAAGATATTTCATAGTGGGGGATTGTAAGCGTTTTTAAACCTAAGTTTAGAGTCTCTATGTAAGGAGCTAGCTGTGTAAAAGTGCCTCCATTCATCTGATCTCCGATTAAAAGCACATATTTCCCTTGAGGGGTTTGAGGGACTTTCGGCTCTGTTGGAGTATAAAAAATTATGCAATTTAAAAGAGGCGCTACTCCTCTAAAATGATTTATTTTTAATCTTAAAAATCGAGTATTAATAGGAGTTATATCTATAATGTTTCTAAATGTATCGTTATTTTCTATTTTAGCGTCTTCTATAGCTTGCCAAGTTTTTCCATCTAGACTTTTTTCCCATACAAAATCTATTAGCCAACCATTATCTTTATTAATGTTAGCTAGCATCCAAATTCTAGATATTTGAGTTAGTTTACCTAAATCAAATATTGCCCAAGGCTTTATTGGTCCCGGCGGCGCCGCTTGCCAAAAAGATACTTGTCCAGGATCATCTAAATCTTCTAGATTTTTAGGGTTTTCTCCTGTCGATACTGTTGCTTTTTGAACTTTTGCTCTAACAAGATTCATAAATTTTTTGTTAGAATCAGTATTTATATAAAATCTAGTGTATGCCCATTTAGATTCATTGCCTTTTGAATCTACAGCTTTTGCTCTAAAATAGTATCTTGTTTTGTTAATTAATGGTTTTTCAACCCTTTTTTCTACCAAAAATTCATTGAGCTCTTTTATATTTTTATACTCTACTAGATTAGGAGAATTGAATTTAGAATCAGTATCTAATTGAACTCTGTATGATCGAGCTCCAATTCCACCTCTTGATATAAAAAATGAAAGTAGAGGTTTTCTATTTGTACAAATAACATCCCATGAGGGATTGTTTGTAAGCTTTGGCTTTGTAATATCGACTTTTTTACTATCTTTTGCGCAAGAAAATAAAAGAAGAGTTATTAGTATCAAATATATTTTTTTTATATCAGTGCCTAAAATGATGACCCTCTTCTTTTTTAATAAAGCCTTTTTGTTTTGAGAAAAAGTCTAAATTCTTTTTCATATCTTTTAAAAGCATATCTGCCATATCTATCGAAAAGCCATTTTTAACAACTATTCTTTGAACTGTTAAATCTTGACGATGCTCAGGCATTTTATATGCAGGAACGAGCCAGCCATGCTCTCTTAGTTTGTCTGCCATATCATAAAGAGTAAAATTTGTATCTTCTTTTAAAGTCCATGCAAAAACAGGAATATCATTACCTTTTGTAATTAATTTAAAAGGTCCCATTTTCTCTATAGCGGATGATAGATATAAAGCTGTATCTTTACATGCTTGCTGAATCTCTTTATATCCTTCAAATCCAAGTCTTAAAAAGTTATAATATTGTGCACATATCTGAGAGCCTGGACGAGAAAAATTTATTGCAAAAGTTGCCATTTTACCACCGAGATAATCTACATAAAATATCAGATCTTCGGGAAGTTCATCTTTATCTCTCCAAATAACCCAGCCAACTCCTGGATAGACTAAACCATATTTATGCCCTGATGTATTTATAGATTTTACTCTTTTTACTCTAAAATCCCATTTGAGTTTTGGATCTAAAAAAGGGGCAATAAAACCGCCGCTAGCACCATCGACATGTATCGGTATATCCAAGTTTTTGTCTTTTTGAAGTTTATCCAATTCATCACTTAGCTTTTCTACAGGCTCATAGCTACCATCAAATGTTGATCCCATAATAGCAACAACGCCAATTGTGTTTTCATCACAAAGCTCTGCTGCTTTTTTCGGATCTATAATAAATCTATTGTCTTCACAATATACAAACCTAGGCTCAATCTCCCAATATCTACAAAATTTTTCCCAACAGACTTGAACGTTCATTCCCATTACTAAATTTGGTTTAGAAGTAGGTTGGTTTAGCTTTTTCATCTTTTGCTTCCACTTCCATTTAAACGCCATCCCACCGAGCATACAAGCCTCAGATGATCCAATAGTTGAACATCCCATTGCAGAAGATTCTTCAGGAGCATTCCAAAGCCTAGATAAAATATTTACACAGCGATTTTCTATCTCCGCTGTTTGTGGATACTCATCTTTATCAATCATGTTTTTATCTAAAGTATCCATGATCAGTTGTTTTGCTTCAGGCTCCATCCATGTCGATACAAATGTCGCTAAATTAAATCTAGAATTGCCATCTAAAATAAGCTCATCATGTATCAGATCATATGCTGTTCTTGGAAGCATACCTTCTTTAGGTAGCTCATATTTTGGAACACTTTCTTTCAAAGCATGCCTTGCATAAACAGGAGTAATTGCACTTCTTAATTCATCTATATCTACTTTTTTGTGAACCATGTTTTTCTCCTATTTTTTAATTTTTTTTGCCCAAGATGGTTTTTTTAAGTGATTTATTACAATTGGAGCTGTAACAAATACAACAACCCCAATAATAATAAACCATACATATGTTCTAGGATTTGCAATCGGTAGCTCAGCTGGAGGGAAAAATCCTACAATTAGTGCAAACAAAACAGCTAAAAGACCAATTCCTGCAACAAGCCACATTCCAAAATTACCACCAGGAACTTTGTATGGTCTTTTCATTTTAGGCTCTTTATATCTAAGTCTTATCGCTGCTGCATATAATAAAACATACATTATCAAATATAGAATAACTGTCAAAGCTGTTAGCAAGAAAAATGCAGTGCTTACATTTGGTATCAATATAAATGCAAAAGCTAAAATAGTAACAATAATCCCTTGTATCCATAAAATATGCGTTTGTACATTATTTTTATTTGTATACTGAAGATATGGAGGCAGCTCTCCATGCTTAGCTGTTGCTAAAAGACCTTTAGAAGGTCCTCCGATCCAAGCTGTAACACTTCCAATTGCTCCAAAAGCTACCAAAAATCCCATTACAGGAAGTAAAAAGTCCAATTTAAACATATGAAGTAGATCTTTATATCCCTGCATTATGCCTGCTGTCAAAGAGATATCTTTTACAGGGATTGTAGCAGCAACTGCAAAAGAGCCCAAAAGAAATACTACCACTATAAAAATTATCGCTATAAAAACAGCTTTTGGATAATCTTTTTTGGGATTTTTTAAATCTAAAACGTGAACTGCGTTAACTTCCATCCCTGAAAAAAGTAAAACTGTTCCTGCTAAAAAAGCTAAAGAATTAAAATCTTTAAAGTTTGGAAAAAAACTATCAGATGCAGATACTTTTAAAAACTCTATAGGATTGCCTAAAGCTACCCAAGTGATTCCTAAAATAATTATAATAGCTGCAGGAACTATAGTTCCTCCAATAACACATATTGTTGTAAACCAACTCGCAGCTTTCAATCCTCTAAAATTTATAAAAGTAGCTCCCCAATAAACTATTAAAATAACTGCAATTATAAAATAGTGATTAGATGCGAGCTTCGGATCTAAAAATAAATAAGATAATCCTCCTGCTGCAAAGGCTAAAACCGTTGTATACCAAATTGTATTTTGAATCCACTGTAGCCATATCGCTGTAAAGCCAAGTTTTGATCCAAATGCTTCTTTTACCCACCGATAAATACCACCTTCTTTTACCCAACCAGTTGCAAGCTCTGCTGATACTAAAGATACCGGCAATAAAAATAATATCGATGCAAAAAGTACGAAAAAAAACATATGCATTCCTGTTTTTGCAATCAAAGGAAGTCCTCTTAATGATAAAACTATCGCAACGTTCATCATTGCAAAAATAAAAACACCTAATTTATGTAATTTTTTAGCCATTTAAAAGCCCCATTTTTTTTATCCATTATAATCATTTTTTTAGTAATTGGATTAATTTGTCAATAAAGCATTTTAAAATTAAAAAAAAAGTTCTTGGAAAAAGCGTTTAGATTTTTTTTGTAGATAATATTTTAAAATTTTCTATTTTTAGAATTATTACAAGTTTTTTTTAGCCCCTTCAAAAATCTGACCATCTCTGTATTGCCATTTGCCATCTTCTTTTACAAAATGTGAGATTTCAGTGAATGTTATATTTTTTCCATCAGATTTTAAATATGCAATAAATGTTACAAATGTATGATTTTTTTCTTCCACAAAATCTAAAATTTCAAGATTGTCAAAAGATGTAGTTTCACAAAACTCATTTATTTCATCTCTTAAAGATTTGAGATCTTTTTGAAAACATACATTTTTTTTGTGGCATATGCACTAAATCGAGATCTCATCAAATCTTTTGCATTTTTAGGCAAAATCTTGCCTTTTAGGTACTTTTCACAGCACTCAGAATAAAGTTTTTTACTTTTGCAATAACATAGTTTTGTATTCATAAAAATCATAATATCAGAACTAATTATTAATATTTATAAAAAAAAGCTTATAAAAAATATTTTAATTATGTTATGAGTGATATTAGAAGAGAACAAACTTTTTTGAGGTAAAAAAATGGATCCTTTAAGTATATTTTTAGGTAAGTTAATTGGACTTGCTTGGTTAATAGTTGGTATAGCTTTAGTAACTAGACCACAGAGTTTTCAAGATACTGTGAAAGATGTTTCTAAAAGCAATGCTATTATGACTTTAATTAGTTTTATCCCGTTAGTTATAGGTCTTGCTATCGTTCTTGGCCATAATGTTTGGATAAAACATTGGACAGTTTTAATAACAATTATCGGTTGGGTAATCTTAATTTGTGGTTTAATGAGACTATTCTTCCATAAAGAGATCATGAAATATATGGCTAAAACAGCAACAAACAGAAGCTTCTTTATTTTTTGGGGAGTTATTTTAATACTAGTTGGAGGATTTTTAACAGTAAAATCTTTCTTCGGTCAAGCTTTCTTTTACTAAAAGCTAGTTTTTTGTTTTAAAAGCTACAAGCGGATCTATTTTTAGATCCGCTTATTTTTTTGCCTATTTTCTTTAAAAATATTTCCAAAATTTAT
>JAAKFX010000079.1 GCA_011064865.1 Candidatus Anoxychlamydiales bacterium
GCATTATTAACTGCTCTCACTATTTTCGTTTTAGACATATTTACTTTGATAAGCGAGTTTAAACTTAGAATACTAGCAAAACTAATAGCAATGCCAATCTGTTTATGCTTGCTAGCTGTCGATGAAATTTCTGTATTTTCATTTTTTTCAATATTTTTCATTCTTTTTTTTCTTATTTCATAGCTGTTAACATTATTTTTAAATTTATCATAAAGATCATCACATGTTTTTATCATTTTATCATCGGCGTTTTTTAGATCTTCTAACCATTTACACTGTAATTTTAAAGATCCTTCAAGCTTTTCTATTTGTAAAATTGCATATATTAATTGGTTCTCTTGCAAAAGAGAAGCTTTTTCTACATAAAGTTTTGGCCAAATCGGCAATTCATATCTTTCCATTCCATCGGATACGGTAAGTATGGCAAACTTTTTTTGTGCTTTCGAAATTCTATATTTTACTTCATCAATAACAAAAGCAGATCTAACTATTGTAGTTGCTTGAAATTTTTCTAAATCTTTCAAAGGCACACAGCTAAGTTTTTTTAATATATCTTTATATTTATCCATGGGATGGCCCGTTAGATAAAATCCTAAAAGCTCTTTTTCTAAAAGAAGTTTTTGGATTGCACAGACTTGATGGGTTATCTTTGGAGGTGATGAAAAATTATCTTTTTCCTCTTTTAATAACGAGAACAGGTTCATAACCCCTTTTTCTAAATCATTTTGTTCTTTTGTTGCTTGATCATACATTTTTTCAATGCTGATTTTCATCTCTGCTCTTGTCCAAGATGCAAAATCGAAAGCGCCAGAATCTATTAAGAGTTCTATATTTTTTTTACCAACTCTTGATTTATCTACTCTTTTAATAAAATCGAATAGATTTTTATACCCACCCTTTTTATTTCTCTCATTAACTATCGCCTCTACTACACTAGATCCTATACCTTTAATTGCAGACATTGCAAATCTAATACCATCTTTTGTAGCAATAAATTCATCTTCAGCTTCATTCACACTAGGAGGCAAAATCGCAATATTTAAAGCTTTGCACTCTCTTATAAACTTGGCAACCTTTGAAATATCATACCTATCACAAGTCATTAAAGCAGCGAGCCACTCTTTTGTATAATTTGCTTTAAAATAGGCTGTTACATAAGAGATAAAAGCATAAGCTGTTGCATGAGATTTATTAAAACCATAAGATGCAAATTTTTCTATTTTATTAAAAATGCTCTCAGCTAATTTTTGATCAATATTATTTTGTTTAGCTCCATGTACAAATTTTTGTCTTTGCTGGTTCATCTGATCATGATCTTTTTTACCCATAGCTCTTCTTAAAACATCACCTTCTCCAAGGGAGAAATTTGCTAAAGCAGAAGCTATTTGCATAACTTGCTCTTGATAGACCATTACACCATAGGTTTCCTTTAAAATATCTTTCATGAGAGAGTGATCGATCTCAATTTTTTCTTTGCCATGTTTTCTATTTATAAATGATGGGATCATATCCATAGGACCTGGTCTATATAAAGCTTCAACAGCTATAATCTCTTCAAAAACATCAATATGCAGCTGTTTAGCTAAAGCCTGAATTCCGCTAGATTCTAGTTGAAAAACACCTAAAGTTTTACCTTTGTTCAAAAGATCAAAAGTAGCTCTATCATCTAATGGCAGATTCTGCCAATCAATTTTTCTATTGCAAGTTTTTTCAACTAAAGCGCTCGCTTTTTGAATACAAGTAAGTGTTTTTAACCCTAAAAAGTCTATTTTTAAAAGCCCTACAGCTTCGACTGGTTTCATAGAGTATTGAGTCACAACCATAGCTGAATCTTTAGCTATGCAAACAGGAATATGTTCTGTTAAAGAATCAGCAGAAATAATAATTCCTGCAGCATGTGTAGCTGTATTTCTAATAGATCCTTCAATAGTTTTAGCAATATCTATTATTCTTTTAGCATCTTCATCTTTCTCATACATTTGAGAGAGTTCAGGATCTGTATTTAGAGCTTTTTCTAGCGTCATATTTGGATCATCAGGAACAAGCTTTGCGATATTGTTTACATGAGAAAGCGGCACTGATAAAACTCTTCCAACATCTTTGATTGCCATTTTCGCTTTCATGGTACCGAAAGTTATAATTTGAGCGACTTTATCTCTGCCATATTTTTGAACGGTATAATCGATAACTTCAGATCTTCGATCCATACAAATATCGACATCTATATCAGGATAAGCAATTCTCTCAGGATTAATAAATCTTTCGAAAAACAGATTAAATCTGAGAGGTTCGATATCAGTAATACCTATTAAATACGAAATTATTGATCCTGCAGCAGAGCCTCTTCCTGGTCCGACAGGAATATTTTTATTTTTTGCCCAAGAGATAAAATCATAAACTATCAAAAAGTAATCGCACATTCCCTTAGAAGCTATCAACTCAAATTCATGTTTGAATCTTTCTAAAATAATTTCTTTAGGATCTTTATTTGGATATTTTTCTTTTACTTTTTTAAGGTTATATTCTGTATATCTTTGATCAATAGCATCTAAACAAAGTTGATATAAATAGTCTTGAGCCTTTTTTGCTCTATCATCGGTCTCATTTAAATGGGGGGGATAAAACACTGGATAATGTTTTGTTTTAAAATCAAAATCGAATGTGCATTTATCAGCAACAATTACAGTATTTTCTAAACATTTTTCATTATCAGAAAAAATTATACTCATCTGTTCTTGAGATTTAAAATAATATTCATGAGAAGGATAAGTTTTTCTTTTAGGATTTGCTATTTTATATCTCGGAACTCCTTTAGAGTCTCTTTCCCAAATCTCGCAAGCTTCATTGGAGGCTATATTTAATAAAATTTCATGCCCTTTCCAGCTCTCTCTTTTTTCATAGTGAACATCATTTGTAGCGACGCATTTTACTCTATATTTATCTGAATACTCTAATAAAGATGTTTTAATTTTTTCTTCTTTTTGAATAAAAGATGTATATTTTTGATAGAGCCAACTCTCTTTTTTTATTTGATCTTTTTCAATATCTTCATCTTGCATTGGATGTAGTTGCATTTCAAAATAGTAATCATCTTTAAAAGTGTCTAAAAACCAATTAATTTCTTTTTCAATATCTTCATCTTTAGCATTTAATATCTGATAACTGAGTGATGAGTTTGCTGCTCCAGAGAGACAAATAAGACCCTCGGAGCATTCTTTTAAAAGCTCTTTATCTATTCTTGGATAATAATAAAACCCTTCTGTATATCCTTTAGAAGAAAGTATACAAAGATTTTTGTATCCTATTTGATTTTTTACTAAAAGAGTAATTGGATATGCAAGTGGAGTTATACCCTTTTTTTTCTTTTCAAATCTAGATGTGTGAGCGACCCATATTTCACATCCAATTATTGGTTTTATATCTAAATCTTTGCAGGCTTTATAAAAATCGACAGCGCCAAACATATTATAGCTATCTGTCAAAGCAACAGCTGGCATATTATTTTCTTTTGCAATAGCAGCTAGTCTTTTCACATCTATTGTTGAATCTAATATAGAATATCTACTGTGATTATGAAGAGAAATCCAAGACATTATTTTTTTATTTTTTTTTACTGTTGTAAGTTAGTATAAAAGTAAAAAAATTCTCAAGCAAGCTGAATATAAAAACTATCTATTTTTCTTCTTCCAAAGCGGGATTGAACTTGATTTTCCAAAGCGGCAACAAGAATAAAAGCGCAGCAACTGCACATACAGATAATATTATATAATAGCCATCCCATCCATATTTTGAGATTAAAGCACCGAGAGGTCCTCCTGCAACAGCAGCTCCGATATATGCAATCCATCCAATGAGTCCGGTTGCAGTACCAACAGCTTTCTTATGAGAAAGTTCTGCTGCTGCAACTCCGATCAACATTTGAGGACCAAAAATAAAAAATCCGATTAAAAATATATACATGAAATCTACGATTAACAATCCCCCAGGAGTTTTTCTCATTAAAAAAAGAGTAACTATGACCCCTACGATGAACAAAACATTTACAGGACCTCTTCTACCTTTAAATATATAATCAGAACTCCAACCAGCAGCTAGAGATCCAATGAGACCTCCTGCTTCAAAAAATAACAGACTAAAACCTGACAATAATAATGAAATCCCTTTACTTTCTACTAAAAAAAGATTTGTCCATTCATTTACCGCTTGTCTAATAATATATACGAAAAAATAAGCAACAGCTAAGATCCAAATATATTTATTATTTAAGACATATTTAAATAGTATCTCTTTGGTAGAGAGTTGATATCTCGATTTTTCATGTTTTTTTGAAGGATAATCTTTTCTATATTTTTCAATAGTCGGCAGACCCAAAGATCTTGGGGTATCTCTAAGTCTATTTATTAAAAATATGCCCATGACAATACAAGCAATACCGGGAACATCCATAGTAAGTCGCCAACCTAAATATTGAACGATGTATGAACCAAAGGCAACAATGAGTAGAGCTCCAACATTATGTGATGTGTTCCAAATACTCCACCAACGACCTCTTTCTGATTGAGAATACCAATGAGTTAATAGTTTACCACAAGGCGGCCATCCCCAACCTTGAAACCACCCATTTAACCCCCAAAACAATGCAAAGAGAGTATAAGAGTTTGAAAACCCAAAAAAGAGGTTAAAAACACCTGTTAAAATAAGCCCGATAGACATGAAGTATCTGGGATTAGATCTATCAGACATAATTCCACTAAAAAACTTACTAGCTCCATAAGTTAATGATAAAATACTTCCTAAATTTCCGATTTGCACTTTGCTAAGACCAAGCTCTGTGACCATTGAGGGAATAGCTAAAGTAAAACTTTTTCTAGTAACATAGAAAAAGGCGTAACCTATATACATACTATAGAAAGTTCTAATACGCCAATATGCATATTTCTTTCGAACAATTTTCGGATCTTTGATCTCTTTGGTATGAGGAGGAGGCTTGAAAATATCTAAAACACTCATGAATACCTTACTTATTAAAAAATATTATTTTTACTACACAAGCATAAAAAGATTTTAAGTATATCTGATCTTGTTATTTTTTTCAAAAGAGAGTCAAAATAACTTTGCTATCTTATGTATTTATCGCTATAAAATTAAAATTATAGATAGAATAAAAAAACAGCTTATTTATGGTAGATTTTCCATCACCTATTGATCCTTTTGAACATGTAAGAATCGCAAAAGTCAAAGAAACAATTGAAGAAAAAGAAAAAAGAGAACCGATAATACCAAAAGGTGTTTCGAAAAAATTATTTATTTATTTTACATTTTTAAAAATCGTATCAAATATTTTAGCTCCTTTTAGACAAAAAACTATAAAATCGATAGATGGAACACCACTGCACAAAGAAATAGTAACTATCAAATCTTCTTTAAATTCTTTGAAAGAAAAAAACCTTTGTCAAGATCTAGAATTTTTAAATTACTTTGCATTTGTCTGGTTAAAATTTTTAAAAGACTATGATTATTATGTTTTGAAAAATGCAGAGGCTACGAAATTGATTCAAAAGCTCGTTGATGAGATCAATTTATATCCCAAAAATGCTGAATTTAGCTTAGGTTATTATATCTCTGAGTTTGCAGGCTATAAGTGGATTCCTTTTCCATACATGGAAATGCTACAAAACCTGCATATAGAGAATACAAAAGATCCAGAAAATTCTCATTTAACTAAATGGATTGAAATAATAGATAAACTTTTAAAACTCTTATAATTTTATTTTTTTATTCGTTTTATTCGCTCTTTCTCTTAATTTCATCATTTTAATAGTTTTATCTTTTCGAAGATCATCGTCTATAAAGTTATGCTGTTTGAAGTAAGTAATATTATCTTGAACATATTTTGGATAGTTCTCATCTACTGGGCTTAATATGCAATCTCTAGCTTCTTGAATGATCATTTTAGCATTTTTAGAATATAAAAAATTTACCTTCTCATTTAAAGCTTTTAATTTTGGAGTAGTAGTTTCAACAAACCCCATATGAGTAAAGTGCCAACCAGCATCTCTAACTAGAAGATCATTTCCATTTTCAGTTATTTTTATGAGATGAGGATTTTGATTTTTCAAATTGCTATATTTGAGAGCTACAAAAGAGTTTACAAAAGGCTTTTTAGCGTCCCATCTATTAAAAAACCATTTATAAGAGCGAAGTTCCGCTCTGACTATGGCATTCGCATCTTTTGACAAAGGCTCTATTATCTTAGTTACTTTATCTTGCGAGATAAATTCATCTGCATCTGATAGAAAAACTATATCTGAATCTTTCGCATTTTTTAGACCTAGAAAAAAAGCATATCTTTGTTTTTCTAAAATATTGTCACCTTTTAGATTTTTTAAAGGGATATAAATGATTTTATCTGCAAATTTTGTAAATAGATCTTGATTTTCTTTATAGAATAGCGGTTTAGATTTTCCATTAAAATCTCTATCAGACTCAACTATAATGAAGTGATCAACGCTGTCGTAGAGCTCATTCAAACGAATTTTTAAAATTTCTATCTCATTAAAAAAAGTAAAGCAATCGTATATTTTAAAATCTTTTTCACTTGCAAACGCTACATTGAATAGTAAAACAAAAAAAACGATAATTTTTTTCAACACTTTAAAACTCCTAAATTATATTTTCTAAAGAATATTATTTTTTTGTTTATATGAAAAACATTTTTTTCTAAACTTTTATTAAAATTAGTTAAAAGGGAAAAAATGCGCAAAATATTATTTTTAACCTCTCTTTGTTTTTGTTTAAATATTTATGCAAAAAGGCCAGCTGCATATAAAGATCTTAAAGAAATCTTGCCTGCGAATAACCATGGTTGGTTTTATAATGCAAAACAATTAAATGATATTTTTGAAAAATACGATATCTCAACAATAATAGAGCTAGGATCTTGGCTTGGTAGATCTACAGTTTTTTTGGCTAACAAAATAGATGAAAATGGAAAAGTTTATGCTGTCGATCATTGGCAAGGCTCTATTGAACATACTGAAAATGACGCTACTAAAGCCCTATTACCAACGCTATATGAACAATTTTTATCAAATATGGTTCATGCAAAACTCACTAAAAGGGTTATTCCTATAAGAGAGACAACTTATAACGCTGCATTTACTCTAGATGTAAAAGCAGATTTGATATATCTCGATGCTGCTCATGATGAAAAAAATGTTTTTCAAGATATCTATTTATGGTATCCAAAGCTGAAAGAAGGCGGCATTATGTGTGGAGATAATTGGGCTTGGGC
>JAAKFX010000008.1 GCA_011064865.1 Candidatus Anoxychlamydiales bacterium
CAATTCATTTGCAAGCAAAACTTCTGAGAGCTATTCAAGAAAAAGAGTTTGAAAAAGTAGGTTCTACAACTCCCATAAACGTCGATATAAGATTTATCTCTATCACCAATCAAGATATAATATCCGCTATTAAAAACAATCAATTCAGAGAAGATCTATTTTACAGATTAAATGTTATTCCTATTCATATCCTTCCCCTAAAAGATAGAGTAGAAGATATTTTGCCCTTAGCTAACTACTTTTTATTTAAATTCTCAAAAGAGAATCATAAATCCTTAAAAATGCTTACCCCAAAAGCTATAAAAAAATTAGAGACTTACGTCTGGCCAGGTAATGTCAGAGAGCTTGCTAACATCATCGAAAGAGCTGTTGTTATGGACAAATCTAAAATTATCGATGTAGATCATCTAATTTTAGATACGCCTATAAATAAATCTCAAAATAAAGAAAATTTATTAGATCAAGAATTTACAGATAAAAAACTTAGTGATATTGAAAAGACTCTTATTTTAAAAACTTTAGCAAAATATAACTACAATCGATCTAAAACTGCTAAAATCTTAGGAATAACAACTAGAACTTTGAGAAATAAACTAAACTTATATAACTTCAAAAAAATCCAAAAATATTAATAAATTATAACCATTAACCCAAGTTCATGTAGCGGTGCAAGTGCTTGAAAATGAAGCAACTCTGATAAATGCTCAAATTGAAGAAGTTGTTGATAATATAGCTTTTATCCTTTTTTCGTCTAATCTAAAGATAGACCAATCCTTTGCTTGTTTTGCTCCAAATTTTTTATAAAAATTTATTGTATTCATATCTCTTTGTAAAACACGCCAGTCCATTCTACCACATTTATTTTCTTTTGCCTTTTTAACACAAAATAAAAATAAATTTTTTCCAAATCCTTGAACCCTTTTGTCTTTTAAAACAAATAAATCTTCTAAAAATAAGGTAGATTTACCCAAAAAACTTGCATAAGCTATATAAAAAATTACGCATCCAACCGGTTTACTTTTAAAGGTCTCAATATATGCTTCACATTTGGGATTGCGAACTAGCAAATCCTTTTTTAATCTTAGCATTGCTATATGTTCAGGAGGCTCATGCTTCAAATATTTTGCTAATTTTTTAATCATAAAAATTAAGTCTTTGAAATTATTTTTGTCGACTCTAACAATTTTTAAATCTTTCATTTTCTCTCTCTAATGTGATTTTATTCTTTAATAATCGAATTAGCATTGTTTTTTTCTTTTTACAAGATTTTATTTTAAATTTTTAAAGTCTAAACAAGAGATAAATTAGGTGAGTTTGAAAGAATTAAAAATAACACTTTCATTTTTTATTCACTACTATTCACTATATCGTTAACAGTAAAGTTGAGTTATTTTCAAAAAATCTCAGTTATTGAAACAAAAATTAAATTTTACATTCTTTCAAAAAAAGATCGTTAACTTTTAAAAGATTTTGAATAAGCTCTTTAGAGTCGCTCTCAAAAAATTGTTTTAAAGTATAATTTTGCTCTATTAGAAAATATTGATAGGCTATTTCATCTTTTATCTCTTCTTTGGCTAAAATAGCTTTATATTCGGGATCATTTTTCAAGATATCTAATAGATAATTTTTGCAATTTAAAAAGCTATTTTTTAGCTTTAATTTCAAAACTTTAAAATCTTTTGTTTTGGCATATGTAAGCATATTTTCTTGAGATAGTGTGTGAATATAAGCTTCAAAATCAAAACTCTCATTTAGATATTTTTCTTCGATTTCATCTATTGATAGATCTTCAAAAAAATCTATTTTAAGACCATTTTTAGTAGCATTGATAAATTTTGTGTTTTTGTGTTTTTTCGCAAAAGTTACGAGCCATTTATTTTCTATTTTCCATTTTAAATTTGAAAAGACTTCTTTGTTATTTCTATTTTTTGTTAGATATGGTCTTTCGCCAATATCTTTTTGGTTTTTATTGAGATTGTTACCAATACTGGTATTATCAATACTGGTATTGTCAATACTAGTATTGTCAATAATGTTTGATGCATAATATTTATCTTCTGTATAGGCGAGATCTACTCCATCTAAAATGATGGGATTGCAGCCAAAAAGTGTTGCTAAACTCACACATATTGTTGTAACAGATAGAGCAAGATCATCATGTTTACTTTGAAGATATTTGCCCGATATCTTTAGTTCTTTATCTAGCCATACTTCAAAAAAGGATCCGATAGCTGCTTTAATATAGCCTGTTTGACTATTAAAGGTGTTAAATACGCCACTGTTTACTCTTGTCGAGAATAACATTGGCATTTCAAAAGAGAGTGAGTTTTTGAGCCTTTTAAACTCATCTAAGTTAGGGTCAATAATAACTCCTAGATGAGGTTTGATATTTTGATTGGTTGAGCAGATAGCAGAACCGCCAGCTATAATTAGAGCTTTATTAGATAGAGTTTTTAGCTTTTCATAAGAGTAGTTCAAAGATGGACCAGCGCCTAATATAATTGCAGGCTTATCTTTGAGACTATTTTTAAATTTGTTTACTAAAAAAGAGGATTTTAACTTATCAATATTTTTTATGAAATTTTTAAACATTTTATATGAAAAGAGCTGATCGTGATTTGAGAAAAAAGAGATTAAACTTTTTTCAATTATACTCTGTTTTAAATCTTCAAATTTTTTAGTTTTTTTAAAAAAAGTTACAACATCTATATTTGCTTTTAAGTTTTTTTTCGTTATCTCATCTAGATCTTTTATGTTTTTAAAAAAATGAAAACTAACATTTTGTTTTTGTAAAAAATCAAAAGCTATTTTTGTATGAAAAAATCTATTTAAATCATCTAAATTATCTTCTAAAAAAATGAGTTTTTTATCCTTTTCATTAATCCACTGGATTAAATCGAGATCTAGATCTGGATTTGTCACATCTAGATGTGAATCTGGATTTGTCACATCTAGATTCAGATCTATATTTAAGCATTTATAGATATAGAGTGTGTCTAGAGATTGTAGATCTTTTTCAAAAATATTTTTATTTGAAAGTTTTAGAGATTTTCTTTTTTCTACAAGGGTATTTTTTGAAAGTAATAGTAGATATAGATATGGAAATCTCTCCGATATGATTTCTAAGTTTTTTTGATAAATGCTCATAGCTCAAATTTAGTTTCATCTACAAGCTTTTCATTTGTATCAAAGATATTGTCTTGGATTTTTTTGCCACTATCAAAAATAAGATGTCTTTTTAGTTTTTCGTTTTCATAAAAAAGTTTTACCTCACCATGTAAAAGACCCATATCGTAGTTCATTATAGTTTTAATAGAGCCATCTTCAAAATAGTAGATCTGCTCTGTATGCATCTTATCATCTACGTATTTTTCAATAGAATAGAGCTTTTTAGAGCTATAGTATTTTTTAGCTTTTCCATTTTTTTTGCCTTCATAAAACCAACTTATTGATAAAACATCTCTGTTTTTAGAGTAAAAAATGCTAGGGCCATGCAAAAGCTTTTTATGATAATTTTGTTCAGCTAATATTTTTTTATCTTCATAATAAAGAGATTTTTTCTCTACTTTTAGATTTGATTTAAGATCCAATGAAAGATCTTCATCATAGATAATTAGCTCATTTCCATTTAGTTGATATTTTTCTGTCATAAAATTTTTCCTAAAAGATTTAAATGCTCAAAAATTACATTTTTGAAAAAAAGTAGTTTATTTATCAAAATATGAACTTCATGTTTTTCAACTTGTCTTAAAATTACATGTTTCCATATCTGCCACATCGGCTCTAAAAGATGGGTATAGACAATCTCATTTTTAAGTTTTATTAAATCGAAATCAAAGATGTTTTTTTCAATATCCTTTAGATACTCATCGCATATTACATCTGAGCTTTGATAACTTGTTTTTATTATAGCTAAAATATCTAAAACTTTGGTTTTGTCGATTTTTTTTGAGCTCTGATTTGTAAATATACTGTGAATTAGTCCATCAAAATCCAAAGAGTCTTTTTCAAAATCATTTAAAACATCTAAAAGTTTTAGATTTTTTAAATTCTCAATTTTTAAACCGCCCTCTGTCGCATTTATAAATGTTGTATCTTTATTACTCTTTGCAAACTCTTCTATCCAATTTTTTGCTAAAATCCAATCTTTTTGCGTATAAACATCTAGATTATTGATATCTTTTGTTTTGATTTGTTTATAGTTATCTTTAGTTTTTACAGCCCCTTTTGCGTATTTATTGTTTTTAAAACTCAAGTCTAAGCCTACTGTAATAATCGGATCGCAGCCTAAAAATTTTGCTATTTTGATTAAAAAGGTTGTAACTGTCCATCCAGCTTCTATTGTCTCTTGCTTAAGATTTAACTTTTCATATATCCAACGCTTTAGAGGATAGAGCCCATAATCAGATAGAAGTATTTTCTTTCCATTAACTAAAGAAAAATTATTATGATTTATCTGGTTTTGATAAAAAAATGGTTTTTCAAAGATATTATTTTGTTTGAATCTTTTAAAATATGGCTTTTGATCTACAGACGAGCCAAAATGAAATCTTATATTTTTATTGGATAAGATATTCAACGCAGAGCCGCCTGCAAAAATCAAAGCTTTATCGTAAAACTCTTTTAAAAAATGTGCATTTTTCTCAAGCGTAGGCCCAGCCCCTACTATAACAGCAGGTCTGTTTTTAAATTTATCTTTAAAATTTTCAAATAAGAAAAGCTCATCTGTTTTTAAAAGATTGTTATAAACGTTTTCAAAAATATTTATCCCAAAATCGCTATATAAATAAGATGTTAAATTAGCGCCTAGATGAAAATTTTCTAAAAAACTCGCTATTTTTGAAAAATTATCAAATCTTGTTTCTTTAGAGCTTTTTACACATTTAATATTTAAATATACAAAATCCCATGCGATTTTCTTTAAATCTTTTTCAATATCTTCAATAAATAAAATATTTGCTTTTGTTTGAAATAGCTGATTTATGTGCTTTTCATAACTACTGAATTGCTCTTTGTTATCTTCTAAAAAATATAGCTTTCTATCTTTTTTATCCAAAAGCCAATCTTTTAAAAATGAATAAAATTTGTCATTTGCAGTGCCGTAGACAAATATAGCATCTGTGTCGTGCAAGTCTTCAAAAAAAATATCATCTAACTTTTGCATATTACTTTTTGGATAAGCTCATCATAGCTTGGTAAAAAGTTTACTGAGTTATAGCAACTCTCTTTTATATTATACCAATATGTAATAATTTCATATCTATTTGCTATTGCAAGAAAATATGCTTCAACTAAATGATTATACCCTATTACTTGATCTATAGTAGTCTGATCTAACTTATCTGCTTTACACTCTATCATCAAAAGAGGATACAGCGGATAATTTGGCTCGATATCTTTGCCAAAACAAATAATATCCGCTCTTCTTTTTTTTAAAGTAATATCTTTGTTTTTTAGATGATCTAATTTATTTAGATCTTTTTCAACTGCTATCAAACTTTTAGGGTAACCTAAATGTTTTGTCATCTTCAAAAGCAAATTTTGCCTAACTATCTCTTCTGGCAGGGCTAAAACATTTCTCTGCCTTATAGGATCATAGATTCGATTCTCATTCAACTTCAACAATACCTAGATTTTCATCTTCTCTTTTATACATCACTTTTAGCTTTTGATCTTCTTCGCTTTTATATATCAAAAAATGCTCTCCTCCAAGCTCTAGTTTCATAACAGCTTCTTCTTGCGTTAGCATTCTAACTGCCATCGTATCTTTCGCTACAACTTTTGGGATGTGATATTTTTCCATCTCTTCTTTGAAATTTGCTTCTTCAATTTCATCGTTTATATCTTCTAACTCATCTATCGGTGATAAAACATGCACATGCATGTCTACTGTCGTTAGATCTTTATTTCTGTGAGATTGCAGTTTTCCTTTATACTTTCTAATTAACTTATATAGCTTATTAAACGACCCATCGATCGCTGCATATAAATCAACTGTAGTGGAGTGGACTTGGATTCTGTAATGTAAAAATTTTATAACTATTGCAGCTGTATGTGCAATCTTTTGAACATCTAGCGTTACGACAATTTCTAGAATGTTATTTGTAAAACGCTCTAGTTTAGAGATTTTCTCTAAAACATATGTCTCCATTGGTTTTGTTATTTGAAGATTTTTACCTGTAATCTCAATAGAATACCCTTCAGTTTCAAATTTTGATTTATCTACCATATTATCTCCTTCATAATAAATTGACAAAATTCTGATTTTTTACTTTAATATAAATATATTCATTGTGTTAAGAAGTGAATATATACAAGGTTTATAAAAAAAAACAACAAACTTTAAAAAGATGAAGTGGAAATGAAAGAAAAAATTCATGAGTTTACTGGCAAACACCTTATGGTAAATTATATGAACTGTGATAAACAAGCTTTAAATAATTTTAAAGAGCTTGAAAATGTGATGAAAAAAGCATGCATGGCTTCTAAAGCTACTGTTTTGAATGCTATTAAACATCTTTTTCCAGTAAAAAATTCTGATATTATTGGTATGTCTATGGTTTTGATTCTATCAGAATCTCATGCCTCGATACATACCTATCCAGAATATGATTCTTGTTTTGTTGATTTTTTTACCTGCGGCACAGAGTGTCTGCCAGAAGAGTTTGATAGAACTATGAGAGAATATTTAAAACCTCAAATCGTAAAACCAAAACTTTTTTTTAGAGATAATGATGTTATTAAAGAGCACTTTTTGCTTCCTCACCAAAAAAAATCTTCAAAAAATTTTTTAAAAGAAATCGTTAAAAATTTTGTGAAAAAATAGATCAAAAAGATCCAAGTCCAATTCCTAATCTAAAAATCAGCCCCTTTTTTAAAGAAAAGCCAGCTACATATCCATTTGATTTATAACCTACCTCTGAGAAAAAAGAGATTTCATGTTTTTTTGAAAATTTTCTATCATAAATCAAATAAGACGATATTCCAAATCTCATCTTATTTAAATCAGTCTCGCTATAGCCTACCTGAACATTATCAAATATAAACAGAGCTGATTTTGAAAAAATCTTGGGTTGATAAAAAATATCCGCTCTAAAACCCAACGTATTTAAATTAAACTTATATAAGTTTGGATATTCAAAACCGAGCCCAAAATAGGTATTATTATTGTGCTTACCAGCTCTAAAATATGAATAAATTGCTCTATTTTTATACGACATAAAATTTTCTAAATAGTATTCCGGACCAAATGGAGTTAAACCTAATCTCAAATTAGGTAAAAATCTCACATCTTTTATTTTTATCATCGGAAAAGATATATCTTTTCCCGTAAAAATATAATAAAAAAAGGCACCAATTGTATAATATGTTGTTGGATCTACAAAATTAATGAGTGATGCTATTTTCAAATCAGATTTTGTTAAATTATCATCTGTATAGGTATTGTTTAACCAAATAAGATATCCTTCAATATCATGTCCCGTATCTGCAAAAAATATCGAATTATCCATTGAAAGAACATAATTTGTAAGATCATGCTGAGCTTGAAAATACAATATCGATTTTTTAGGATCTACTCTCAATGAGAGAGCCCATTTCATTTTTATTCTATTTGCTAATATTGCAGTAGCTTCCACGCCAGCTGAGCTAATAGCTGTTACTTGAAACGATGTTAAATCGCTATTAAAGTTATAGTTAGTTGCGCCTCCCCCTTTTCCATAAGGCTGAGGCAAATCAATTTTATATTTTCTAACTTTCACTCTACTAGATCCAATATCTCTTATTCGATAACCATGGCCAAAAACTTCATGTTGAACAACAAGCTCTAACTCAGATAGAGGCTGCCAAAAAAGAAACATCTCTAAAAGTCTTGCAGAGACATATAAAAATTTCATCTCTGGCTTTATAGGAAGAGACCAATTTAGAAATTTTTCAATGGACTCATGAAATGTTAATAGATTTTCAGCTCCAATATATGGTGAAAAATCTATATCCGCTTCTAAATAATATGTTGGTAAATATTTTGCTTCTTCTTTTTTTTCTATATTTTTTTCATTAGCATTTAAACTAAAAAATGCTGAAATGAGCGCTATAATTATTATTCTTTTCATGAACTTTTGAGCATACTTTTTAAAAATTAGAAAGATTGTAAATAAAACAAATATAAAATCGCAAATTAAAATAATTTCTTTACGAAAATAAAAAAAAGTAAAAAAAACTTAAATTAAAATAAATAATTATTTACATTACTCATCTTTTATTTTTTTAATCAAAACTTAGGAGTTTTTTATGAGTTTCAATATAAGTGGTGTTTCTTCAGCTATTTCTACAGCTATTTCTACAGTCTCACCTTATCTACCTGCTCTTTGTCATCTAGACCCCGCGTCCTCTACTATATCAGATAATGACAAATTACTTCACTTTGCAGGGTTAGTTTTAGGTACGTTCGGTATAACATACAGTTTATTTTTGGTAGCCTCTGAAAGAAGAAAACATGTTGCTTGTCATCTTTTTTTATCCGCAGTATCAATAACTTCTTTAGCTGCTCAATATCTGTTGTTGAATACAATACCATTTGAAAATGCTGGTGGAAATGCAACTAATTTTACAAATTCAACTTCTTAATAAATTGGTTATTTTTTTGAACTAGCCGCAATAAATGCGGCTTCATATAACTTAGGAGTTTTTTTATGAATTTCAATATCAGCATTGTTTCTTCAACTATTTCTACAGTCTCTCCTTATCTACCTGCTCTTTGTCATCTAGATCCAGCATCTACTACTATAACTGAAGAGGAGAAATTATTTAACTATGCAATGTTAGCTTTAAATACACTAGCTTTAACGAGCAGCTTATTTTTTGCTTTTTCTAATAGAAAAAATTTAAAAGAAGTTGCTATATCACTTGGGTTGCCTGCTGTAGCTGTAATTTGTTTCGTTGCTCAATATATGGAATTGAATTCAATACCATTTGAAAGCACTGGTCGAAATGCAACTAATTTTACTAATTCAACTTCTTAATAACCTGGTCGATTTTTTTAAATAAAAGCTCGCTCATTCCCCTTCCTTTAGGGCAATAGTTCACAAAATCGCACCGGAGAGGACTCGAACCCCCAACAACTTGGTCCGAAGCCAAGTGCTCTATCCATTGAGCTACCGGTGCTTAAATACCCTTTGAAAATAACTCATTCTTTTGAATAAGTCTATTTGAATTTTTTTCTAAAAACAGATACATTTATATATAAATTATAATTACTTACTACTTTTTCTATGTTAGTTAAAACTCAGGGAATAACCCTAAAAGCAACTCCTTTTCAAGATAGATCTAAAATCTTGCAAATTTTGACAAAAGATTTTGGATTAATCTCTGTTATTATAAAAAATCTTTCAAAAAAAAATTTAAATTTACTATCTATCAGCTCTTTATTTACGGTATCAGAGCTTGTTTTAAAAAAAGCAAAATCTGATATTTTTACTTTTCGAGATGGCTCTTTAATAGAGGCCAATATGCATCTTAGAAAAGATCTAAAATTTATAAATGGAGCTTCTTTTATGACAAAAGCTATTTTATCTACAAATGTTCATCATAAAAAAGAGAGTCACTATTTTCTTTTAAAAAGTTATTTAAAAAATATATCTATAAATCCAGATGCTATTTTTTTAAGTTTTTTATTAAAAATTTTATCAAGTGAAGATTTTTTGCATTTAAAAACTCAGTGTAATATTTGTGAAAATCTAGCTGAAAGCATACAGCAAGGAGAGAGTCTTTGTTTAAAACATTCTAATGATTTTGCAATAAAATTTAGTCTAGAGGATTTTAAAAAAATGTTCGTTTTATGTTTTTCAAAATCTTTTTCTCTTTTAGAGAAAATTGATATTTCTCAAAATTTAAAAGAAAAAATAAACTCTTTGTTTCAAGAGCTTATTTAAGGATATACTCCCTAAAAAATTTTGCCCAAATTAGATTAATTTGAGAGCTAAAAAAGGGTTAAATTAGCTCTCTGAGAGAGCTGCTTTGGGCATTTAACAACTTAACCTGAATATTTCACCCGGAAGATAAAAAAATAATAAGATTTGCGAAAGGGGGGACTCGAACCCCCAAAGGATTTCTCCCACTACCACCTCAAGGTAGCGTGTCTACCAATTCCACCACTTCCGCGAAGATTTTTGAAAAAATATAACGAAAATATAAAAAGTTCACAAGCTATATGATACTTTATATATGTAAAGAGGCTTAATTAGAACAATCTTCAATCCAAGCATCTGAAGAAAAAGGCTTCTCGGTTACATGCTCTATTAAGTGATCCCATCTGTAATAGCTGCCTTTAGAAAACATCTTTTCTTTTAAAAATTTAGCAGCTGTTTTTTTCCAGATTTTATCATCTTCAGCAATGTTTAAAAGCTCTTTTTGAAGAGTTGAAGCAAATACTTCTCCGAGTAGATAACTATAGTAATAGACTGGGGCTAAGCCAACGTGGTATTTTGCTGCCCAATCAGCTTTTTTTTCTCTATTTTCTGGACGGGATGTTTTGTAGTATTTTTCAAATAAAGACCACCAAAGATTGTTTAAATCTTGAGTTGGGTCTTCATACATTTTAGCTTCAAATTCAGTTATCATGAAAGCTGATCTTGAAAAAAATAGTTGTCTTCTTTTTAGACCTAGATGAACATCATCTAAAACCTTTTCATCTGTGACATCTAAAAATTCTTGTAGAAATTCTTTAGTATATACTTGTCTACCCATCAAAAGAGCTATAGCCTCTGTTGTTAAAACATGAGGATGTTCTCGGAGGAGCCACGGTAGATCTTTATCAATTGATAAATCGTATATGGCATGGCCAAATTCATGTAAAAGTGTCTCCATCCATTGAATGTTAGGTTTTATATTATTTAAAGTTCTAACATCGTTTTTTCTATCTATAGAAATACAAAAAGCGTGTTGATTTTTCCCCTCTTTTTCATAAAGATCACTTCTTTTAATCAGAGTCTCTAAATCAAAACCCATTTTTTCATAAAAAGATTTAGAAATTTTTAAAATATCTTTATCTTTAAAATACTCATCTAAATTGGGAGATTCTATTGGATCCATTTGGCAAAATGGATCTTTATGTGCCCAAGGTCCGAGTTCATCCATATTTACATCATACCATTTAGATAGAGTATCATTTACATCTAATAAAACTTGTGAAAAAGAATTGTCTGTTTGATTTTTTAAATCATCAAATGTGTTAAAAAGCTCATCTTTACTAATATCGCTAAGATCTAACATCATATCAAAATAATTGTCATAGCCCATATGTTTTGCAGCTTTATTTCTCAGCTCAACAAGCTCTACTATTTTAGGTGCTAATATAACACCAACTTCTTTAGATGCATTCCATGCTTTTTTTCTAAGATCTACTTGTTTTTCATTTTTTAAAATCTCTCTAAGCTCGTTTTCCGTAAAAATTTTACCATCGATTTTAGATCTGAAATTTGCGTATGTTTGATTTAAAGCTGCCTCTTTTATAGAGAGATCTTTTAAAATGTCTTTTGGAAGCATATTCATTTTAAATTGTTTTATTAAAATATCTATTTGTCTAGAGATTAGAGGATCTGAAAAATTTTGATTTTTAAAATAAATCAAATCTTCATAAGCCTTTTCATCGCTAAACATTACTCTGAATTCATTGCTCAGTGATGCTACCAGATCTGCAGCATCAGCATTTCCTGTAGTCTCTAATATCCAAACAGCTTTATTGAGTTGCTCTTCTTTAACTTCTGCCTTTGATATAAACTCTTCTAAAAATTTATCAATAGATTTATTTTGATTCATAAAAACCTCGTCCATTGAGTATACTATACTCAAAAAGAGGATAAATATCGCTGTGAAAAAAATTTTTATATTTCTCATACGCACCTATCAGCTAATTGTTAGTCCTCATCTAAAGGACTGTTGCCGTTTTAATCCAACCTGCTCAGAGTACTCTCTGAGTGCTTTTAAAAAGCACGGCAGTATAAAAGCTGTTTTTTTAACTATCAAGAGAATTATTAAATGCCATCCCTTTCATAAAGGAGGCGATGATCCTATTTAAATTTATCTTTTCTGCAAATAAATTTTCAGATAAAATAATAAATAAAAAATATTTAAAATTTTAAGTTATGAGAATTCCTCTATCACTATTAAATGAATTTTTAGATATCAAAAAAGAAATTAAAGATATCGCTCATCTTTTAACATCCGCTGGAATTGAAGTTGATAAAATTGAAAATTGTATTCCCCCTTTTAAAGGTGTTGTAGCTGCAAAAGTACTAGATGTAAAAAAACACCCAAAAGCTGATAATTTAGTTATTGCAAATGTTACAGATGGCAAAGATAGCTATCAAGTAGTATGCGGCGCTAAAAACTGCAAAAAGGATCTAATTACCGCTTTTGCAAAAATTGACTCTAGTTTAACAGATGAAAAAGGCAATATTTTCAAAATCAAAAAAGCGAAACTAAGAGATGTTGAATCTTTTGGAATGCTGCTCTCTGGTTTTGAGCTAAAAATAAATTTAGAAGATGATAAAATCATCGATCTTGGAGAAGATATAGAGCTTGGTAAAGATCTATCTTATCTTATTGATCCTGTTTTTGAAATCTCTTTAACTCCTAATTTAGGACATCTACTCGGTGCGATTGGTATTGCAAAAGAATTGGCATGTTTAACAAAACAAAAGATAAAAATGCCACCTTTAAATCTCAAAGAAGAGACAAAAAAAATAGATGGAAGCATTTTAAAAGTTTTTATAGAAAACCCAAAATGTTTGAGATATACAGCTAGAGTTATCGAAGATGTAAAAGTTGGGCTATCCCCTCTTTGGCTTAAAAATGTATTAGAAGCCTCTGGATTTAGATCTATTAACAATATTGTCGATGCCACAAACTATATAATGTTAAAATTCAATCATCCAATGCATGCTTTTGACTATGATAAAATAGAGAAAAATGAGATCAAAGTATCTGTAAATGATGAAGAGATTGAGTTTGAGAGCTTAGATAATATAAATAGAAAAATCCCGAAAGATTCAATCGTTATAAAAGATGAAAAAAAGGTAGTTGCGATAGCTGGAATTATTGGAGGACAAAACTCCTCTGTTAGTGATAGTACAAAAACAATTGTTTTGGAAGCAGCTCACTTTGATCCTACATCTATTAGAAAAACATCAAAACTTTTAAATTTAAAAACTCAAAGCTCAATGCGTTTTGAAAAATCTATCGATCCTAATATGATCCCGATTGCAATAGACTATCTAGCAGCATTAATTGTAAAAATAGCTAATGGCAAAGCCTTAAATGGTAAAATCGATATTAAAAAAGATGAATTTGAGCCTAAAGAGGTATCTGTTCGAGTTCAAAGAGCTCAAAAGATTTTAGGCACAAAAATATCTGAAAATGAAATGATCGAAATATTCAAGAGATTAGATTTTCAGATAATAGATGTTTCAGAAGAGGCTATATTAGTTCAAATCCCAACATATAGAAATGATATTGAGCATGAAATAGATTTGATAGAAGAGATCGCTAGAATCTATGGCTATAACAATATTTCAAAAACAAAACCATATTATAGAAGCTCTAGTGTTACCCATTCAGCAGAATATCTCTTCTGTCGAAAACTAAAATCTTATCTTAGAAGTTGCTCTCTTCAAGAGATCAATACTTGTGATCTGATAAGTCCGAAGTTTGCTGAAATAGCTCTTCTCAACTTAGATAAAGAAGCTTTAATAAATGTGAAACACTATAAATCTATTGACCAATCTATTTTAAGGCCAACACTGCTCCCCTCTTTATTAGAAGTTGTAAAATTTAATCACGATCATAAAAACTTTGATATTTTGGGATATGAAATTTCAAAAGTGCATTTTAAAAATCAAAAAGATTATATTGAAAAGCTATCTTTATCAATAATACTTACAGGTAAAAGAAATCCCCATTTATGGGATAAATCAAATTTTGATGTTAATTTTTATGATTTGAAAGGAATAATAGAAAATATCTTATCGGCTTCAATTAACAAAAAATATAAATTTGAACCATCTAATAAAAAAGGGTTCCATCCATTAAAGCAAGCTAGTATTTTTTCAGATAATATTGAGTTTGCAATTATAGGAGAAGTGCATCCAAACGTTTTAAAAACATTTGACATCAAAAAAAGAGTCTTTTTTGCGCAATTAGATCTCAGCTACATGCTGAAATGCAAAAAAGATCATATGGATTTTAAAAAACTAATGCAATTTCCATCTACTACAAGAGATCTGACAATATCCCTCGATGAAAAGTTAAATACACAAAAAATCTTCGATATTTTTGATAAAATAGATTCATCTATATTAGAAAAGTTCTATATTTTAGATGTTTTTAAAAGTGTATCGAATAAAAAAAATGTTACTTTTAGATTCATTTATAGAGATAAAGAAAAAACTCTTTTAAATGAGGATATAGAGAAAGAACATTTAAAAATTACTGAAGAAATAACAAAACATCTTGAAAAATAGAGCACTTTGAAAATAATATAATAGTTTATAGCATTTGGGGGCTAAAAATGAAAACACTAAAAAGGCTAAGTTTTCTTGCGATATTATTAACTTTTTTATCATGTCAAAATGATGAGGAGTCAAATGTTGTATCGCAACAATATGTTCATAAATATGGTTTTGATATGTCAAAAAATGAATGGCAATCTAGATCTAAAGAGGGCTCTGTTATAAGTGTTCTAGATAACGGGGTAACTGTTACTAACACATATAATAATGGAGTTTTGCAAGGAGATAGTAGTTATACATTTGCAAATAGCGCAATTATTGACAAGATCTATACCTATAATAATGGCACTTTAATAAAAGAGACACTTCATGATAAAGCTGGAGTTCCTTATAAAGAAACAACAAACGAGCCAGACAACAAAAAGGTAATCACACTTTGGGATAAAACAGGCGTTCCAATTAATATAGAAGAGTATGAAAATAATAATCTAATAAATGCAAAATATTTCAAACCTAATAATGAATTAGAAGCTTCCATTGAAAATCAATCTGGCATAAGAATGAAAAGGGATCGCGAAGGAGAGCTGCTTTATAAAGATATCGTTAAAAGCGGCAAATTAAAACATCGTTCAACATATCATCCAAATGGTCAAATCAAATCAAAAGTGGGATATAAAAATTATAATCTACATGGTGATCAAATCAATTATTCCAACAAAGGAGACGTCATTTTGAGAATGACGTGGAACAACGGCCAATTAGATGGAATGAAAACCTCTTTTAAAAACAATAATAAAATGTCGGAGATACCTTTTGCTAATGGTCTAAAACATGGAATTGAGCGCCATTTTGCTCAAGATGGTAGATTAAAAGCAGAGATACATTGGGACAATGACAAAAAGCACGGATCAGAGCGTATATATCACAAATATGACACACATATTAATTGGTTTTATAAAGGTAAAGCTGTAAGTTTGAAAAAATTCGAAGAGTTTTCATTTAGAGAAAAGCTCATTGCTAATAAAGATACTTTCTATGAAATGGTTGAGAATATGGATGATCTAAAAGCAATGAAAGAGTGATAACATCTTGAAAACAAAAGAATTGAGATAAATAAATCTTAGTAAATTTTAAGATAAAAATTGAGAAAAAAGCCCTTTTTGAAAAAGGGCTTTTTTTTAATAGAACTATTCTATTTGATCTTTTTCTAGCTCAGATAGTTCGAAAGAATTTTGTTTTTCAATAGCTGCTTTTAATTCTTCTAAAGGCAAACCTTTTGGAGTAAGCTCTTTAGTACTAATAACTTCTTGCACCTCTTGAATAGCAGACTCATCACTTGATGAGATTGCACTTTCATTTTTCCCTTCATTCACACAACATTTTTTTTTACATCCTCTAGGACATGTCTTCTTTGCAGCTGGAGGACATGGCTTTTCAGATGTAGATCTTTTTCTCATTGGCATTGAACTCTCTTGTCCTTTGCCTCTTTGAGCATCTCGATTTTTACGAGAGCTTTTATAAGTTCTTCTATCTGTATTTTTTTTATCTTTTCCATTTTCTTGCCACGAAAAAAATAAAGATAAAGATAATATAAACAGAACCAAACTAAATATTTTTTTTATCATAATCAACCCCTAGGCTTAATTTCTTCTTAATTATCATAATAAAAAATATCTTATTTCTTAGCATGTATTTTTTTTTCAAATTGGCATAAGTTTTGCAATATCTATTAATACAGCCTATAATAAAAGGAGAAAAAAAATGAAAAAAAAGGATTTAATAAAAAAGATAGCAAAATTAGAAACTATTAATGATCAGTTGGTTGCTGAAATCGAGTATTTAGATCATTTAGTTAGACAAATCGGCTTTGAGCAAGGACTTACAACTTTAAAATCAGCAGCATTGGAAATTATTAATGAAGATGAGATAGAAGAGCCTCCTTTTGCAATATAGCTACATTTTTTCCATATAGTGAAAAAATTTTCCATATGCTAATCTAATAAAATGGCAAATATGGAAAAATTTTCTTCTTTGAGAAAAATAACAGAGTTAAAAGACAAAAAATCTCGAAAATCAGATAAACTATCCGATTTAAAAAAGAAAAATTCTATAAATGCAAATATCAAACCGATCAAAAAAGTTACGAGATTTTTTAGATTTAAAAGCCTTGTATATCTTCTCAAACAAGATAAAAAGCTTATTTTATGGAATTTTTTTCTAAAAAGACCATTTTTTCATAGTTTTAAACTAATAAAATCTTATCTAAAAAAAGCGCCATATATTCAAAAAGAGGATCTATTTTTTTTTAATATCAATAGTTTTAATGACTTAACAAAAAAAGCAAAAGATAAAAACTCTATATTTGTTTTTGGATATAGCTACTGTATGAAACCAAAAGATTGTCCATCTAAGCGTTTTACCAAAGATTGTATTCATGACAAAGATAATGAAATTTGTCAAAAATGCGAAATTTTTCATCAAATAAGTAAAATTCCTGCAAATGATATCTTACTTATCATTCCAGATGCTTACTATATAGGTATAAAGCTGGCTGAGATTATCGAAAAAAACCCTAAAAAAGAGATCATCTACATCATTATAACATGTAATATGTGTATAAATATGTTCTCTGATCTTTCAAATATGCTAAATATTAAAGGCTTATCAATAGAGCTGTCCGGCAGAGTCTGCAGAAACTATAAAAGTTTTTTATTTGCTGAAAAGGGCATAAAATCTGGGATAACTAATCTATATAATAATACAGATGAAAAAATCTTAGATATTTTAAAAATTAGAGAAGATATTTTTTCATAAAAAATCCCCCCCCCCAAAAAAAAGATTTCTTCAAAGTTATTTTAATGTATATTAATAATTTAAGGTTTTTTTAGGAGAGAATAATGCATAAATTTAGCTTTTTAATAATATTTATCTTCATATCTACAAAAATTTTCTCAAATGTTAATCAATATAGTAATTGTAACTGCCCAAAAGCAGATCCAAAAACATTAGATAAATATGCATATAGCTGTCCTGAAAAAACATTAAATGACAAGTTTTATGTATTTGGTGAATTTCTCTACATGCAAGCTGTTGAAGATGGTCTAGATTATGCAATTTTAGATAAAACTAGTGAAAGATTCATTGCTGGTGATAATCTTATTCCAGGAAGAAGAATAGGTTTTTCTACTCATTGGACATACAATCCAGGAATTAGAGCAGGCCTCGGGTTTTTAAATTACGATTTATGGAACGCAGAAGTTTATTGGACATATGTTGATATTGATAATTCATCAACATTTCATTTTACAGATTTAGGAGCATTAATCCCTCTTTGGTCTAATCCTAGTACTTTAGGTGCTGTCAGAAATTCAAAAGATGCGAAAGCTTTCTGGACGGGATCTTTTAACACTTTAGATTTTAAAATTGAGAAAGGTTTTTATTTAAGCGAAAAATTTCTTTTCAAACCAAATATCGGAATAAAAGCTGCATGGATTAATCAAACATATTTAATAAATATGAAGATTCAATGGGGAGCTGGAGATCCTTTTCATGATGGGGAATTTGATGGTAACTTAGAGTTTAGAGCTATTGGCACAAAAGCTGGGCTAGCATCGGAGTTTCACTTTTTGAAATATCTATATTTTTATGGGGAGGCTGGATTTTCTTTTTTGAGCTCAGCATTTGATTTAAAGCAAAAAATTATTTCTTTTAATGGAGGCGAACATATAATAACACAAGAGTTTAAATTTGATACATTTACTCCAGTTATTGAACTACTCTCTGGAATAGGATCTGAATATTCAATTAAAGAAAAAATCAAAGTAAAGTTAAAAATTGGCTACGAAATACAAACTTGGTATTGCCAAAATCAATTTATTAAAATAATGGAAAACTCTACTTTTCAAATACAAACATCGGATTCAGAAAAAAAAGATTTTTCTCTAAGCGGTCTAACGGTTAGATTAGGATTGAAATTTTGAAAAAAAATAGTAAGGAGGGATAAAAAAATATGAATAAATTTATAGATATAGTCATAGTTTTATGTATAGGATTTACAAAAACATATTCTATTGAAAATTCTTACCCAAAGAATTCTCAAAACAATTTTGCCTATAATTTTTTACCTAAAACCCTAAATAGTAGATCATATAATTTTTATGCTTTTGGCGAATTTTTATATATGCAAACGTCTCAAGAAGGATTAGAATACGCTGTTTTAAATAATACTACAGATTCTCTCCCTGGTTCAGGTAATGCAATTCCAGGAAAAAGAATCGGATTTGAAGATGCTTGGAGTTATGAGCCAGGCATTAAAGTAGGACTAGGTTACATAGATCAAAATCTTTGGGATGCTGAGCTTTATTATAGCTATGTCGATATTGATACATCTACTTCTTTTAATTTTACAAATTTGGGTGTTTTATTACCTTTATGGTTTGCGCCCCCTGACAACGAGGCATTATCACTTTCAAAAGATTCGAGAGCAAAATGGTCAGGATCTTTAAATGCTCTAGATTTTAAAATTGAAAAGAAAATTTTTCTTAGTAAAAAATTGCTTTTTGAGCCAACTATTGGAGTAAAAGCTGCTCGTATAAAACAGCTATATTTTGTTTTAATGAAAGTCCAATACAATTTTGTAACTCCAATTAAAGAACCAAAATTTACAGGCAATATCACATTTAAAGGGGCCGGAATCAGTGCTGGAATTAATTCTGAGTATTACTTTTTAAAACATTTATATTTTTTCGAGAATTTCACTTTTGCTATTTTGCACTCAAAATTCAATGTATTTCAAAAATATGATGGTTTCACTAGCAATGCCGTAGTTCATATTATAGAAGAGACAAACAAAATGTTTACCAATATCCCATATTTTGAAATTCTAGCAGGTATAGCAGGTAAATACTCTTATAAAAATGCTTTTTTAGTAGAGTTAAAAATAGGCTATGAGATGCAAAAATGGTTTAGACAAAATCAATTTGCTGGACATTTTGATTCACATACATCTGTGAATCTTGGAGATGATTTATCAATAAAAGGTCTTATTATAAGATTTGGAGTGCAATTTTAAATAATAATATGGAGAAAAAAATGAAATGGTTTTTAATAATTTTTTCTGTAATAACTTCTCAGTTATTTACAAATGAACGTGAAAATCCCTGCCCAAATGATATTTCAAATCAAACTCAATGTGAAAAATATGCCTATAACTATATGCCAAAAATGATGTGCGATAGATCTTTTAATTTTTCTGTTTTTGGTGAATTTTTATATATGCAAGCTGTTGAAAATGGCTTAGAATATGCAGTTTTAAATTTAACATCATCTAATCCTAGAAATCCTGCTGATGTATTGCCAGGAAAAAGAATAGGATTTAATGATGATTGGAAGTATAAGCCTGGAATAAAAGTAGGACTGGAATATCTCGATAAAGATTTATTCAATGCTCAGCTTTATTGGAGTTATGTGGATTTCGATAATAGATCATCTTTTAGTTTCGCAGGCCAAGGAACTTTACTGCCTCTTTGGTTATCATCATTTGTTTTTGTTAATATATCTACTTCAAAAGATATGAGAGTTAAATGGTCCGGGCACTTTAATTCTTTAGATTTCAAGATTGGAAAAAATGTATATTTGGGAAAATATGTTCTTTTTGAACCAAATATTGGGCTTAAAGCTGCATGGATTGATCAAAAATATTTTGTAAATATAAATGCACAATGGGGAACAAATGATCCATTTTTAGATGGAACTTTTAATGGAGATATTGATTTTAAAGGTATTGGAATAAGAGCAGGTGTAAATACTGAATTTCATTTTTTAAAATATTTCTATCTTTTTGGTGATGTTAAATTTTCAATTTTGGCTTCAAAATTTGTTTTATTTCAAAAATCAATTTCTTTTAATTCTACTCCAACTCTACAAGATGTCGAACAAAATCAAATAATTAGAACCGAAACTCCTGTTTTCGAAAATATCTCCGGTGTTGGATCTAATTTTTCTTTAAAAGATATTGTAACAATCTCTTTAAAAGTTGGTTATGAAACTCAAATATGGTTTAGACAAAATAGATTTGTTAGATTTTTTGATGCTGTTACTCCTAGTTCAGGAACAGACTCTATAAATGAAGATTTTTTTCTCTCGGGTTTAAATGCTAGTTTAAAAATTCAGTTTTAAAAAATGCTAAACTTACAATACAATTTAGACGAATTCAATAGCTAGAATTGATAAAAAGATCTCTCTTATTAAAGCTTAAATTTCATATGAAAAAAATTAAATGTTTTGAAGATTCGAGAAAATATTTTTTCTCAAAATAATCACTTAAAAAAAAGATTTTCACTAAAGATTTTTTAATATATATTAAAAAATTAAGATTCTTTTTAGGAGAGTGTAATGCATAAATTTAGCTTTTTAATACTGTTTTTAATCTTAATGTCTACAAAAATTTTCTCAAATGCTAATCAATATAATGATTGTAAATGCCCACCTACTGAGCCAAAAACATTAGATAAATATGCATATAGCTGCCCAGAGAAAACATTGAATGATCGATTTTACGTGTTTGGTGAATTTCTCTATATGCAAGCCGTTGAAGATAGTCTAGATTATGCTGTTTTAAATAGAACTCGTAATGTAACACAAACAGCAGGCTCAGAGGTTCCTGATATCATTCCTGGAAAAAGAATAGGTTTTAAAGATAACTGGAACTATGAACCAGGAGTTAGAGCAGGGCTTGGTTTTTTAAATTACGATTTATGGAATGCAGAGCTTTATTGGACATATGTTGATATTGATAATTCTTCAACATTTCATTTTACAGATTTAGGAGTATTAATCCCTCTTTGGTCTTACCCCGAAGACGCTCTTAACATTCAAAATTCAAAAGATGCAAAAGCTTTCTGGAATGGATCTTTTAACACTTTAGACTTTAAAATTGAGAAAGGTTTTTATTTAGGTGAAAAGTTTCTATTTAAACCAAATATTGGAATAAAAGCAGCTTGGATTAATCAAACATATTTAATAAATATGAAGATTCAATGGGGAGCTGGAGATCCTTTTCATGATGGTGAATTTGACGGAAATCTTGAATTTCGAGCTGTAGGAATGAAAACTGGATTAGCATCGGAGTTTCACTTTTTGAAATATCTATATTTATATGGTGAAGCGGGATTTTCTTTTTTACATTCAACTTTCGATTTAGAAGAAAAAATTATTTCTTTTAGTACAGCAGAAGCCGAACACATATTAACTCAAGAGTTTAAATTTGATACAAACCTCCCAGTTATTGAATATATAGCAGGAATAGGATCAGACTTTTCAATTAGAGAAAAAATCAAAGTAAAATTAAAAATCGGTTATGAAATGCAAACATGGTTTAGACAAAATCAATTCATTAGAGCATTTGAACAGGAAATCTCTGTATCTGAACCTGCTAGTAAAGATTTTTCTTTAAGTGGACTTAGCTTTAGGTTAGGGTTTCAATTTTGAAAAAAATATTATTACATAGATAAAAAATATATAGGAGAAGCATGAAAAAATTAATATATATTGTTACTATTTTGTGTATAGGATTTATAAAAGTATATTCTAATGATAATTCACAAAGTAATTATGCAGACTATAATCAAAACAATTTTGCCTATAATTTTTTGCCAAAAATGCTAAATAATCGCTCATATAATTTTTATGCTTTTGGTGAGTTTTTATATATGCAAGCATCACAAGATGGATTAGAATATGCTTTATTAAATAGTTCTTTGGATCCTGGTGTTATTAATCCTATATTTCCTATTATTCCAGGAAAAAGAATTGGCTTTGATGATGATTGGAGCTATGAGCCAGGAGTAAAAATAGGGCTTGGCTACATAGACAAGGATCTATGGAATGCCAATCTTTATTATACTTATGTTGATATAGATTCATCTAGCTCGATTAATTTTACAAATTTTGGAATCTTATACCCTATATGGTTTCCGCCGAGTGATGCTAATAGCCTAAGATCTTCAAAAGACATGAAAGCTAAATGGTCAGGTTCTGTAAATTCTCTAGATTTTAAAATTGGAAAAAAAATCTATCTTAGTAAAAAAGTTCTTTTTGAGCCAAATATAGGGATAAAAGTAGCTCGCATAAAACAGTTATATCAATTTTCGATGTTTGCGAAATGGAGTATTGCATTGCCTTTTAGAGAAGCGAAATTTGATGGCAATATTACATTTAAAGGAGCCGGAATAAGAGCTGGAATAGATTCTGAATATCACTTTTTAAAACATCTATATTTATTCGGAAATTTGACAGGTTCTATTCTGCATTCGAAATTCAATTTATTCCAAAAATATAATGGTTTCTTAACAAATACCCAAACGCCTCATACTGTCGAACAAACAGACAAAATTTTTACTAACATTCCATGTGTTGAAGTTTTAGCAGGTATTGCTGGCAATTATTCTTATAAAGAGTCATTTCAAGTAGAGCTAAAAATAGGATATGAAATGCAAACATGGTTTAGACAAAATCAGTTTGTTAGATATTTTAATGGGGAGATACCGACCGGGACATCTGATATTCTTGGAGATGATTTAACTATTAATGGCCTTAGCATAAGACTTGGGACTCAATTTTAAACAAATAATAATTTGGAGAAAAAAATGAAATATTTTTTAATGATTTTTTCCCTAATAGCGCTTCAGTTATTTTCAAATGAAAGCGAAAATTTCTGTCAAAATAGCATTTCAAATCAAACTCAATGTGAAAAATATGCTTATAACTATATGCCAAAAATGATGTGCGATAGATCTTTTAATTTATCTGTTTTTAGTGAATTTTTATATATACAAGCTGTAGAAAATGGTTTAGAGTATGGTGTTTTGAATTTAGCTGCAAGTGGTGCTTTTGCTTTTCCTGTAATTCCTGGAAAAAGAATAGGTTTTTCTGATGATTGGAATTATAAGCCTGGAATAAAAGTTGGTCTTGGTTATCTCGATAAAGATTTTTGGAATGCTGAGCTTTATTGGACATATGTGGATATAGATAATAGCTCATCTCTTAGCTTCTCAGGACAAGGATTTATACAGCCTCTGTGGACAGCAGCAAACTTTTCAGGAACAACTCAAAAAGATATGAGCGCTAAATGGTCCGGTAATTTCAATACTTTGGATTTCAAGATTGGAAAAAATGTAAATTTCGGAAAATATGTTCTTTTTGAACCGAATATTGGACTTAAAGCTGCATGGATTGATCAAAAATATTTAGTGCGCATGAACGCTCAATGGGGACCAAATGATCCTTTTTTAGAAGGATCTTTTGATGGAATTTTAGACTATAAAGCTTTAGGGATCAGAACAGGAATAAACACTGAATTTCATTTTTTAAAATATTTCTATCTTTTTGGGGATACTAAATTTTCAATTTTGAAAGCAAAATTTGATCTATTTCAAAAATTGATATCTTTTTCTTCATCTGAAGTTGAACAAATTTTTGAACAAAACCAAAAAATCCGAACAAAAACTCCTGTTTTTGAAAACATTTCGGGTATTGGAAGCGATTTTTCTTTAAAAGATATTGTAACAATTTCTTTAAAAATTGGTTATGAAATTCAAATTTGGTTTAGGCAAAATAAATTTGTAAAAATGCTTGATGATGCGGGTATAGGG
>JAAKFX010000080.1 GCA_011064865.1 Candidatus Anoxychlamydiales bacterium
TTGCTGAAAAATATAATATTTCTAGAAAAGAGCAAGATGAATTTGCATACCAATCTCAAATGAGAGCAAAAAAAGCGATTGAGACAAATAGATTTAAAGATGAAATTATCCCTATTACAATACCTCAAAAGAAAAAAGACCCTATTATATTTGATACAGATGAACATCCAAGATTTGATACTACACTAGAGGGACTAGCTAAACTAAAACCTGCGTTTAAAGAAGATGGAACGGTAACAGCTGGAAACTCCTCTGGTTTAAACGATGCTGCTGCAGTTGTCATTTTAATGAGCGCTTCAAAAGCAAAAGAGCTCGGATTAAAACCTCTCGCTAAAATAGTAGCGTCAGCGAGTTGCGGCGTTGATCCTAAATACATGGGAATAGGACCGCTTCCTGCAACTAAAAAATGTTTAAAAAAAGCTAATTGGAGTGTTGAAGATTTAGATCTAATAGAGGCTAATGAAGCTTTTTCAGTTCAAGCTGTGATTATTAATAAAGAGATGGGTTTTGATCCAAACATAGTTAATGTTAATGGCGGCGCTGTTGCGCTCGGTCATCCAATCGGTGCATCTGGAGCTAGAATATTAATAACCCTTCTTTTTGAAATGATAAAACGCGATGCTAAAAAAGGTTTAGCCACTTTATGTATTGGTGGTGGTATGGGAATAGCAATGGCTATAGAGAGATAACATGGATGCTTTAATTGTTTTAAATACCGGCTCCTCTTCAATGAAATTTTCCGTGTTTTCTATACATGAAACTGAGATAAAAAGAGAATATTTGGGATCTGTAAAAGAGCTATTAGATAGCCCTCAGATTAAAATCACAAAACCTTCTGGTGAAATTGAGCTTGATAAGAAACTTGAAACTCCCAAAGACAAACCCATTCAAAAAGTTCTACATTTTATCTTAGATTGGATGCACGAAAAAAATATCGATATAATAGCAGCAGGTCATAGAATAGTTCATGGCGGAAAGTTTAAAAGTGCAATAGTATTAAATGAAAAAGTTGTTGGGTACTTAAAAACCTTAATTCCATTCTCTCCTTTGCATGAACCATATAATTTAAATGGATATCTCTTTTTTAAAGAGGAGTTTAAAGATCTTTTTCAAGTAGCGACATTTGACTCAGCCTTTCACTCTACTTGCGATCCAATCTCTCAAAGCTACGCTTTGCCAAAATCTTTAACAGAGCTTGGAATTAGAAGATATGGCTTTCACGGCCTATCTTATGAATATATAGCATCTCAGCTTCCAAAATACTTATCTGAAAAAGAGGCTCGAAAAAAAATTATCGTAGCTCATCTAGGATCTGGCTCTACCATGTGTGCAATTGAAAATCTAAAATCATATGCAACATCTATCGGACTCACTTCCATGGGAGGACTTCCTATGGCAACACGTCCTGGTGATGTCGATCCCTATTTAGGAGTCTATTTAATCGATCAATTAGGCTGGAGTCCTGAAAAAATACAAAATCTCTTTTATAAAGAATCAGGCCTTTTAGGCGTATCTAATATATCAGCAGATATGGCTGAGCTTTTAAAAAGCTCAAGCCCTGATGCAAAACTAGCTGTAGATATCTTTGTTCATAGAGTAATGTTATTTACCGGATCTCTATCAGCAGAACTTCAAGGTTTAGATAGTTTTGTTTTTACAGGAGGCATTGGTGAAAACTCTTATGAAATTAGAGAGATGGTATGTAAAAAAGTATCATGGTTAGGTTTAGATCTAGATTTAGAAAAAAATAAAAAATGTAGAAGACAAGCAATGAAAATTAGCAAAGAAAACTCAAAAGTATCTATCTGGGTAATACCCACTGATGAAGAGATCATGATCGCTAAACATACATTTGAGCTATATAAGGAAAAAAATAATGAATAAAAAAGACATATTGAAAAAAGCCTACGCTATGCCTCTCACATCACCTTCTTATTCTAAAGGTCCTTATAAATTTGTAAATAGAGAGTATTTAATCATAACTTATAAAACTGATCTAGATGCTTTAAAAAAAGTAGTGCCAGAGCCTCTTCTGGTAAAAGAGCCTCTAGTTAAATATGAATTTATTCGTATGCCAGATAGTAGCGGTTTTGGAGAGTATACAGAATCTGGACAAGTTATTCCAATTTCATACAAAGGTAAAAAAGGCGGCTATGTTCACTCTATGTATTTAGATAATGAAGCGCCAATATCAGCCGGTAGAGAGATTTGGGGTTTCCCAAAAAAATTAGCTTATCCGAGTTTAAAACTAGAAAAAGATACCCTAATTGGCACTTTAGATTATGGCTCAATTAGAGTTGCAACTGCTACAATGGGATTTAAGTATAAAGAGCTAGATAAAACCCCTATTTTAAAATCTATGAAAGAGCCTCAGTTTTTAATAAAAATCATTCCAGATGTTAATGGCAAACTAAAAATCTGTCAGCTAGTTCAATATCATACCACAAACATAAAAATTAAAGGAGCATGGACAGGTCCAGCCTCTATAGAGCTTCATCCACACTCTTTAGCTCCTGTAGCTGATCTGCCTGTATTAGAAGTTGTTAGTGCTATTCATTTTATATCAGATCTAACCCTAGATTATGGCAAGGTAGTTTGCGATTATTTGAAGTAAAAATAACAGAAAAGCTTTTTGTTATAATACATTAAATATCAGTAGTTTAGTGTTTTAGGATTCAAGTTATTGAAAATCAAAGGGTTGTATGATATCTTAAATTTTTTGATAAAATTTAATAATGTAAGTATAGAGTAATTAGTTACTTAATTATATAAATTTAACATTCAATTATTTTTTAAAAATAAATATTGAAAAAAAGGTTAGTTAATTATATAATAATTAAAATTTGATATTAATTTAATTAAAAAATAAAGGAGAAAAAAAATGGCATGTTTAGATGGATTATTAGGTAACACTCCAAGAGTAGCCGAAAAAGCAACACAGACTTCAGAAGCGACAGAAAGTACTTCTGTAGAAAGAAAAGTAAGTAATATTCGTGAAAGACTTCAAGAGGATTTAAAGAAGTTTGGAAATTATTATACAAAATACGTGCCTAGTTTAGAAGGATTTCCACCAGGAACATTTTACTTATGCAAATCAAAATGTGAGAATATAATTCTTCTAAGATATATGACGGATGTCAAAACAACGAATCTTTGGAGGATAAAGATTCAAGAAGATGGACTATCAGTGGAAGGTAGTTTAAATAAATTTAAAAAATTAAAACATCTATTGAAATACTATAAAGACACTTCTAAAAATAAAGGGTTGGTATCAAAATATACAAGAGTAAGAGATTTAAAAATAGGCGAAAAAAGGGCTAATATTAAAGAAGATCCAGCATTTAAAAAAGGTGTAGAAGAAATAAAATATGCAGCTAAATTAACTTTGGAAAAAGAACAAAGTGGAAAATATATAATTTTTCAAAATAGAGATAGAGAGAATGAATTTACTTTATTAGTTAAAATGTATAAAACTGAGAAAATGCCTAATGATATTAGATTAGATGAAAAAAATATTGGTGAAATAAAAATACAAATTGAAGGTGCAGGTATAGTAGGGGAATTAGGAAATAATAAATACCTTTATAGATCTTTTGATGAGCTTATTTCAGCGCTTAGACAAGTATATAGAAATAATTTTGCCTATTCTCTTAGTCCTTATAAAGGGGAATTATGTGAATCTAAGTCTGCTAGGGCTGCTGCAGCAACATCCTATGAAGAAATGGATCCTAAACCTAAAAAATCTAATCAAACAGATTATGCTTCTCTTCTGTAAAATTGAATATGAAGAGTTATTGCTTGAGAATATAGCTGACTTCAGTCGATGATTTTTTTGTAATATAGTAAGATTCAGAGATTATGAATTTTTGCAGTTGCAAGTTTTTATCTTGTTTTGAAAGGCTAGCAAAAGAGTATGCCAAGCGAGAGTTGCACATTTGACTCTAGTAGGGTAGTTTTTAACGCCTGATAGAGCTTTTAATTTTTGCTCTGTTAGATTTAGACATTCAAGATTGCACTCTTTCGTAATCATATCATGAAAGTATTGAAATACCTTTTTAGCTTCTTTTAGAGTTTTACCAGAGACTGCTTCTGTCATTAAAGAGGCTGATGCGATGCAGATTGCACATCCTGTGCCTTTAAAAGATATATCTTTAATGATTTCATTATTATCTAATTTTAGACAGACAATGAGCTTATCACCACACATAGCATTGTGTCCTCTAGCGCAGTTGGTTGGTTTTTCCATCTCTTTAAAATTTCTAGGACATTTGCTATGTTCTAAAATGATCTCTTTGTATAACTCTTTTATATTATCTTCCATTTTTAAAAAAACTCTTTATCTCTTTTAATGTTTTAACACATTTATCAATATCATCAAAGTCATTATATACTCCAAATGATATTCTAGCAGTTGCTGGAACTTTTAGCCTTGTTATTAATGGCTCTGCACAGTGATGACCTGTTCTTATCGCTATATTTTTCTCATCTAAAAATGTAGCGATATCATGAGGGTGAATCATCGATATACTAGATGTATTATCTTTTAATATAAATGAGATAATTCCAACTTTATTATCTTTAGATCCAAATATTTTAATATCATCTTTAAATGTTTTATGTAATAGATTTTGTGCATAATCTAGTAGATCTTGAGAGTGATTAAATACATTTTGCATGCCAAGGTTTTGGAGGTATTCAATAGCTTTTGAAAGGCCATAAGCCTGAGTAAAGCAAGGGGTTCCAGCTTCAAATTTATAAGGCAGATCATTATATTCAGTTTTTTCAAAACTAACCGTTTTGATCATATCACCGCCTCCTTGATATGGAGGCAGTTTATTTAATATATCTTTTTTTCCATATAAAACTCCAATGCCAGTTGGACCATAGAGTTTATGTGATGAAAACACATAAAAATCACATCCTAAATCTTGAACATCTACTGGAAATGAGTTAACAGCTTGGCAACCATCGATAAGAGTTAGAACATTTTTTTTCTTTGCATATGAAATGATCTCTTTTATAGGAACAATGTTTCCTAATACATTCGATACATGAGTTATAGATACAAGTTTAGTTTTATCAGTAAATAAAGCTTTGTAAGCTGATATATCAATATTACCCGCGTCATCTATTGGAATTACTTTTATCTTAATCTTTTTAAAGCTTTGAATAAGCTGCCATGGAACAATATTTGCGTGATGCTCTAGAGCTGAGATAATAATCTCATCTCCATCTTGAAAATAATCTTTGGCTAAAGTTGTAGCTACTAGATTAATGCTTTCTGTTGCATTTTTTGTAAAAATTATCTCTTCAAAATATTTAGCATTTATGAATTTTTTTACTCTCTCTCGAGCTTCATCATATAAAGCTGTAGCTTTTGCGCTTAATTTATAAATACCTCTATGGATATTAGCGTAATATCTACTCTCAAAGTCTTTTATAGCTTCAATTACCACCTCGGGTTTTTGTGTGCTTGCTGCTGAGTCTAAAAATACTAGATCTTTATTATATTTAAATATTGGAAAATCTTTTTTCAAATCTTTCATAAAATTTTATCTTTTATATGTTTTTTAATATCTTTTTGATCGATTTTTTCAATAATCTCTTCTATAAATGCTTTTAATAAAAGTTCTCTAGCATCTTTTTTTTCAAAGCCTCTGGATTGAAGATAAAATAGAGCTTCTTTATCTAACTGACCTGTTGTAGATCCATGGGAGCATTTTACATCATCAGCTTTTATCCATAGTTCTGGTTTTGAAAAACTTTTAGCTGTTTTATCTAAAAGTAGATTTTTATTGAGCTGTTTTGCTTCAATTTTTTGAGCATTTTTCTCAGCGATTGTAGAAGCGTAAAAAATCCCTTTTGCTCTGTCTTTAATAATTCCTTTTAAATAGTGAGAGCTATATGTTTTTTTAGATTTGTGGTTTGTTTTTATATAGTGATCTAAAGTTTGAGTATTTTCAGCTATATAAATGCCGTTGATTTCAGCTGCAGCCTCTGTTTTATTTAAGTTTATTTCAAAATCAAATCTTGAGATTTTACTTTTTGTATTGATCAGAAAGCCTTTGTATTTTGCAAAATCATCTATTTCTATTTTGTAATGGTTAAACTGCAGGTTTTCTGACTTTTCGATTATATAATGATCTAAGTAAGAGTTTGAATCTAATCTGATATCAAAAATATTATTATTTAGTAGATCATTTTGCTTATGATTTACAAATTTATCTATCATTTGAATCTTAACATTTTTATCTAATGAAATTTCATTGTTAGTAAATACAGATCTACTATCTAAATTTTCACAGCTGTTTATATGTACAAAGGCAATGGGTTTGTCTAGATTTTGAGTGAAATGAAATTTCAATCTCTCAATATTGAATGAAAGATTTAAGTTTCTTAGACTATGCGAGGTTGTAGATCTATTTAAAATTTTAGAAATTTTTATACTATTAGGTACATTTGAGATGGATTCATGAAATTTACCATTAATAAAAACTAAATTATAAAAATCTTTTTCATTAAATAAGTATGGTTTTAATGAATCTAGATTTGAATCTAGATTCAAATTGCTATCAATTGGTTTTAAATCTCTATCATTGAGAAAAGTTAAATCAAGATATTTATACTCTTCTACTTTTTTAGTAGGAAAACCAATCTCTAAAAAGCTTTTGAAAGCTTTTTTATCTAAAACATGTGGCTCTAAATCTTTTAAATTTTTCATAGTTTTACTTTGCAAAGGCGCTGTAGCCTTGTTTTTCTAGCACATCAGACATCTCATATCCTCCTGATGCAACGATTTTACCTTTATCCATTATATGGACATGATCAGGTTTAATATAGTTTAGTAGTCTTTGATAATGTGTAATAATTAAAAATGCTTTTTTACCATCTTTTAGATCATTTATAGCTGAAGAGACCAATTTTAAAGCATCAATATCTAATCCCGAATCGATCTCATCTAAAATTATAAGATCTGGATTTAACATCGATAAATGCATAATATCAAATCTTTTCTTCTCTCCACCAGAAAATCCAACATTAATATCTCTATTTAATAGGACAAACTCACGGAAGCAATCTTCGTTACGGATGGACACTTTGGCTGTTTTTTTTCTACTTGGAAAAACCCTAACAGGCTTCAATACGAACGGAGAGACAAATAGAGAAAAAAACATTAAACCAGAAAACGTAGTTGCTAGCACTAATACAAAATAGTTGAATACATCGCCTTTGATGTCCCATAGAGCAGATACAAAACCGATCAAAGCCAAACTGATCATTATG
>JAAKFX010000081.1 GCA_011064865.1 Candidatus Anoxychlamydiales bacterium
GTATCCCAGGGTATCTTGAGCCATCTAACGTAGTCTTCGACTCAGGCTAATCAACTAAAGCTTTTTCAAGCTCCCGACTTTAGTCGTGGAGAAGTTGACTATTTTCTATTTATAGTAAAAAAAAATAATTTGTCAAAAAAGACAAACTTATTTCCGGGGAAAATCATTTCCGAGAAAAATTATTTGTTTAATATATTCCAAGAAGGTTTTTTAAGTCTATGAATAATAAAAGGGATAATAAAAACTACTACAATTGAAATTGATAAAATAAGAAAATATTTTGTTATATTTTCTTTTCCTAATTGAGAAGGAGGTATGAGCGCCATAGAAAAAGCAAAAACCATTGTCATCATTCCAATTATTGCTACAATCCAAACACCTATATTTTTGTACGGAATTTTAAATACTCTTTGGATATGAGGTTTTTTATATCTCAAATATAGACAAGATAAAATCATCAAAAAGTACATTGAGACATAAATCATCATGGAAAGAGCAACTGATATCCAAAAAGACATATTAATACTAGAGCTAACAAGTAAAAAAATTGAGCTAGTTACAGAAATAATAATAGCTTGGATTAACATTAGATTAGACGGCATATTTTGTTTGTTTACTTTTTGAAAAAAATGAGGCAGCTCTCCTTCTTTTGCAGTTTGAAGTAGTCCTTTAACAGGACCGGCAAGCCAAGTAGAAAAACCTCCCATCTGCCCTACTGCTACAAAAAAACCAAGAACAGGTATTAAAAATTTGAGATTATATTTTGTAAAATAGATACTAAAAGCGCTCATAACACCACCTATTAAACTTATATCTTTTTGAGGTATTACAAAGGCGAGTGCCATTGATCCTAAAACATTTATTAAAAATCCCAAAGATACTGCAAAAAAAATAGCTATTGGATAATTTTTTTTAGGGTTATCAACACTATTTGCATGCACAGCAGAGCCTTCAATTCCACCAAAAGCTCTCATAAACCCAATTAAGATAACAAAAGATGCAAAATGAAAATCTGGCAAATAATTTTTAGGGCTAAAGGTTGTGTCTATTTGAATTGGTTTATGTTGAAAAAGATATATTAGTCCTAAAATAATGATAAATATCGCAGGAATTAAAATGCCGGCAATAAAAAAGCTCATAGATATTTTTGTCGATACTTTCAATCCTTTGAGATTGAAATAGGTAAAAAGCCAAATCAAAAAAACGTTCATTGAAATCAAATAAACTTTGTTATGAACAAGCTCAGGTGCAAAAATAAAAGAGAGAGAGGCTGAAATAAAATAGAGCATAGCAATCATTGCTATATTCATATAAATCCATTGCAGCCAAATAGCTAAAAGGCCTATTTTTTTTCCAAAAGCCTCTTTTACCCAAACAGCAATTCCACCCATTTTTGGAAAGGTAGTAGAGAGCTCTGCTGTAACGAGAGCTATAGGAACATAAAAAATCACTAAAGTAATTAAAGCAAAAAACACCATTTGCATTCCAGTTGTAGCAAAAATGCCTAAATTTCGAATGGAGATATTAAATGCAGCACTCACCCACATCAAAGTAAATAGATTCATAACTTTTGGTTTCATAGCCATATTAATTACTCAAAATATGCATATTTAAAATCTATAAAGCCATTTGGATAGATAAATACATCTTTTAGATTTTCTTTTTTCAAAAAGTTTTGAGTTAGATGATATATTGGAATTATAGCAGCTTCATCTAACAAAATATCTTCTGCTTTACTTAGAGTTTCATCTCTTTTGTTTTGATCCAATATAGTCTCAGATTCTTGTAAAAGATTGATATATTTTTGATTCTCCCAACCTGTATTATTAGTTGAGCTGTTTTTATATTTAAAAACATTTAAAAAATCTACTTTATCCTCAAAATCTGCAATCCAAGATGAGAGTGCTATCTCATAATCTAAAGAGCCTAATTTTTCATAAAACGATTGTTTTTCTAAAGCTTTAAGCTCAACATCTAAATTTAAATTTGTACTCAGATCTCTTTGAAGAGCTTGGGCTATAACGTGAGCTCTATCAGATGATGCATATGTCAGAACTATTTTTCTTTTAGCATAATCTTTTTTAATAATAGGAGTATCAATTTTCTTATCTATAGGAACAAGCTTCGATGTTGGAATTTGACCACCTTGCAAAATATGCTCAGTTATTTTTTCTCTATCAAAAGCATACATCAGATCTTTTCTAAAATTAACATCATCAATTTTTTGAGTATTTATTCTTAAAAAACTAGTGCCAAAGTATGGCGATACATTATAGGTTTTTTCATTTTTTAATTTTTTAAGGCTCTCCACTATTAGTGTAGAAAAAGGAGATCCCGCAATATCTAGCTGATTTAGATCAAACATATTATGCTCTGTCTCAATAGTTAGCATCAACATTGATATTTTTTCTAATTTCACCCTTTTTGCATCCCAATAGAATTTATTTTTCTTAGCAACGATGAAATCATGTTGTTTCCACTCACCTAGCGTAAAGGCTCCATTGGAAACAAATGTCTTACTATCTTGAGCCCAATTAGAATTTTCAATATCTACTTTTTTGTTCACAGCAAAAAATGCAGGCGTTGTTAACATTCTTAAAAAGTATGGACATGGTTTTTCAAGCTCTATAACTAAGGTATTTTCATCAATAGCTGTAATCCCAATTTCATCTATTGATACTTTGCCTTTTTTAGCTTCCTTAGCATTTTTAATTACAAATAAAGAAGATGCTGTAGATGATAAAAAAGCTTTGGATAATTTTTTCTTCCAGCTATATTCAAAATCATAAGCTGTAACCTTATCGCCATTAGACCAAAAAGCATTTTTGTTTATTTGAAAAGTAAATATCTTGTTATCATCAGATATTTTGTAGCTCTCAGCTATAGCTTCTTTAATCTGTTTGTCCTCATTAACTCTCATCAGCCCATCGAAAAATAGTTTTGATAAAATTACTGAATTGAGATCTCTTATCTTCATAGGATTTAAACTTAAAGGATCGGATACAATATTGATCGTTAAGTATTGTTTCGATTTATCTTTTTTATTTTTGTCACAAGAAATTACAAAAGCAAAAATAGGAATTAATAGAAGATATAAAGTTTTTTTTAGCATGAAAAAATCTCCCAATCAGATTATAAGACACAAATTTATTATGAAGCATGCTATGAAAAAATGTAAATAGACAAAGGCTTTTTAAAATCTAAAAAAAAAAAAAAATTAATTATTTTTTTTCAAAATAGTTTCTATATCAGATTTTGGATCTTGAGTTGGCATTATATTGAATTTTTCATTTAGTATTGCAAAAACATTTTTTGTAATAAAAGCTGGCAGAGTTGGTCCTAATCTTATATTTTTTATATCTAGATGTAGAAGCGTTAATAAAATAGCAACGGCTTTTTGCTCAAACCAAGATAAAATTAAAGATAGAGGAAGATCATTTACACCGCATTTAAAAGCATCTGCTAGAGCTAAAGCTATTGTTATAGCTGAATATGAATCATTGCACTGTCCGAGATCTAAAAGTCTAGGAATCTCATCTATAGATCCAAAATCTAATTTATTAAATCTATATTTTCCACAAGCGAGGGTTAGAATTAAACAATCTTTAGGCACATTTTTTGCAAAATCTGTATAATAGTTTCTACCAATTTTTGCTCCATCACAGCCTCCGATTAAGAAAAAGTGTTTGATTTTACCACTTTTTACTTTCTCTATAATAACATCGGCTAAAGAGAGGACTGTGTTATGGCCAAAACCTACTGTTATAAATTTTTCTTTTGTATCTTCTTCAAAACCTTTTTCTTCAAGAGCCTTTTCTATAAGAGGTTTAAAATCGTTTCCTTTTATATGTTTAACATCAGGCCAACCTACTAATCCTTTTGTAAAAATTCTATCTTTATAACTTTTGTCTGGTTCAATTATACAATTGGTTGTCATCAAAATTGGACCGGCAAAATTTTTAAACTCTACTTTTTGCAGTTGCCAAGCTCCTCCAAAATTTCCGACTAGATGAGGATATTTTTTAAGTTTAGGATAACCGTGACCTGGCAGCATCTCACCGTGTGTATATATATTAATTCCAAGTCCAACAGTCTGTTTTAAAAGCTCTTCTAAATCTTTTAAATCGTGACCTGATACTAAAATAGATTTTCCTTTAATCGGGCTTATTCTCACCTTTGTTGGAATGGGATTATCAAAATTTGATGTATGCGCTTCATCTAAAAGCTTCATAACTCTTAAATTGATCTCACCAACTTTTAAAGCATATGTAAGCAGTTCATCTTGAGTATAGCTATCTTTTGTTAAAAAATTTAAAATCTCATGAAAATCTGCAAATAATTTTTTGTCTTTTTTTCCTAAAACATATGCGTGCTCTAAATAAGCAGCTGCACCTTTGAGACCAAATAGTATTAGATGAAGAAGTCCTGCATTATCATCACCAAATTTTTCTTTTTCTTTTTCAATTGCAATACCTTTTGCAAAATTTATTAGTTTTTCTTCATCTATCTCTTCTTTAAAAGTCGCTGGACCAGATAAAGTGTCGGCTTTTTGAGAGTTTTCTAAGCTCGCTTTTTCATACAAATCTTTTGCTTTATCTCTAATGTCAAAAGCTTTTTTTATTAACTTAAAAAATCTAATTTTATCAAAATCGACATTTGTAACAGTTGCGAATAAAGATCTAATAACAAATAGATCTATCTCTTCATCTTGTTTTTTTAAAACAGCTGCTCTATGAGAATACATAGCTATTCCTTTCACAATATAGACCAAAACATCTTGAAGATCAGATACAGTTTCATCTTTGCCACAAACGCCAGCAGGCCCTGTACAAGATTTAGCTAATTTTGTCTGCTCACATTGATAACAAAACATTTTTATTAACTCCTTCTAGTAAAAGATCAAAGTAACACAAAAAAATAAAAAGGTAAAATCTCTATGAGCAAAATCTGAAAATATTATATAAAATTATTTTAATTATGAAGAGGTTCAAAATGAAAATTCTAGTATTGTATTATTCTATGTATGGACATGTATATTCGCTGGCAAAAGAAATCGCAAAAGGGGCGACACAGATATCCTCTGCAGAAGTTGAAATAAAAAAAGTACCAGAGACTCTCTCAGATGACATTTTAGAAAAAATGGGAGCTCTAAAAGCTAAAGAGATACAAAAAGATATTGAAGTAGCGACAGTTGAAGATTTAGAAAAAGCAGATGCTATAATATTTGGAACGCCGACAAGATTTGGAAATATGTGCGCGCAAATGAGATCATTTTTAGATGCAACTGGAGGTCTATGGATGAGTGGCGCATTAGTTGGAAAAGTTGGATCTGTATTTACATCGAGTGCGACTCAACATGGTGGGCAAGAATCTACAATTTTAACATTTCACACAAATCTACTGCATCATGGTATGATAATAGTTGGGCTTCCATATACATTCGAGGAACAAATGCAAACAGATACAGTAATGGGATTATCGCCATATGGGGTATCTACTATAGCTGGCACAAAAGGTGAAAGATCTATAAATGATCATGAAAAAAAGGCAGCTGAATTTTTAGGCAAAAGAGTAGCTGAGATAACAAAAAAAATGAGCACATAGGATTTTAATATGGCGAAAATAAATTTTTCTATATCTGGAATGCACTGCGCTAGCTGTGTAAATTCAATTGAAAAAGAGATAAAAAAAATAGATGGCATAAAAAAGCTATCTATTAATTTTGCATCATCTAGAGCATTTGTAGAATACGATGACAAAAAAGCAAACCAAGAAAAAATATTTGAAGCTGTTGAAAAAGCTGGATATTCAGCTGAAAAACCAGATATAGAAAAAGAAAAAAAGCTAAAAGAGATAAAAAGTTTAAAAATCAGATTTATAATATCTTTATGTCTATCACTTCCTTTGATGTATTTAGCGATGAGCTATGCTTTTTTACCTGAGTATTTAGTTAAACATCTAAGTTTAATTCAATTTCTATTAGCAACGCCTGTAATGTTTATGGGATACAATTTTTTTACAGGAGGGATATTTTCTCTTTATAAAACAAAAAAAGCAAATATGGACACGCTAATAGCCATAGGTGTTGGAACTGCATATATCTATAGCTTAGTTGCAGCTATAAATATCTGGCTGGGACACTTAGGATATTCTCATAAAGATTTATATTTTGAGATAGCTGCTTTTTTAATTACCTTTATTTTACTTGGTAGATATTTAGAAGCTCTTGCAAAAGGAAAAACATCTGAAGCCATAAAAAAATTAATGGGCCTGCAGCCAAAAACAGCAATTGTTATTAAAGATGACAAAGAAGTTGTAATTCCAATTCTAGAGGTTCTGGTAGATGATATTATAATGGTTCGACCTGGTGAGAAAATCCCTGTTGATGGAATCCTAATAGATGGACATTCATCTGTTGATGAATCTATGATAACTGGCGAGAGTATTCCTGTTGAAAAAGAAAAAGATGCAAAAGTTATCGGTGGCACAATAAATAAAAGTGGCAGTTTTAAATTTAAAACTACAAAAATTGGAAAAGATACAGTTTTATCACAAATAATAAAACTAGTTGAAGAAGCGCAAAGCTCAAAAGCTCCAATTCAAAAGTTAGCTGATTTTATTGCATCGTATTTCGTGCCAATCGTACTTTTAATTGCTCTTTTTTCTTTTGGTCTTTGGTTTTTTCTAGGGCAAAGTTTTGTTTTTTCTTTAACAATTTTCATATCAGTTTTGATCATCGCCTGTCCATGTGCACTTGGCCTCGCTACTCCCACAGCTATTATGGTAGGAACGGGAATGGGCGCTGAGATGGGAATCTTGATAAAAAGCGCAGAGGCTCTTCAAAATCTTAGAAATGTAAAAGCAATAGTTTTTGATAAAACAGGCACCTTAACAGAAGGAAAACCCGTTGTTACTAATATAATTGTATATGATAAAAGTAAAAAAGAGATTTTAGAGTATGCTTCTTCTATAGAAAAAAGATCCCAACATCCTCTCGCTGATGCAATAGTAGAGGCTGCTAGAAAAAATCAAATAACATTTAAAGATGTAAAAAATTTTGAAGAGATTTCAGGAAAAGGCGCCAAAGCTACAATTGAAAATAGTGATATTTTAATTGGAAACAAAAATTTTATGCTTGAAAATAGCATTGATATCTCATTTGCTAATTTTGATATTGATCATCTGA
>JAAKFX010000082.1 GCA_011064865.1 Candidatus Anoxychlamydiales bacterium
TAATACAACCATATTAATATTAATTAATAATAAAAAATAAAGGAGAAAAGTCATGGCAGTTTCTGGAGACCCAGTAATTTCAACTCCAATAGAGGGAGCTCTACCTAACGGAATAATTCACGCAGTGATAGTTCCTGAATCTCATAATAGTGTTCTACATGCAGTAATTAAAGATGTAGGAGAAACGCTAAAAACAGTTATTGTAGAAGGATATAGCTATGAAGCTAAATCATTAGGCGAAATTGAAAAAGTTGAAACACCAGATCGATATACAGCTCTTATGAGCGCCCTACCATCTGAAATAACAGAAGATTTAAAAACATTACCTGCAAAGGATTTAAAAAGCTTAGAAGCTGATCTAAATAAGTCTTTAGCTCAAATAGAAAAAGAATTTGCAACCTCAATTAAAGAGCTTAACGATAAAATTGCTACACTAGATAAAAAAGATTCTTTTGAGCAAAAGGATTTTGATGAAATTGATGGATTATTAAAAGAGATTAAAAAATTAAAAAAAGAATTATCTAAAACTCAATTAGAAGCTACAAGCTCAAAAATAAAAAAAGTAGCAAAAAATATCGTAACATTTGCTATATATTCTGGAGATGCAACTTCAAAAACAGAACACTCTGAAAAGTTTAAAAAATTATATGAAAAATATTCTACAATAAAAAGAACAGCTGAAGCAAAGCTTGCGAACCATTCTAACCAATTTAAAGAAAAGCTCTCTGAATCAGAATCAAAATATCAAACATTAAAAGATGAATTTCAAGCAATTAAAGAAGAAGATGCAAAAGGTTCAATAGCATTTGAACCCGAAAAACATTACTCTTTTACAAACTCATTTTTGGGACTTTTCTTAAACCCTCAAGAAAACGCAGGAGTCTATCCAAGGAAAAGAAAACCAGAGCCCACACCTACTCCAAAATCAACTACACTTTCTACAAAACAAGTGACTATTGCGCCAAAACCTGCTCTTAATTTTTCAAAATTACGCTCACAATTGGAGAAGGCTGAAGGTATCAAAGCAAAAATAGCAGCAAATAACAAAAAAATTGATGAACTCGAGAAAAAAATTGACTTAATTGAAGCAAAAAAAGATTCGATTGAATCTGCAATAAGTGCGTTTAATGAATTAAAAAGCCAATTTGAAGAAAAAAACAACCTACTAGAACTTGAAAAACAAAAAATATTCAACTCTACTAAAGTCTTAGAAGCAGATATAAAAGCATTAAAACAAGAGATATGTAATTTCTTACATAAAAAGATTGATGAAAAACCATCAAATAAGGAGATCTTATTTGATAAGGCATTTTTAAAAGGTGTTTTAGAAGATTCTATTTTTTCAGATGACGAAGAGCTAAATAAAATCTTTAATGAAATAGGTCTATTCGAAATACTTAAAAACGAGGTAAAAGATCTAGAAAGTGAAGAATTAGAAGATCAAAAAGGAAATGAGGTTATTAAAAAGACAATAGCTGGTGTTGATCACTATTATATAAAGAAAAATTATCTAGATCAAATTAATGCAGCTTTTAAAAATACAGATAGTGTCCTAGCAGACAATGTACAAGCTTTAAATATAAAAATAAATCATTTGAATGATCGTTTAATACCTGGATTGCTGGATAAGATTGCTGATTTAGAAGGTGAAATAGACCAATTAGCTATTAAAAATATAGCGCTAGGTGAAGAGAAACCATTTAAAGTAGTTAATAATGCTCCAGCTTATGAAACATATTCGGCTACAGCTGAAGAAAAAACAGAATTTAACAATTTAAATGATGCTACAATTAGCAAAACTACTCAGTTTGTAAAGCTAACTAGAAAAACAACTCAATTTTTATCATCTCTTATACTGAATTATAAAAAACATAGTTTTCCAGCTGCGAATTTTATAACATCAATTAAGGGTAAATTAAGTGATTTAGAAATCGCACCTAATGCAAAAGTATTAGATGCTTTTGAAAATGCTTATAATAGTTAAAAAACAATCTATCTATTAATAATCTATCTATTAAAAGCCATCTAAAAAGATGGCTTTTTTTTTTAAAAGTATTTATTTTTTTTTTTAATAAGTTTATAAGGAAAAAAATTACTTTTTAAAAAGTAGGTTTTTAGGTACCCTACTGATTTTGTACACGTAAGGAAAGATTAGATGAACTTAAAAAGTGAAAGACTAAAGAAGCTTGAGTTAGAGCTTGAAGATCTAGAAAAATGGTTAGATTTAAGTTTAGTTCCGAAAAAAGATATTGAAAAGCATAAAGAAGAGATTTTGACAGTTAAACAAAAAATCGGAGAGGAAAAAGAGAGACTTCGTTTCATGAAAGAGACTGGAGATATGCAAGATTATGTTGCACCTAAAAAATCAGGTAAACCCTTATATCCAGAACCTCACACTTTGCCAGATATGGATGTTGGAGTAGATACTGAGGCAGAAGATGAGACACAACCATTTGAGACTGATACTGAGCAAGAAGAAGTAACTGAAGTAGCTACATTTGTAGAAGAAGAAGAGGCTGAAGATCCATTTTCTGATAAGAATCGTTGGAAAAGAGGAATTTTAGAAGATCCTGATGCAGACAACTGGTAGAGATTTAAGTCTCTATTTTCATATACCTTTTTGCAAAAAAAAGTGTCCATATTGTCATTTTTATAACATCTATTATAAAACAGATTTAGAAAAAAAATATTTAAAAGCTATAAAGATTCATTTAAATGATTTAAAAAACATCTTACAAAAAAGCAATATTGTATCGATTTATTTTGGAGGAGGCACCCCCTCTTTGTTGAGCGTAAATACGATTGAAGATATTTTAAATATAGTAAATCCAAAATCTAATATAGAGATCACAATTGAGATCAATCCCGAAGATTTTTCAAAAGAAAAAATAAAAGCTTTAAAAGCTTTAAATGTAAATAGAGCAAGCGTTGGAGTTCAATCTTTTGATGACAATCTACTTAAAATTTTACAAAGAAGACATTCGGCGAAAAAAGCAAAAGAGGTAATTTTAGATATATATAAATGTGGGATAGAAAATATTTCAATAGATTTGATGTATGACGTTATAGGGCAAGATATTTTATCTTTTCAAAAGACTTTAGATGAAGTGAATCTTTTGGATATCACTCATATATCTTTATATAATCTAACCTTTGAAAAAGGCACTTTATTTTATAAAAATAGAAAAATTCTTGAAAAAGAAGTTCCAAAAGAGACTCTCTCATTAGAACTTTTAAATTTAGCAACAAGTAGTTTTGAAAAACTAGGATTTAAAAGATATGAAATCTCTGCTTTTGCTAAAAAAGGATTTGAATCTTTTCATAATCTTGGATATTGGCAGGCAAGAGATTTTTTAGGATTTGGACCATCTGCTTTTAGTTATTTTGGAGAAAAAAGATTTCAAAATGTTTGTAATCTTCAAAAATATATTGAAGCTTTAGATTCAAAAAAAACTGTAGTAGATTTTGAAGAGAAACTAAAATATCCTCACAATATAAATGAGCTTTTAGCTATTCATTTAAGGATTGTAAATGGAATAGATATTATAGAATTTGAAAAAAAAAATGGATCCATTCCTACAAAAACTTTAAAAAAATTAAAAAACTCTGAGTTTATAGCTTTTGATAAAAATCATATTCGATTAAATGAAAAAGGCCTTTTATTTTACGATACTCTAGCATCTGAACTTATTTAAGCTAGAAACAAAAAAACTGTTGGAGTTTTACCAATAGATATCTCTGTTTTTTGAAAATCTTTCACCTTTTTAGTAATAACTTTTTCGTCTTTAGATGTGAGATTTATACTCAAAGATAATAAAGTGTCTTTTTTCAAAGTTTTTCTTAAAATGTTTAACATTTTATCTGATCTATATGGCGCTTCAATAAAAACTTGAGTTGAATTTTTATTTTTTGATTCATCTTCTAAATATTTTATCTGATTTATAAGCTCGTCTTCTTTTCGAAGAAGATAGCCATGAAAACAAAATCTTTGTGCATTGAGACCAGAGAGCATCAAAGCTAAAAAAATAGAAGATGGACCAATTATAGCTTGAACATCGATATTATTTTTGTGAGCTAAATAGACTAATTTAGAGCCTGGATCTGCAATGCAAGGAAGACCTGCATCAGATATTAATCCACACTTTTTGTTAGAGCATAGTTTTAAAAGGTCTTGAATTTCATCATCTGTTGAATGTTCATTTAAAAGTTTTATATCTAGCTTTTGAAATTGATCTCTTGTCAAAAATTTGAAAAGGAATTTTCTAGCATTTTTTTCGCCCTCTGCTATAAAAGAATCTAAAGATGCAACAATATCTTGTAAATTTTTCGGAAAATATAGATCAATATCTGCATTTTCATCTAAAAGATTAGGCAATAATATTAGCGTCATTCGATAAATATATTAGTTTGGTTTTTAAAAGATCTAAAAGATATGAAAAATTCGAGTTTTGAGTTTTAGAGATTAAATCAATTTCAAAAAGAGTTTTAAGAGCTTTTTTATAAAAAACAGCTCCCCTTTGTTTAGCAATTTCTTGTTTCTTTAAAAGTGCTCTTGGATAAATTTTTGGGAAATAACTAGAAAGATCATTTGCTTTAGAGCTCTGAATCAATGAAATTATTTTATACCCTAACTGCAATTGATATCTAATTGCAGAGATTAAAATATGAAAAAAACTAGCCTCTATAGAAAAATTATTAAAATCTATTTTCTCCCACACAATAGCTTCTGCTAATTTCCAAATAGATTCTTTAAGATTTTGAGGACATATACTGTGAACATCTTCTAGTTCAATAGATTTTTTCTCCCCAACATATGTAATCAATTTATCCATCTCCTGCTCAATTAAAGCTAAATCTAAACCTACTTTTTCAAAAAGAGCTTCAATAACAACAGCTGAGATATTTTTTTTAGCTATAATTGCTTTTTCTACGATAAAATTTGTAAATCTTTTTTCTTTTTCCCAAATTTTTTCAGCTGTTAAATCAAATACCAAACCTTTTTTTTCGATAATTGAATATAGAGGATTTGCTACTTGTTTACTTTGAGCTCCCATTATTAAATGAACATCATTTGCTTTAACATATGAGATCAGAGTTTGAATATCTTGTTTTGAAAATATATCAATATCTTCAATAATAACTAAAGGCTCTCCCCCTAAAAGAGATGGAGATTGAAATGTGCTGATTACACTAGAGAGTTTGCTCTGATTTGAAAATTTCGATAAATTAAAACTTTTTATATTAATTTGTTTTAAGATATAGCTAATAATTGACTCTCTTTCATAGAGATCTGCAATCACAATCAAATAAAGCTTTATTTTATCAAATAAAGGATTGTCAAAATGTCTTTTAAATGCTGTAATATTTAAGTATTTCATAAAATGTAACGATATTAAAATATAGCACAAAAATCAATAAAAATAAGTTGACTCTTATTTGTTTCCTCTATAAATTACTTCAGCGGAGTTTAAAGAAATGTTTAAAAAATTTTTAAAAAAAAAGAAAGATAAAGCTACAAAACAAAAAATAGCTGAAAAAAAGCCTAAAAAAGCAGCAGTAAAAATTCAAAAACCTATTGAAAAGCGTAAACCTATAAAAGAGAGCAAAGTTAAAGAAAAAACTTTATCATCTAAAATTCTTACAGCTGAAGGCTGGCTAAGAAGACTAAAATAATTAAGGTAATATTAAATTTTTTTTTCGCTTTTATTAGTCTTTCTTGAAAAATAACAGCTTATTTTGTTAATATATCCTCATTAAAAAAACTACTATTAAGGTTACATGTTAAACATAAACCTAAAAGGGAAAAAAGCATTTGTTGTAGGGATAGCTGATGATAATGGTTTTGGCTTTCCTATAGCTAGAGCGCTTGCTGAAGCTGGCTGCGAGATTATAATCGGCACTTGGACGCCTCTTATTAATATTTTTGAAACTGCTTGGAGAAATAAAAAATTCGATAAATCTCGAAAACTACAAGATGGCTCTTTATTTGAATATAAAAAGTTATATGCTATAGATGCAGCCTTTGATAAGCCTGAAGATATACCATCTGATATCTTAGAAAACAAACGATACAAAGCTCAATCAAGATATACAATATCTGAAGTAGCCCAGAACATAAAAAATGATTTCGGAAATATTGATATTATCGTACATAGTTTAGCAAACTCTCCTGAAATAACAAAATCGCTACTTGAAACATCTAGAAATGGCTATCTATCAGCTCTAAGCGCATCATCATACTCATTTGTAAGCTTGCTTTCTCATCTAGCTCCTATTATGAATAAAAACTCAGCAACGCTTGCTTTATCATATATTGCATCAACTAGAGCGATACCTGGATATGGTGGCGCTATGAGCACAGCAAAAGCAGCGCTAGAGAGTGATATAAAAATGCTTGCATATGAAGCAGGCAGAAAATTTAACATAAGGGTTAACTGTATATCAGCTGGCCCACTTAGAAGTAGAGCTGCAAAAGCTATTGGAATGATTGACAATATGATTAGATATTCCAAAGCGAATGCTCCACTTCAAAAAGAACTTTTAGCCGAAGAGGTTGCAAATGTTGCAGCTTTTTTACTATCTGATTTGGCATCAGCAATAACTGGAGATACAATTTTTGTTGATAATGGTCTTCATGCAATGGGTATGGCAATAGATAGTAAATCTTTGGAAAACTTAACAGAAACTTAAAGATTTTTTAAAAAACACTTGAAGAAATATTGAGAAATAGGGTATCTAATTCTCATAAATTTTTTAAAGCCTAAACAAAAGAGGTAAAATATGTCAGCAGACGTTAAACCAACAGCAGGTGTAACTACACCACCACCTGCTCTTCCTGAAGCAAAAGAAACAGCACCAGAAACAGTTAAATCAGAATCTAATATTAGTAGTGGTAGTTTTAGATCAAGATGGCCTAAGACAACAACTACATGGCCAAATGAGTCTCGTGGTCCAATTGCTAAAATTATATTATGGGCAGCTAGTGTATTCACAACACCCGTTTTATTTATGTTTGAATGTTTATATAACACTGTAACATGGAATTGGGGATCAAAAACTGATGAACCAGCTCCTGCAGCAAAACCTGATGATGCGGCTCCTGCAAACAAAACTGACGAAGCAGCTCCTGCACCAAAAACTGATGATGCAGCTCCTGCAAACAAAACTGATGATGCAGTTC
>JAAKFX010000083.1 GCA_011064865.1 Candidatus Anoxychlamydiales bacterium
GGTTTAGTCTCTCCTATATATGCTTCATCAGCAAGTGGCTTTCCTCTAACAATGCAAATTAAACAGACTCGTTTTAAAGTAATATTTTTAGATATTGGCCTTGTTCAACATGCATTGAAAATTGATCCTGAAACAATTTTTGAAAAAGATATAATTCAAATCAATCGAGGAGCTATTGCAGAGCAATTTGTTGGACAAGAAATTTTAGCATATACAGATCCACATACAGAAGGTCAACTTTTTTATTGGCAAAGAGAGAAAAAAACAAGCGATGCTGAGATTGATTATCTATATACTATTGGTAGTCAAATATTACCAATTGAAGTAAAAGCAGGGCCTTTTGGAAGATTAAAATCCTTAAATCAGTTTATGACAGAAAAAAAATCACCACTAGGAATTTTAATTTCTCAAAATCCCCTCTCTTTTAAAAACAATATTTTAACAGTTCCATTTTATCTTATTAGCTATCTTCCTATATTGCTCAAAAAATTATTAAAATAATTATTTTTGATTATTTTTTTTTAAGATTTTTTTTAGAATATCTTTGACTTTTTGAGACTTTTGTTTTTTTGCTAAAAATATTGTATCTTCAGTTTCAACTAAGATAATATTATCTAATCCCATAGTAGAAATTAGCTTTTTTTTAGAAAAAATTAACGATTTTTTTGTATCTAATGTAACAACATTTCCCCTCACTACATTTTCATTTTCATCTTTTGGCATTACCTCATATAAACTATCCCAAGATCCTACATCTGACCAAGAAATATCTAAAATTTGAACTAAAATATTTTTAGTTTTCTCAATTAAAGCATAATCTATTGATTTTTTTTCTATTTTAGAAAAATTTTTTAAAAATTTGTCATATGAAAGCTCATAAAACTCAAAAAGATTAGGACTATGTTTTTTTATCTCATTTTTAAAAGTTTTTTCAGTAAATAAAAACATACCAGAGTTCCATAAATAATTTTCAGATAAGAAAAATTTTTTTGCTTTTTCAAAAGATGGCTTTTCAACAAAAGCATCTACTTTATAAAGATCTAGATCTTTAGATTCTTTTTTGCCAAGCTTTACATAACCATATCCTGTTTCGATCTTATGAGGCCTGATTCCAAAAATTACAATTTTATTTTTTTCAAAAGAACTTAATCTTTCAATATAAGATAAAAATTTATCTTTTGGAAAAATCAAATGATCAGATGGTAGAAAAAGTAATTTTTCTCTCTCTTCAATCATTTTCTTTTCTTTTAAAGTTTTTATCGCAAATAAAATAGCTGGAGCTGTATTTCTTTTATCTGGCTCTAATAGAATTTTAATCTTCTTTTTAAAATTTATCTCTTCAATTTGCTCTTTCGTTATTGTTTCAAAGTTTTTATTTGTAACTACTACGATTTCATTGATGCTTTTGCAAGTCTCAAATCTTTTAATAGTTTTTTGAAATAAAGATTCTTGATCTAAAAATTTTAAAAATTGTTTTGGAAGATTTTTATTAGATATTGGCCAAAGCCTCTTGCCTACTCCTCCTGCTAAAATTATTGCTTTCATAAATTTTTATCTTTTTAATTTTTAAAGATTTCCATCTGGATGGCCCATCTAGATGGCCCGTCTAGACGGGTTATCTATTATTTGCCATCTAGATGGCTTATCTTTTCTAAAACAAAATCATTAAACTCTTTTTTAAATCTTTCTTCTGAAAATTTCATAGCATGTTCTCTAATCTTATATAGATCAAAATCTTTTTTCTCAAATTTTTCTACTGCATTCATAATACTTTGAATATTTTGCTCATTAAAAAATATCCCAGTTTTATTCTCTACAACACTCTCCTTCACACCTCCTTTTGAAAGTGCAATAACAGGAGTCGAACTAGCCATTGCTTCAACTGGTAAAATCCCAAAATCTTCAATAGCTGCAAAAACAAATGCTTTTGCTTTCGATAAATATTTTTTTAATGTTTCATCATTTTGATAGCCTAGAATCTCAATATTTTTAGATGCTTTACTCTTAATTTTTTTCATATCAGGTCCATCGCCAATAACAACCAGTTTCTTATCTTTCATTTTAGAAAAAGCTTCAACTATTAGATCTACTTTTTTATATGGAACAAATCTAGATGCCGTTAAATAATAATCATCTTTCTCATAACAAGGCTGAAAATAATTTACATCTACAGGAGGATAGATGACTTTAGCCTCTTTGTTGTATAATTTTTCAATTCTATTCGCTACAAATTTAGAATTCGCAATAAATTCATCAACTCTTTTTGCAGATGTTATGTCCCACATCCTCAAATAATGTAAAATTATTTGAGCTAGCCTTGCTTTTATCCCCTTTTTTAAATTTGACTCATTCAAATATTGAAAATATAGATCCCAAGCATATCTCATCGGAGTATGGCAGTAGCAAATATGAAGTTGATCAAATCTAGTTAAAACTCCCTTTGCCACGCAGTGTGACGATGATAAAATTACATCATACTCAGATAGATCAAACTGCTCTATTGCAAATGGGAAAAACATCAAATATTTTTGATAAAGTTTTGTAGAAAAGGGCAATTTTTCAATAAATGATGAAACAATTTTTTTATCTTCAAAAAAAGTGCCCTTTAATGCTTTTGGATTTTTTAAAAGTGTATAAATCGGTGATGGGAAAAGATCATGCATTAGCTTTAAGACCTTTTCTCCACCAGCTACAGATACTAACCAATCATGAACAATCGCAGTCTTCATAGAATTTTTTCCATTAGATCAATATGTTTTTTTACAAAATCATCAACTGTAAATGATTTTATTCTATTAAGGCCTTTTTCAATCAAAGATTTTCTAAAAAATTTATCTTCAAGCATCTTTTTCATAGCTAAATATATGCTTTTATAGTCTTGAGGCTCTATATATAGGGCAGCATCAGAGCATATCTCAGGCATTGAAGCTCTATTAGATACAATAGCTGGACATTTGAGGCTCATAGCCTCTAGTGGAGGGTAGCCAAAGCCTTCATATTTGGATGGAAATACTAAAGAGATAGCATTTTCATAAATAACTTTTAGCTCCAAACCACTTACTCTACTCAATATTTTAATCTTCTTTTCCAAAACCTCATTTGAGTTTAAAATCTTTTCAACATCTATAAAATTTTTCAGGTTTTTACTCTTTCCAACTATCACTAAAAAAATATCTGAAAACTCTTTTTCGATTTCTTCAAAAGCTTTTATCAAATTTGACAAATTTTTATGAGGTTTAAAATTTCCAACAAATAAAAAATATTTCTTAGGCAGATTTAACTTTTTAAAAATATTTTCTCTCTCTTCATCTGTTATATTTGTGTTTAAAAAATCAAAATCTACCCCATTGTGAATTACATCAATTTTAGCTTCTTTTATTTTTGTATATTTCAAAAGTTCAGATTTTGAAAATTCAGATACAGTTATAATTTTATCGGCATGTAAAGCTGCTTTACATATAAAAAGTTTTGCATAGATTTTTTCTAAAAATTTCAACTTCGAAAAAAAAGCCAAATGATAAACATCATGAATCGTCATCATTCTTTTTTTAGCTCTTATCGGTAATATTGGCACATTAAAATGTGGTGAAAAAAAAAGATCACATCTCGGAATTTTTAAAGGTAGTAATATCTGCTCTTTTATCGAATAGATCGGAGCATTTAATATTATCAGCTCAAACTTTTCACTCAGCCATGTTTCCTTTTTTGCAATCTCCTCATTTACAATCAAAAAGATTTTAAATTCTGAATTTTTTAGATTTTTCAAAAGATCTCTTACGTACGTTCCAATCCCTGCACTATAAAACATTCTCGCATCTATGCAGACTTTTTTCATTTTGGGCTCTTTGTCAATTCAGAGATATGCTTTGCAATAGCCATACACGCAGTTGCAGCTGGTGATGGCGCATTTAATACATGTACTTGATTTTCTTTCTTTAAAATAGCAAAATCATCGATTAATCTACCATCTGAGCCTACAGCTTGAGCTCGAATCCCAGAAGATCCCGCCTCAATATCATCCATCTCAATTTGAGGTAGCATTTTTTGCATAGATCTCAAAAATGCCTTTTTACTAAATGATCTATACATTTCAAAAAGCCCCATCTTCCAATATTTAAACGCAATTTTTACAAAACCCTTATATAAAAGAGAGTCCATTAAATCCTTCATGTTTATATCAGATTTTTTATAACCCTCTCTTGCAAAAGCAAAAACAGCATTAGGTCCTGCATGTACAGATCCATTAATCATACGAGTTAAATGAACTCCTAAAAAGGGAAAATTTGGATCTGGCACTGGATATACCAATGCTTTTATTAAATCTTTTTTCTCTTTTTTAATATCATAATACTCCCCTCTAAAAGGAATGATCTTAAGTGGAAGTTTTTCTCCTGGCATCGCCATTTTAGCAATTCTATCAGAATGCAAACCCGCACAATTTATTAAAAATTTAGCCTTAAAAGTATCTGTCTCCGTTGATATTGAAAAATCTGATCCCTCTTTTTTGATACCAATTACTTTTTGATTTAATAAAACTTTGCCACCGAGTTTTTCTATCTCTTCTTTTATCTTTTTTGATACTTTAAAATAATCAGTAATCTCACAGCTAGGAACATGCAAACCTTTAATAGCTTTAATATGAGGTTCAATCTCTTTAATCTCCTCTTTTGAAATTATCTTAAGGCCTTCTACCTTATTTGCATTTCCTCTTTTTTCTAATTCATATAATCGAGATAGCTCCTTTTCGTCAGAAGCTACTATAATTTTTCCACATCTCTCTTTTTTTATATTAAACTCATCACAAAATTTAATAAGAGCTTCTCTTCCCTCTAAACAATTTTTGGCTTTCAATGATCCAGGCTTATAATAAAGACCTGAATGAATCACCCCACTATTTTTTGAAGTTTGATGAGATGCTATCTCAGACTCTTTTTCTAAAACAATTAAAGATGCATTTTTGTTTTGTTTTAATATTTGATAGCTTGTTGCTAATCCAACAATGCCAGATCCTACAGTTAAAAAATCTACTTTTTCCATAGTTTTCAATTTTAAGTTTAAAAAGTTTCAATCAATATTTTAGATTCCTATTTTAATCCAATTTTCATCTAAATAAAAGAACTCTTTTCTCTATTTTGATAAATTTTGTTGCAAATAAAAAAGCAGCTCTAAAAAATCTAGAGTTACTAAATAAAACTTAGAGCTAAATTTTATATGAAAGAAGAAATTTTTAAAAGCTACCCCACTTTACTTACAAATAATCAAACTTCAAAAAATATTTCAAATTATGATGAAAAATATTTCAAAACTTTTTATCTAAATAAATTACCCAAAGACAAAAATGCTAAAATTTTAGATCTCGGCTGCGGAAGTGGTAAATATTTAAAAATTTTAAACAAACTCGGCTATAAAAATACTTTTGGTATTGATATAAGCATTGAGCAAATCAAAGTCGCTAAAAAATCTAATATTTTCAATGTTGAGTGTATCGACGCTTTAAAATTTTTGAAAAATACCAAAGAAAAATATGATACTATACTCTTGATCGATGTTTTAGAACATATTGAGCTGGGAAGTAGCTTTGATCTTATAAATCTTATCTACAACTCTTTAAATACTCATGGACAATTTTTTATTCAAGTACCAAACGCTCTAGCTCCTTTTTCCCCTCTTAGATATTCAGATATTACTCACAATAGAGCATATACAACCTTCTCCCTTAGACAAACTCTAAATTATTCAAACTTTAAAAATTTTAAATTTTATGAACTAGCCCCATTTTCACATGGAATCAAAAGTTTTATTAGAAATATCTTATGGCACACTGCAATAAAACCTTGTCTCAAAGCCTTTATGCTAACATCATATGGCACTAGCTTTGAAAAGATTTATACTGCTAACTTTTTATGTGAATGTAAAAAATAGTTAGGTTTGTAAAAGTTTAGATTTATTTTCCATAAACCATTTAGCTGTCATATCCAATCCTTTATCTAAACTTGTCATTTTATATTCAGGTAGTAATTGTTTTAACTTATCAACAATTAATATCTTAGATTTTGCTCCTACATATTTTGAAGCATCATAGATTATCTTTTCTTCATTATATCCAATGATTTTACAAATTTTCGATGCAAACTCTTTTATAGAATAATCCTTGCCTGCACCAATATTCACTATTTCATTATTTTCTCTCTTAACAAGATTTAGCATTATATTTATAAAATCATCTACATGAACAAGCTCTCTTTTTTGATAGCCATCTCCCCATAAAATTACATCTTTACCATGTAAAGAACCTTCTAAAATCTTTCTCATTAGGTCAAAAACAAAATGCATTTGCCTGCCATCTAAATGATAGTTCGATCCATATAAAGTAGATGGAATACAATATAAAAAATTATGGCCATATTGCTTATTTAAAGCCATTAGACCTGTGAGTAGCATTCTTTTTGTCATTGCATAAGTAAATAGAGAGTCAATTGGTTTTCCTTTTAGATAATTCTCTTCAATATGTGGCATGTCAGGATCATAACTGCAGCTCGTTCCCATAGCAATCATCTTTGCTTTAGGCTGATATAAATGCCACCAAGTTAAAATATTTGTATTGATTTTTTGATTTATCATCCACTGCTCCGCTGGATGACGCAAGCAAAAATCACCAGACTGAGTCCAAGCAGCTAAATGAAAAATTTGCTCAAACTTTATGTTATTTAATTCATCTAATGCATTTGAATTTGTCAAATCATGAGATTTTGAATTTATACCTACAACATCATGTCCAAGATTCGTTAATCTTTTATGTAAAAATTTACCTAAAAAACCACTAGCTCCAGTAATTAATATTTTCATTGAATCCTCTATCTTTTTATTCTTTTGGATTTATAGGAAAGTAAAATTCTATTCCCTTTTCAATCAAATGCTGATTGTTTTTTAAAATTTCCTTTTTAAAGTTCCAAGCAAGTACATAATAAACATCTGGCAGATTTTTGATCTCATCTTCCATTATTATTGGTATATGTCTGCCTGGTGAAAACATATTCTTTCTAAGTGGGTTTTTCTCAACTAAATATGGAATTATATCTTTTGAAATCTCAAAATA
>JAAKFX010000084.1 GCA_011064865.1 Candidatus Anoxychlamydiales bacterium
TTTTTACAAATACCGAAGGCTTTTGATAGATTTACTAATATAGAGAATATTAGATCAATAAAACTTTTAAATTCTATAATGGAAAAAGAAGGAACCTTAAAAGAAAGAGATAAATTAAAGGGGGCATTTCGCTCGGTTAATGTCTATTCCATCTTACGAAAAGAATATATTTTGAAAAAAGCTTATAGATAACTTATGTATACATTTCAAATAAAAATAATAGAGTTTATTCAACAAATTAGATCTCCATTTGCAGATGAGATTTTCAAGTTTTTAAATCTTTTTGATACACAGATATTTTATTTTATTTTAATCCCTATGATTTGGATAGGCTATAACTACAAATTTGGAATAAAACTGTTTTTTATCATAATGCTCAGTGCTATTATCAATGAATTTTTAAAAAATCTATTTCATCAGCCTCGTCCATATATCATAGATCCATCTTTAGCCGTAATTCATGTATATAGCAGATATGGTCTTCCATCTGGAGCTGCGCAATCAGCAATCCTTCTTCCTTTAGTATTTATAAATTATTTTAAACAAAAAAAATGGCCTATTATTTGGGGGACAAATTTCTTTTTTTGGATAAGCTTATCTAGGCTTTATTTAGGTGTTCATTTTGTAACAGATCTTTTAGCTGGTTGGGCAATAGGCTTTAGTCTGTTTTTGATTTATCTGTATATATTTCCATTAATTGAAAAACTCATAAAAAAATATAATCCTAACTATGTTTTGTTAGTCTGTCAAATCCCAATACTATTACTATATTTTATTCCAAAATTAGAAAGAGATTTTTTTATATTGTCATCTGTAATGCTCGGAATATTTTTATCTAACCGCTACAGTATGTTTTTAAAAAATCCTAAAAATGGAAAAGAGTTTTTTATAAGAGCTATTTTTTCTGTTGCAGGTGTTTTTTTAATTTCTCTTTTAACCTATCTTATCCGATTTGAAGTAAAATTATTTACCATAAATATAGGCTCTTATGTAATGGGTCTATGGATAAGTTTTTTATGTCCCTATTTTTATAAACGTTATTTTATCCCTCATAAAAAATGAAAAAGAAATTTTTGTTAACTTTTTTAATGTCTTTTTGCGCTCTTTTAACAATTGCGCTCGTTTTTTATATAAGTTCATTTAAGCCCAAAAGTAGCTCATTTTGCCCGTTTTGCGATGAAAAGGCAATAAACTATCAAAAGTATTTCGAGAATGAAAATATAATAGGTTTATGCTCTTATAAGCCCCTTTTAAAAGGACACTGTTTGATAATTCCCAAAAGACACGTTGAAAGACTAGAAGATATTACTGATTTAGAGATGCAAGATATTTTTCATTTAATAAAAAAGACTCATTTTTCAGTTCAAAAAATCTTAAATAATAAAAGCTATATTGTTATTCAAAAAAATGGAAAAGAAGTTGGCCAGAGCGTATCTCATCTTCACTTTCATTATATTCCTAGAAAAGAAAATGGCTCGAATTTTGCTTTTCTTTTAAGATTTTTGATTTATCCCTTTAAAACAAAATTACACTCAAATGAGATGCAAGATATTACAAGCTTAATTTCTCAAAATCTTTGATTCAAAATTAAAATTTTAATTTTTAAATTTTTAACAGAAAAAACGATTTTATTAAATAGCTTTCACATATGTACTAATTGTACAAAAAACTAAAAATTTATATTTATGAGTGTTATTACATCTGTTCCTTTAAGAGCAATTATTGAAAAAAAATTAGATAAGCATCTTCAAGAAAAGAGGGTTAATAACCGATGGATTTATCCCTTAATTTATGAATCTAATACAGTGAATGTTGAAGCGTTTCCATTTAGACCTGATGAGATGTCTCATACTAAGTTTGATAAATATATTTATACTAGTACAACAAAACAGCCAAATACTTTGCCAAAAGTAGAGCCGAATAGTAAGACTCCAAAATATACCATGCTTATTCCTGCAAAAGGATCTAATAATAAAGAGCAAGTTCCTAATATATTAAATCTTTTCAAAGATCAAAGCTATGGGACAACAGCTAAAGAATCTAGAGATTGGGTTAAAGCTAATTTAGCAGCTGTTATTGCACTAAATAGACCACAATCATTAGAAGAGACAGTTAATGAAGAGTTTAAAGATCAGATAGAAAGTACAAAAAAAGTTGATGGTATTGCTTATCGAGTTTTTGGATTTTTCTGGACATTTGATTGGATAACTAAAAGCGATGCAGATGCTAGAGTTGATGCAAAAAAGGCAAAAGCAAAAAAAGCTAAAGGCAAAAAAGGCGAAGTTCCAAAAGTTATAGTTCAAAAAGTAGAAGATAGAAAAGTTAAAGATACCTATTTACTTTTAAGATATTTAAATGCTGATGCTGCAAAAGAAGTGAGAGAAAGATTTGAAGGTAATGATGATTCTCTATCAGATGAATTAAAACAAATTATGAATATACAAAAGATTCGTGAAAGACTTTTAACAGAGCCTCATGCTCAAGTGTTTTTAGATCATTTTGCTAAAAAAGCACCGAACAGTCCAAGATATTTATGTAGCCAAGATGCGGATGTTCAAAGTATTAGTTGTCAACAAGATCAAAAAGGTTTATTTGAGCATTATGATGGCTTAATTAGGTTGTATTTGAAACGCAAAAAAGCGCTACCAAGTTTTTTGCCTCTACTGGTTATGCGGCTTCTTTGGTAGAAACTAAACTTATTAGAGTAGCTGTAGAAATAGATATGGCTATTAGAAAAGTCATGACAACCTATTTTACTACATATTTTCCGGAACCTAATTTTATTTGGCTTGTTAAAGATAAAATTCAGGCTAGTCAGTTTTCTTTTATTGGAAAGGGAAAAGTTGATCATAAACTAGAAGCTCTTCGTTTGATGCAAAATGCTTTTAAGAATGACCTCTCAGATCCTAATCAGACTACTTTTGGAATCTGTGGCGCTGTAACTACACCTATTCCAGAAAGAATGAAAACACAAGAGAGTAAAAAAAATAAATTTAATATAGCTGAGAAACCAACTTTGCAAGGCCTTCGTTCTAGAAAAGCTCAATTGCATAGTTTCCCACGCGTATGGGCTAATCAGCTTTATCCTTTTTTAACCATTTCTGCTAGCACAACAACTAATATTACGACTCCTTTGATGGATCTTTATGGAGTATTTCATCCGACATCCTTAATTTTTGCATGGAAAGGACAATTAATAGTTAATTATAAATCTGAGTATTTTCATAAGATAATGGGATTTTATCAAGATTATGTAAAATGTATGAGAGCTATTTATAATGACACTACCAAAAGAAATATGCTTATACAAAATTTTTGTAATGTTCATGGAAAAAATACAGATGATAAAAAACAATTAGAAACATTTTTAAAGTTTCAAATAGATGAGATGTTTAAAGCAAAAGCGAGTTTGAAAAAAATATATGATGCAACTCCTACTAGCGATCCTAGTGAATTGGGTAAGATAGTTTATACAGCTATTAATTCTGGACGTGCAATTTATTTAAAATTCAAAAAATATAGTTAATTTTCAGATTATGAGGGATTTCAAATGAATATAGCAGTTGTTTCAATTACAATCTTTAATAAGAAATGTCTTTTCTTAAAAAGAAATTTTGAGCCTAAAAATTGGTGTCCACCTTGTGGTAGATTAGAAGAAGATGAAGAGCCAATAGATGGGGTAAAAAGAGAGGTTTTAGAAGAGACGAATCTTAAAATTATACCACTGATGCCAGTAGATGCAAAAGTTGTTTTATATAATAACAAAAATCTATACAGCATCACATATGTTAGCATTGCTTCTTCTAATAAGGTCAAACTATCAAAAGAGCACTCTGATTATAAATGGGTAGATATTGAGGATTTGAAAGATGTAGATATTAATACAGATTTTAAAATCGTAAATTGGCCATTATTTATAGAAACAGCTTTTTTATATGCAAAACAAAAAAAGACAATTTAGCTATATCTGTTTTGGATCTATAACAACATATTTTATTTTTTTCCTTTTCCATGTGTATGTTACATGTACTAAACCATCTTTAGTTTGAATTATCGCAGGATATGAATATTCACCACGTTTGCTCTCTAAAGTGATAGAATTTTTCCAAGTATTTCCGTCATCAGTTGAAATCGCAATATTTAGAGGATATCTCTTCTTTTTTGAGTGATTATAGATAAGAAACACTCTACCATCAAAAAGTTTTACAGCATCTATTGCTGAGTTTGGATTTGGCAATGTAGTCGGTGTTGCATCAGAGAATGTTTTACCTTTATCTGTTGATATAGCTTCATAAATATAGCCTTGTTCATTTGAGCGAGCTAGCATTTTTATATCGCCATTGTTTGTAACAAATAAAGTAGGCTGGATTATCCCTTTTGAATTTTTAGGATCAATAACAGGGGAGCTTTTTTGCCACGCTTTGCAGTTTTCATCTGTAAAATCTACATAACAAGACCAAGCTTCATATGCTTCTTGAGAACTTGGACAAAGTAGAGCATTTTCTAAAAGAAGAGGTTTGTTTTTCACAGGGCCATACATTCCAGCTGGGAAAATTTCACTATCAGACCAAGAGATGCCGTCATCTTTAGATCTTTTTAAAAACCCAGACCAACTAAGAGGGGATCTTCCGGCTTTATAAAAAAGCAAAATTTCATTAGAAGGCAGTGTAAATAAAACTGGATTCCAATGAGCTGCTTTGGGAAAATTAATTAATTTTTTAGGCTCTGACCAGCTATCACTATCTAAACTAGATAGCCATATAGAGACATCTTTTTTTCCCTCTTTTGAGCCTGCAAAATAACTACAAAGTATTTTATTAGAGCTAGTCTCACAAATAGTAGATGCGTGGCATGATTTAAAAGGAGGATTTTTAAAGATAAATTCACTTTTTATCACAGCTTTATGCATAGGATATACCATTGCTGTGTGCGCTGTAAGAATATAAAATAGTTTTTTGAAATAATTTTTCATAGTTTTTATAAGTTAGATTAATTTTGTAAAACACATATTTTATACAGTCTAAAAGCAAAAAACAAGAGTTTTATAAAAATTTTATATAAGGTTCAGATTAAAGATTTTAATTGGATATTTTAAGCCATATACATTATCATTGCTCCTAATCAATTAAAAAAAACCTAGTTTTTACAACTTTGGAGAAACTTTATGAGACTGCTTATTTTTATAGCTTCTATTTTTATGTTAGTAAAAGGATACTCAGCTGCTGATATTGTATCTAGTGATGATAATTGGACCATCCATAAAAATAGTCCTTTTTTATCATATTCAGCAGAATTTGGTTTTAAGAAAAATAAAATAAATGAAGGCAAGGTAATTAGAACTGGATTTATGTGTCCAAGATATTATTATGATCTTTATGACAAAGAAAATAATTTTCAGCTAAGAGGTATAACTAGATTTTTATCAATCGGTTTTTTTCAGCCAAGTTTTATGGATATTGATATTTATGAAGGAAATAATTTGATAGCTCAAGTACAAGGTAAAATACTCGCTAGAGCTAGAGCAAAATTTAATTTTTATGATGCTTTTGGAAAAAAAACAGCTACTGCGTATTTAAATGCAAAATCTGCTGATTTTTTAGTTGTCTCTCCACAAGGTGACGATATAATAGCTCATTTAAAAGGAAGTACTTTTGGTGAAGTTGGACCGCTTCAAATGAAATTCGATGAGATAGATTTTGCAGTAGATAAAAGAGTTTTAAAGATTTTTGCTGCATTTATATCTGATTATAATGAGCATTTTATCCCAAAACCAGAAGAAGTGCACCATCATCATCATGAAAATAAATTATAAGATTTTTATAAAAAAAAAATAATTAATAAGAGAGAATTATGAAAAATAAAATTCTAGCTTGTCTTACCCTAATATTTTGTGTTTTTACTATTCAAATATCTGCGCAAGTAAGAAAAGAAATTCCACTCAAAGATTTTTTCAAAAATCCTGATAAAGCAGCTGTAAAAATATCTCCTAATGGAAAATATATTTCATATTTAGAGCCATGGCAAAGTAGATTAAATGTATTTGTGAAAAATCTAGATACAAATGAAATTAGACAAATAACTACTGTAACCAAAAGAGATATTTTATTTTATGATTGGAAGGGTGATGATTCAATTATCTATATGCAAGACAACGCTGGTGATGAAAACTTTCATATATATTCAGCATCTCTAAATTCTAATGAAATTAAAGATCTGACTCCTTTTAAAGATGTCAGATGCTCTGTTATCGATATGTTAGAAGATATAGATAATAAGATTTTGATTCAGATGAATAAACGTAACGATCAAGTATTTGATGTTTATAAATTAGATGTAATTACAAAAGAGGCTGAGCTTGTCGAAAAAAATCCAGGTGATGTAGTGGGGTGGCTTTCAGATCACGATGGTAACATTCGCATTTCTATGGCTATAACAGATGGAACAAATCAAACTCTTTATACTGATAACCCTGTGACCACATTTACTTATTCTGCTGTTGATAGTTCAAATAAGCCTGAACCTTACCTCAGTATCATTATCACTGTCGCCTAGCAACAGGTCTTATCTGCATAGGAATATCAGTATCAAAGATAAGTTCAGCGATTTGTGTAATCTTGCTTTGGTTATCTCTGATTGGTAAAGCAAGAATGTTTACACATTTCTTCTTGTCCGTACCTTCAAGAGGGTTTTCATGATAGTGTGTTACTGTCACCTGGTTATTTATTTCTAAGATTTTGGTTATCGGACATTCGCATTCGTACGATTCGCAGATACTATTCCTCCCATGGGTTACCTCGAAGCAGCATTGCCCGATTGCTGCCTGCTCCAGTGCTTTGTTCTGACGCGACAGGGGTGTACGATATCGAGTGATACGAAGGTCGAGGCCAACAACTATGAACTCGCAACCCAGTCCATCTACAAGAGACTGCAAGAACAGTATTTGGTCCGCTTCTTCCCATCGGACCGTTTCCGGTTTCCCAATCGTTTCCAGAACTAATTTGCGCCATAAAGT
>JAAKFX010000085.1 GCA_011064865.1 Candidatus Anoxychlamydiales bacterium
ATATTGTCCCATTAAAAAAAAGGTATCAGTCTGTAAAATATCTGATTGTTGAACTTTTAAAAATTCAATAAAAAATCTAAAACCAAAAACTAAAATTAAAAATAGAGCAAATATTTTTCCATCTTTAAGCAAAAAGTATTTTTTTCTAGATAAAAAAAACAAAATAAAAAAAACAGCTAAATAAAAAATAGCTTCATAAAGCTGCACTGGATGCCTCGCTACAATCGATACATCTTCCATAGGAGCTCCAAAAATAATACCCCAAGGCAGATTAGTCGGCACTCCTAATATTTCTTGATTAAAAAAATTACCCATTCTAATAAAAAATCCTGCTAAAGAGGTTGGAATAACTACAAAATCTAAAAGATGTACATATGTAAGTTTTGGGCTAAATTTTCTTAAATAATAACAAAATAAAATCAACGCTATCATTATAGCAACAGCTGCTCCATGCGACGCTAAACCGCCCTGCCATACTTTAAGAATATTTATTGGATTTTTCAAATAATAAGCTGGGGTTTCATAAAATATTAAATGACCGACTCTAGCCCCTATTATTGTCGCCACAACAACATATACAACTAATCTATCCGTTATTTGAATAAGCTTTTTTTTAATAGTTATTATTGCACTAGAAAAACTATTCTCTAGAAAAAGCCTATTTTTTATATTGCTTTCGATAAAAGCATTCAATCTATCCAATATTTTTTGATCAGATTCAAATTCAGCTTTTGCTTTTTCATTGAAATAAGCAGCTACTTTTTTTTGATTTTCATTTTTGGGATTTTTTAAATCATTTTTTAAAACATCGAATGATGTTACATCTTTAAAAGTTAGATTTGGAAAATAAAAAAAATAGCGCCTTAATACAGATATAAAAATATAATACCCTAAAGCAAATCCTACTAAAAAAAATACAGAATACCAAACAATTGGAAAATCTAAGTAAGGAACAATAAAAATTTCTTTTTTGGGATTCCAATAAAAATAGCTTAACATGAGCTATATTATAGCTAAAAATGTTAGATCAGTCAAAACAAATAGCATTTTGAAAATTTTTATTGTTTCGAATTATTAAAATATCAATACTAAATAGCTTTTTTTAATTTAAACGAATAAAAGAGGTTACTATGAGAGATTGCGTTTATGCATTAAGATTACACCATGACCATTTAGATACTACAAAACAAGCTTCCCCTGACTACACGGAGAACTGTCTTATAAACCTGATACAGAAGAGACCATAGTTTTTTATGTTCTTAAAGGAAGAATTCGTTGCCCCTTAGATAAGTCTGAGTTTGAAGAAAATCAAATAGTTTTAATAACAAAATGTTGCAATAAAGCATTTGCACATCATTCTTTAACGAATTTTATAAATACTCAAGAAAAATGCCCTTCATGTCCAAACCCTATAGAAGCAATATCTGTAACAATTTTGGATCTACAAACTAGAACTCTTCGACTTGAACAAGCTGTAGAGGATTTAAAAAGTCAAGTAAGCACAATGTTAACCCTTGCCCAAACCATCTTTTAATAATTTTGAGAATTTAAAAATTAGCTAATATTTTATAAAAATTATTTTCTAGTTTTCATATTATGAATATTTCAATTTAAAATATTTATTTTTATATTTTTAATATTGTAATACATATTATTGTTTAAAATATTCCAATTCTATAGACTCACTGTCTTTTTAAATTTAAAATAAAAAGGAAATAGAACTATGGTAAATGGCGTTTTTTGTATAAGACTAGATTCATCTGATTTAACAAAAGGAGAAATATATGTTAAAAACGAATCTCAAAGAGCTTATGAAGTAGTTTTTAAAATGAAAAATGGTAGAGCCGTCTGCGCTCTTGATAAATCTAAGTTCGAAGCAAATGAGCTCGCTATTATTACCCAATGCTGTTTTAGTGCTTTTAAAAATATTCAATTAAAAAGAGAAGTAGAGATAACCGGAAAATGCCCTAATTGCTCTAAACCATTAAGCTCCGATAAAATTACGATTGCTGAAAAGGATTTAGAAATACAAGAAAAAGACAAAACAATAAATGATCTTACAAAAAAAGTAAGAGATTTAGAAAGAGAAGTATCTAATGAAAGACGCTCTTTTAGTACTTTCATTCAATCTCAACGATATGAAGGTTTTTATTGATGTTTTTTAACTGAAATAATCCACTATTTTTTAAGAAATATCTATTCTTTTCATTCTTTTCTTTTATAAAAAAAATCACAATTCAAATATTTACTATAACATTTTTTTTTAACATTAGAATAATTGTATTGTTAAAATGTGTAAATTTCATTAAACTATTTTCCCTTTTAAAAATTTAACCTAATAGGAGAATAATATGAGTGCAGGTATTCCCCCCGCTAAAATGACAGGTGCTTATTGTGTAGATTTTCATATATCTATGCTAGGTAACAAATATGAAATAGCAGATCACTCTACAACATATAAAGTAAATGTGAATGCAAAGGGCGGAAAAGCCTATTGCTATATTGGTGATACTGAATTATGTCCAGGTCAATTGGTTTTAATTACTAAATGCTGTCTTAAAGCTTTTAATTATAATAATCTAATAACTTATGTAAATGAACATGGAAAATGTCCTGGATGTGAACAACCTTTATCGCCAGATAAAATCACTATAGGTGTCCACGAACACAAAATAAAAGATTTGACCCAAAAAGTTCAAGAACAGGCATCAGAAATAGTATTTCTAAAAGCACAAAATAAATTTTGGCACGATCTTGCTCAAGGAACTAAATAAGATTTTTTATAAATAAAAAATTATAATATTAAAATAATTTGATCCTTATATTAGACAGAGATATTAGATAATATGTTCAAAGTGAAAATATATACTATTCATAAAACGAGAGAAAAATGGTTAAAGCTAGCAATTGATGAGTATGAAAAAAGATTAACATCTGTAGTAAAATTTGAATGGATAATATTAAAAGATGAAAAAGATTTAGAAAAAAAAATATTAAATGAAAATTTTTATATCTGTTTAGATGAGAGTGGCAAAAGTTTAAGTAGCATAGATTTTAGCAAAAAAATATTTGATTTTTTTGAAAAAACCAAATCGATTGCATTTGTTATAGGATCAGATATAGGTCTTACAAAAAAAATCATCGAAAACGCTAATTTTCAACTATCTTTATCTAAGCTTACATTTACCCATCAAATGGTAAGAGTTTTACTTTTAGAGCAGATATATCGGGCATATCAAATATCTAAAAACACAAAATACCATAAATAATTTTTTTATATCGTCGACAAAAAAGGTATATATCCATACAATTTCATAGCAATAATTTATTGTTTTTAGAATAAAAAAAAATATATTATAGGAGGCTATAAGCTATGAACTTATCCTTGGTTTTTACTAGAATTTTTTTCTTTATACTCAGCGTATTTTTTATCACAATTTATATGGTAGGAACAACCATCGGAGATGTTTCAATTAATACAGCTATAGGAATAGTTATAGGAGTTGTTTTTGCATTTTTGCTGTTTGGATTTGATATCTTATTTAGAAGATTCAACCTAAGAGCATTTAATATTGCAATAATTGGTCTTTTTATCGGCTATTTAATGGGACAAGCTTTAGTTTTAATTTTAAATACAATTTTACAAATTAGTGCAGAGACTTTTACTTTAACTTTTCAAGGAAAAGAGATTATAAAAATAGCACTATTTTTATTTGGGCTATATTTAGGAACTATAATGACACTTAGAGCATCAGATGAGCTCTATATAAGCTTTCCGTTTGTAAAGTTCACAGCTTTAGCACAAAAGAAAAAAGATCTGCTAATTGATTCTTCGATTTTAGGAGATTCTAGAATCATTGATCTTGCAGCATCTGGACTTGTCGATCATCATTTAGTAATACCTAGATTTACTATAAAAGAGCTCTATGCACAAGTTGAGATGGGAGATGACCAGACAAAAATAAAAGCAAAAAGATGTATTGAAACCTTAAAAAAATTAGAAGACATTCCAACTTTAGAGCTAAGATATAACGATACAGATTTCCCTGAAATCAAAGATCAGACAAGTAAACTTTTTAGATTAGCTCGTCTTTTAGATGCTAATATTTTGACAGCAGATATCTCAAGAGTTCAAAGTGCATCGATTGAAGGGATAAAGATCATAAATCTACATACCCTGTCTAATGCTCTAAAACCTCTAATGCAAGCTGGAGAGCAGATAAAAATAAAAATCCAACGTTATGGAAAAGAGCCTCGTCAAGGAGTTGGATATTTAGAAGATGGAACAATGGTTGTAGTAAACGGTGGTGGAGATTTTATTGGAGAGACTATCGATGCTCAAGTTTTATCCGTAAAGCATACATCTAGTGGTAGAATGATATTTTGTAATGCATTCGATCAAGAGGGCTTAGAATATGCTCATAAAGTAGATGATGAAGATTATGAAGAAGATACAGATGACGAATATTAAAGGAATTGGAACTGATATAGTAGAAATCGATAGATTTAAAGAGGCTATAGAAAGAAAGGGCAAATCCCTTTTAGATAGGCTCTTTACTGAAAAAGAGCAACAATACTGCAATAAATTCAAAGATCCAACGATTCATTTAGCAGCGAGATTCGCTGCTAAAGAATCTGTTGCGAAAGCTCTCGGCAAAGGTTTTGGAAAAACCTTATCTTTTTTAGATATTGAGATTATTAACGATGACACAGGAAAGCCAAATGTTTATCTGTCTAAAAAGGTTATAAAAGAATTTAAAAATCCTGAAATTTTAATTAGCATAAGCCATTCAAAGACTCATGCTATAGCATTTGCAACTTATTGTTCTTCCCATAACTTTTCTGCGTAATCTCTCATCTCCTAACTCTGATCTTCCAAGTCACTTCTGGCCCTTTCGAATTCCTCTTCTTCAGTTAGCTGTGGCACTAGATTGTAATAAGTTGCCATAAATGATTCGGCGCTTTTATAGCCTTCTAAAATTTTACGAATTTCTTGTTTAGTTATAGTTGTTCTTCCTTCTAACAATATTGGGTCTACTAATTGTCTCCAAACTTCCTGAGTATCAGTAAGCACTTTCCATTTTCTGCAAACCTGTGCACATCTTCCTAAATCCTTTGGATCATTAAGGTTGCCTAATACTTGAACAGCAAGTTCAGCGGGTAAAGTTCCAACTATGTCGACTGTTGTTATTGACGCCATATTATTCTCCTTTTTTTAATAATTAATATTAACATTACAAAAAATATTATAATAAAAAAAACATTTAATATCAATTAATATAGCAACAACATAAACACCTAATAATAAACAACTAAGAACGGTGTAAATTGAAAGTTGAAAAGCATTAAAAAGAAAAAGGAACTAAATAACTAACAGAGAAGAGGTTAACGCTTTCAGGACATCTTTTAGCTAAAACCCTTCTTTTATATTCGAAACTAAGAGTACCCCAAACTCTCAAACGATAGCCATATTTGAAGCCGAGATCGATATTTCTCTCCCTGATCCGGCCATAGCCATCAAAATTGAATATATCCACAAATTCTTTTCTACCATAGCCATGCATAGCATCGGCAAATATAGCCCATTTTCTTTTGTCATTGACATTACCCTCTAGAGAAAAATGAGCTCTAAGCCAGGGAGAGCCCTCATTAGCAATACCAATAGCACCATATAGCCAAAAACGTGCTCGCCAATAATCAAAGCGCGAGAACTCTTTTCCAAAAGCTAGATTAAACTCAAAATCAGCATTTGAGTGATACATAGTAGAGACATCTTTAAGACTCTCGGATGAGACTATTCTAAAATTACCACCGACACTAACACTTAAGGGATCTCCTAAGATATCATCTTTAAAAAGGTATCTTGTTTGAAAGGCTACAGATCGAAATCCAAACTTTTGGCGGGGAGTTTCAATGAGCTCCAAATCTGAGTCTATACTCCATTGAAGTGATGGAGCAAAGGAGATATTAAAATGAACTAAATGATCATTGGAAGTTGAGTCTAATTGAATTAAAGCAGCATTTACTTTGCTATAAAATGAATATCTATATTTTGATAACAAATGAAATTCATAAACATCTCCAAACCATGGCGCTCTTTCTAATGCAAAAGATGCAGTAGATAACAATAGAGAAACTAATACAAATATTTTTCGCATCAATGCAAAAATCCTTTATCGAGAAGATATTTTTCTACATCTAAAGCTGCCATACAACCTGATCCTGCAGCTGTTACAGCTTGGCGATATGTATAATCTTGCACATCGCCTGCAGCAAAAACTCCATCGATTGATGTTTTTGTTGTTCCTTTTTCAACTTTTATATATCCATTAGGCTCTAATGTCACTTGAGAATTTAAAAAACTAGTGTTTGGAGTGTGACCAATTGCAAAAAATACACCAGCAGCCACTCTTTTTTCTGTTTTATTTGTTTTATTGTTTTTTACAACAACCTCTCCAACAATATTATCTCCTAAAATTTCAATGATTTCACTATTCCATAAAACTTCAATTTTAGGATGATCTAAAGCTCTTTGAGCCATGATTTTGGAAGCTCTAAATTGATCTCTTCTGTGTACTATATAAACTTTTTTGCCATATTTGGTTAAAAATACAGCCTCTTCGACAGCGCTATCTCCCCCACCAATTACAAAAAGATCTTTATCACGAAAGATTGGAGCGGCACCATCACATATTGCACAAGCAGTAACTCCTTTTTGCCAAAACTCACCATCATTTGCACCTGGAATATCTAATCTTTTAGCATTAGCGCCAGTTGCTATAATTATTGAGTGAGTTGAATATTCAGATTTTGAGCCTTTTACAAGAAATGTTTCTTTTGATAGATCGATACTTATTGCATCTTCAATTAAACAAATTGATCCAAATCTTTTAGCTTGAAGCTGCATATTTTCCATAAGTTTAGGACCTAAAATAGCTCCTGGAAAACCTGGGAAATTTTCAACTTCAGTTGTGGTCATAAGC
>JAAKFX010000086.1 GCA_011064865.1 Candidatus Anoxychlamydiales bacterium
ATTGATGACAAACCCATTTAAATACCTCCAGTAAAGTTTCTTTTATAAAAATAGCAGATATTATAGCTCGCTACAAATTATTGTAAAGAAAAGATCTAGTTTTTATAGTTTTTTTTTGATTTCAACAGATTTTATTTTTTTGCTTTTATTGTTTTCTATGGTATTATTATTTTGACTGTCAACGATCTAGGAGAGAGCAAATGATTTATAATATTGATGAAAAAATTCAAGATATCGAAACTAGAATTTCTCAAATGCGGAGGTATCTTTGACTTAGCTTCAAAAGAAAAAGAAATTATATCTTTAGAAACTGAAGCTGCTCAAAACTCTTTTTGGGATGATCCCAAAAAAGCTCATCAAACTTTAAAAAAGTTAAATTCTTTAAAAGATTGGACAAATCCATTTAATGAGATTTTTAATAGTTTTAAAGATTTAAAAGAGTTTTTCAAAGAAGCTCAAAAAACGAAAGATGAAAGCTTGATAAATGATCTTGCAATCGAGCTAGATAATCTAGAGAAAAAGTTGCTGCAATTAGAAGTAAAAAAAATGCTCTCGCATGAGCTTGATTCCAGCAGCTGTTTTTTGTCTATAAATGCAGGCGCTGGAGGTACAGAGTCTTGTGATTGGGCTGATATTTTATCTAGAATGTATGAAAGATATGCTACAAAAAAAGGTTGGAAAATATCCATTATCGATAAGGTAGATGGAGACGTTGCCGGTATCAAAAGTATTACATTTAAATTTGAGGGCTCATTTTCATATGGATATTGCAAATCTGAAAAAGGAGTCCATAGACTTATTAGAATATCACCTTTTGATGCTAGCAAAAGAAGACATACTAGTTTTGCCTCTGTTGATGTATCTCCAATCATTGATGAAGATATTGAAATCGAGATAAACCCCTCCGATATTAGAATAGATACACTTAGAGCATCAGGAGCCGGAGGGCAACATGTCAATGTGACAGATTAAGCTGTAAGACTAACCCATCTTCCAACAAAAATAACTGTTAGCTGTCAAAGTGAGAGAAGTCAAACTCAAAATAAACAAACCTGTTTAGAGATGTTAAAATCTAAACTCTATGAAAAAGAGATTTTTGAAAGAGAAGAAAAAATAAGTAAGATAGGTGGAGAGAAAAAGAAAATAGAGTGGGGCTCTCAAATTAGAAGCTACATTTTTCAACCCTATACCTTAGTAAAAGATGCTAGAACGAAATATGAAACCTCAAATGTTTCAGCTGTTTTAGATGGAGAAATTGATGGATTTGTAAAAGCATATTTAAAGGAATTTTCATGAAAGAGTTAGATATTAGATATTCAAAAATATCAGATGAGAAGCTCTTATTAAAGTGGATGTTGGATGAAGAAAACTCTAAATGGTTTACATTTTCAACTAAAAAAGAGATAGAAGGCAGCGTTAGAAACTGGATTGGATTTTCTAAATTTAAAGCATCCCTTACAGGCGTCTTAAATAATGAAATAGTATCCATAGCAACTCTTTTTTTAATGCCCTATAGAAAATTAGCCCACGAAGCTATGATCTATCTAATTGTTGATAAAAATCACAGAAAAAAAGGTATTGGCTCTGATATGTTAAAAAACTTAATTCATCTAGCTAAAAACTCTTTCAAGTTAGAATCTTTATTTATTGAAGTTTTTGATGGATCTGAAATGATACCTCTTTTAAAAAAATATAAATTTGAAGAATTTGCATATCAAGAAAAGTACATAAAAGAAAATAATCATTACAAAGATAGGATTTTATTTGATTTATGGTTGAAATAAATAAATTAAAAATTAGATTTTCTGAAAGTTCAGATGCTAAATATCTAACAAAATGGCTTATCGATAAAGATATTTTACGATGGTTTCCCATGTGTAACAAATTTGAAGTCGATGATTCTGTTAGAATTTGGATGAGCTATATCAAGCATAAAGCAGTCTTAACAGCTACTTATGATAATGCTATCTGTGGTAATGCTCTTATCTATTTAAACTCATTTAAAAAAATAGCTCATGGAGCTTTATTTGCAATAATTGTAGATCCAAACTATAGAAATAAAGGTATAGGATCAGCTCTTTTAAAAGAGCTTTTTAAACTAGCCAAAGATAGTCTTAAATTAGAGATGTTATATCTAGAGGTTTATACAGGTAATCCAGCTGTTCACATATATGAAAGGTTAGGTTTTAAAAAATATGGAGTGCATAAAAAGTTCTTAAAAGATCTCGATGGCAAATACTATGATAAAATATTGATGCAAAAGTTTTTATAGCTCTATTTTTCAATCAAATATTAAAACGTTGTTTTTTCAAAAAACTTAATTTTATATTTTACTGGTAGATCAGGAAATATTTCTTTAATAACTTTGCAAGAAGTATCGAGATCTTTTGCATGATCTAAAAATAACTTTACGTAATCTATCAGGATTTGTTTTTTCTCTTCTTTTCCATGAAAGTCTAGTCCGTTTTTTAACATTTTTAAAGCTGTTATTCCTTCACTATTTTTTATATTTGCATCGGCGCCGTGTTTTAGCAATAATTCACATATTTCTTTATGTTCACGAAGTGTTGCTTCCATTAGAGCTGTAACACCTTCAGGATCTTGTATATTTGCATTCGCACCAATTGCTAATAATACTCTACATTCTTCTTCATTCTTATCAAATACTGCTATCATCAGCGCTGTAGATCCATCAAATTGGCTATTAACTTTAGCTCCATATCTGATTAATAATTCACAGATTCTTTTCTTTTTATTAAAATCGGTATTTAGATTTAGTGTCTTCTCTAATGGGCTGTCTCTATTCAGATTCCTTTTATTTGGTGAAGCTTTCATGTCTTTTAATAAAAATTCAATAAGATCTACATCTCCCATTTGAATTGCTCTGATTAAAGCGGTTTCCCCATCTTGTGAATTTATAGCATTAATATCCGCTCCATGATCAACTAGTAATTTGATAAGCCTTTTATTTTTATTTTGTACTGCAAAATCTAATAGATCTCCTTCATTATTAGCATCAATTGTAGCTCCATTTTCTAATAAAAATTTAGCTATACCATAATTATCAGACTCTACGGCAGTCATTAGAGGTTTTAGATTTAGTCTATTTGAAGCATTAACATCAATTGTACCTTTAGCTACTAAAGCTTTAGCTAATTCATTATTTTTTAAAGAAATTGCTATTACTAGAGTATTTATATTTGGAGCAAATTCATTATAACCTCTTTTTATCAAGTGACCTTCTATTATTTTAACAAACTTTAAATTATTTAATGCTAGAGCATAATCTCTAGCTTCTAATATTGAATTTATAGTAGTGATATTTAGAGGAAGAGTCTTAGTTATATTTTGTAGAAGATCTTCTAAGGCTTCTTCTTGTTCGTTAATTACAGAAAATAGTAAAGTTTGATTTAATGGGAGATTGTTAACTGGTGATGTTTGAGATTGAGCTTCTATATCAGCTCCCTCTTCTAATAAAATATCAATAATATGTTGATAACCTAAAATAGATGCTAACATTAAAGGAGATATCTTCAATTCTAATTTAGAATCAATCATTAACTCTTTCAAGGTAGGAAATGAATCTTTGTTTTTTAAAGTTACATCATCGAAATGCACATGAAATTGGCCATCTACATTTGCTTTTGTATCAAAAGTTAAAGGTGTATTAATATTGAGAAGCTCTTGTACCTTTTCGGTATTTTTTAAAAGGATATGAACCATGATTATATCATTATTAGCAACAGCTAAACTTAGAGCTGTTCTACCATTTGCATCAACTACATTAATATCAATTTGAGTATTATTTAATAAATCTATTACTAATTCATGATTTCCATTTTTTACAGCTTCGAAAAATTGATTTTGTAAGAATTCAATTTTAGAGGTCCTACAAGAACTTTCTATCTTTAAAATTGCATTGATAAAGTCATATTGAGTATCTGTATAAACTTTTGGATCTTTTGGTTCTCTGTGTAGACGAAATCCTTTTTGTTCTAAAAAATTGATAAAAGCATGTTGAGCAGCTGTATAATTTTTTCCAATAGTATGAAATAATCTTTCATCTACAGAAATTTGTCTATTTTCAAGTACACTAAATTGATCTGAAAAACTCTTGAGATATTTTAAAACATCTACAGGAATATTAGATTTATCTTTTGGTAATGTATTATTTGCTGCAAAGCAAGTAGCTGCTTGAGCTTTTAATGATGGAACAATGCCATCGATTATTTTAGAGGCTGTTAATGGAAAAGTCATTATTTACACCTTGTTTATATTAATTGTTATTAGTTTTTAATAAATTAATAGTAATTATATCATTAATTGATATTATTTTAAATAAGTTTTGGTCTAATTAGAGGTTTTTATTTTTTGTTTATATTATTATCTTATAATAAGCTGTTTATGAAGAAATGTTGTTCATAGCAACATTAATGAATACAGCCAAGATTGAGGAGAGAAAAATTCAAAAAAAGATTTGATAGAAATTCAAATTATTTCTTTACAGAAGAGGTATTAAAATGGTTTTCTTTGATCTTTTTTTTTGAAGTAGGTATTTTTGTATATCTATGGATATTAAAAGTGAATTAGAGAAAAGATCTAAGCTACAAGTTAATTTAAAAGTTAAAGATTATAAATCGACTTTTATAAGCGTTTTAAGAACTAGATCGAGCCTGCAAATATCACTTCACAAGCTATTTGTTGAAGCATCTGATGAGATTCAGGAGGCTGTAATTTCATATTGTTTAAAAAGAGATGAAAATGCACATAAGATGATAAAGATTTATGCGAATAAGTATTTTGAAAAGGCTGATTACACACATAGATTAGATGTTAAAAAGTTAAAATCAAAAGGGGAGTATTTTGATCTAAAACAGATTTTAGATAATTTAAATCTTATTTATTTTAAAGGGGAGTTAAACTTAAATATTACTTGGTTTAAAAAACCGAAATATAAAAAATTTAGACATTTGACATTTGGAAGTTTTGATAAGAATTTAAATTTAGTAAGAATAAACAATATGTTAGATAACTCAAATATTCCTTTTTATTTTATAAATTTTATAGTTTATCATGAGATGCTACATTATGTGTGTAGAGAGAGTATAGGGGATGATGGAAGACGAAAAATCCATACAACGAGTTTTAAAAAAAAAGAGAGAGAATTTGCATATTTTAAAGAAGCACAAGAGTTTGAGAAAATATTTTTAAAAAAGGGAAAAAGATATGGCAGGTCATAGTAAATGGGCGAATATTAAACATAAAAAAGAGAGAGCTGATAAAAAAAAGGGAAAAATATTTTCTAGAGCTGCAAAAGAGATTATCACAGCGGTAAAAGAGGGAGGGGCTGATCCTAAAACGAATGCTAAGTTGAAATTAGTAATTCAAAAAGCTAAAGAGGCAAATCTTCCAAATGATGTAATCGATAGAAATATCAAAAAAGCTTCTTCAAAAGATCAAGCGGCATATTTTGAGATGACATATGAGATATATGGGTATGGAGGTGTTGGTATTATTGTAGATATCATGACAGATAATAAAAATAGAATAGCATCAGAGATAAGAATATCCACTAATAAATGTGGGGGCAATATAGCAACTCCTGGAGCAGTGAGCTTTAATTTTCAAAGAAAAGGTATTTTGAAAATTTCAAAAAAATTAGCTAAAGAAGATGAACTTTTCATGAAAGTTACAGATCTAGGGGCTGAGGATTTTTTAGTAGAAGATGATCTATATACTATTATTTCAAAAGCAGAAGATCTTCATAAGATTCAAAATGCAATAGATGTAAAGTGTGAATCTAGCTTAGAGATGATTCCAAATGCTTTAATAGATTGCTCAGATGAAGATATAGATTCTAATATCAAGCTTATTGAATTTTTAGAAAATATAGATGATGTCGATGCTGTATATCACAATATGAAAATCTGATATTTGACAGCTACCACTATTTTTGGTAATATAACCAAAAAAGGTGGTATAGATGTTGGAGAGTTTGTTTGGCAATAAAAACATCGAAAAAATTTTATTCTTTCTTTTGGCTAATAAAAAATGCTATCCCTATCAGTTGCAAAAAAGATTTGATGTACCTTTATATGGAATGCAAAAGGCATTAGATAGATTAGAAAAGTCGCAACTTTTAGTTAGTTTTTTATATGGAAAAACTAGGATGTATGAATTTAATCCTATGTATCCTTTTTTAAAAGAATTTAAATTTTTTTTACAAAAAGCCTATGATAGTCTTCCAAATAAGATTAAAAACGTATATTATGAACCGGTAATTAGAACAAGACCTAGAAAAAGAACAAAACCTTTATAGATGAAAGAAATTGACTGGAAAAAAATTACTCCTAAGAAATTAGCAGCTTTGATTAGAAAAAAATTAATAGAATATGATATCGAATCTATTTTAGTTGGCGGAGCTTGTGTAACCATTTATACAAAAAATAAATATGAATCTTATGATTTAGATTACGTAACTTATGAAGAAATTTCTAAATTAAAAAAACCGCTTGAAGAATTGGGTTTTAAAAAAGAAGGAAATTTTTTTAAAAGAAAAAATTGTATATATTTTATTGAGTTTGTATCTCCTCCTGTAGCAATTGGAGAGCAATTAATAAAGAAATTCAAAATTCTAAAAACTCCTTTAGGTACTATTAAATTACTCACTCCAACAGATTGTGTAAAAGATAGACTCGCTGCCTATTATCATTGGGATGATAAACAATCATTAAAACAAGCTATATTAGTAGCAAAAAATCAAAAAATCAATTTACGAAATATTAAATCTTGGTCAATTAAAGAAAAGCAATTAAAAAAATATCAAATTTTTATTGAAAATTTGAATCTAAAAAACAGGTAAAATACCAGTCAACTTCTCCACGACTAAAGTCGGGAGCTTGAAAAAGCTTTAGTTGATTAGCCTGAGTCGAAGACTACGTTAGATGGCTCAAGATACCTTGGAATAC
>JAAKFX010000087.1 GCA_011064865.1 Candidatus Anoxychlamydiales bacterium
CTGGCAAAAAAGAAAACAGCTATTATTCCGGCCAGCATCAGAGCTCGTGTTTTGCTTGGCCTTGCGATGAAATAAACAACCGCCGCTGCTATTGGGACTCTGGCAATCGAAACACCGATATGTAGCGCTGCAGGTAGCCACGCGTACCACTGGTCGGGTTTCTTCAGCTCGGGTAGCACGATCCAGAACACCAGGCCGGTCTGTGCGACCTGTGAAGCATTCAGGCTCATCAGCGGTGGCCTGACATCGCCCCATGTCGTGAAGGCCGCGTACATCTGAATCCCAGATCCGGCAATCATTCCGACAACGAATGAATATGTGTCCCAGCCTGATCGTATGTGGCGACCGATGATGAACAACGAAAGCACGATCGTTCCCATCGCAATTGGCATTAACGGCTCAATTGATCCGATCGATGTCAGGTAAATCGCACCGGCCAGCAGCAACCCGGGCATTGGCGGTGACCGCTTGGCCTTCCATGTGATCCAGAGCGCCCATCCGATGAACACGGCGGAAATGATCAGGTAACCGCTGGCAAACGTGCCAACCATCAACAGGGCGCCAAAGACAACGCAACGATTACTCAATATTCGTCACCCGGCGACCAGACACCAGCCTGCCATTCCGCCAGCTTATCTTCCGGCGGGAGTGCGTAAACCATCCCTTTACCACCACGCTTTGAAGTCAACCCAATACCAAGCAGATGCCTGCCAATTACGCGCGAATCGATCGGTGGTCCTTTTACCGGGATGTTCAATTCTTCTTTCAGGGTGATAGCAAAACTCTTCGGAGTGATACTGGACCCACCTGCGTTGACGAGCTGCGGAATAATGTCGAGTTTTAACCGCTCGTCGAACTCGTCCCATGTTGAGCCCAGCCGTTGTATTTCCTTGTGTTCGATGAGATCGGCCTTCGTGGTTGTTATAACCTCTGTCAGATCAGCGATCGAATTCGTATCGTAATATTTATAAACATCGCTTATTCCGACGATGTGCTGCACAAAGCCTTTTCTACCATCAATCCTATTTTGATCATCAATTAATGGTCTAATAATAGTTGTGACACTAGAAATTGTATTTGTTATACTCACGTTTATAATCCTTTTTATCTATTATAATGATTTTAATCCGCTTGTTCTTATATAATCTTTATTAACTCGATCATCCCATTGGGCTTGAGCATTAGTAGCACTTAAATCTTGTGTATTTTTACCAGCGAAAAGATAAAATCTTGAATTTACTGTTCCAGTAACTAATCTCATAATTACTCCAGAACCACCTGGTCTTTCGAATAAATAATAATCAAAACCGCCTTCATTTAAAGATTCCTCATTAACTTCACAACCATCTAAAATACTTGTATATCTTGACATATTTTTCCCTCTTTTATATTTATTTTTCAATCAAAATATCTAAATTCAACATGTCTAAAGGAGATAATTTTATATCACCCAAATCATTTAATTTGACTTTAGTTACTTCAATTTCTACTTCTATATCTAATAGATCTCCAATGTCTTTTGTAAAAGTCTTTACATTTTCTTGTTTAATTGAAATTTTATTTTCTTTTTCTTCTCCATATTTAATGAAAAGTAATTGTTTCTTTTCTTCAAGTGCATAAATTACACTTGTAAGAAGGCTATTCATTACAGATACAGTATTTTGCATTGGAGCTTCCAAAACTGATAAGAATTGAGCTCTAAGCTCATTCATAGATGGTAATTTAGATAAGATTAAAAGATCTTCTTTATTATAACTTTTATCTTCTATTTCCCCTCTTATAACTTCTTATTTTTCACTTTGTTGTGAAAATTCGAAAATAGCCTTAATAGCATTAATAGGATCATCTTTTATAAAAATAATAGCTATTTGCCCATCTAACTCTTGAATTTTGCTGTATCCTTTGTTTTCAAAAGCCTTCAAAAAAATTCTTTTTTTTACAACTTCCATTTCGGATAAATTTTTTGAAAGTACAGATCTAAAATCCCATGATTCTTTTGCATTAATATTTTCATATTTTGTAATAACTAAAGATTTAGCTCTCTCAATTTTCTCTTCAATCTCTTCTAATAATAGTTTTTTCTCATCTCTCATAAGATAACACCTTTAAGTAATATTTAATGTTTGCAAATCAATAGCCAAACCAGGTCCCATGGTTGACGATATCACTAAATTTTTTATATAAATTCCTTTGCTTGTAGCTGGTTTTGCCCTCGATACTGCAGCTATTAAAGTATTAAAATTTTCTAATATTTTTTTTAGATCAAAAGAAAGTTTTCCAAATATCGTATTTATCACAGCATTTTTATCAACTTTAAAAGCAATTTTCCCACCTTTAATCTCTTTAACAGCTTTTGCAACATCTGGTGTCACAGTTCCAGATTTTGGAGTAGGCATTAAAGATCTAGGACCTAAAATTTGTCCAAGTTTTCCAACTTCTCTCATCATATCCGGAGTTGCAATAACAGCATTAAAATCGAGCCATCCACCTTTTACTTTTTCGATATATTCAGTAGAACCAGCATAGTCAGCACCGGCTTCTAGAGCCTCTTTTGCTTTATCATCTTTTGCAAAAACTAATACTTTTAAAACTTTTCCACTTCCATGAGGAAGGGATACAGTTCCTCTAACTTGTTGATCTGATTTTTTTGGATCTACGCCTAATTTGATAGATACTTCTAAAGATTCATCAAATTTCAGTTTTGGGCATTTTTTCAAAATATCTACAGCTTGATCCAATTGAAAGCTTTTTGGCTCTCCAATGATTTCAAGAACTTTTTTTGTTCTTTTTGATTTTTTCATAATTTATTATCCTTCTAATTCTATTCCCATTGAATTTGCGGTTCCTAGAACCATTTGAACTGCTGCCTCTAAAGAGTTTGCTCTTAAATCAGGCATTTTTCTTTTTGCAATCTTTTCAGTTACTGCTAAAGAGATTTTTCCAACTTTTTCTCTATTTGGCATTTTAGAACCTTTTTCAAGTTTTAGCTCTTGCAGAATCAATCTAGATACAGGGGGCTGCAAAGTTATAAATGAAAAAGTTCTATTTTGATACACTTCAATTACCACAGGAAGCACATCACCTGCTTGTTTTTGAGTTCTAGCATTAAAATCTTTGCAAAATGCCATAATATTTAATCCTGCAGCTCCAAGAGCTGGTCCAATTGGCGGTCCTGGATTTGCTTTTCCAGCAGCTATTTGCAGTTTTATTATTTTTACAATTTTTTTCTTTGCCATTGTAGCCTCTTAATTAATTTATTTCCTCTGGATTTGCTTGCTCTACTTGCCAAAACTCTAAATCATCAACTCTTGTATCTCTTCCAAAAATGGATACAAGAACGCTAAGCCTTCCTTTTTCATGATTCACTTCTGTAACAGTTCCAATAAAATTCACAAAAACACCTTCATTAATTTTAACATTATCGCCAACTTCAAATTTATGTTTTTGTACAACTCCTTTTTTCTTCTCTTCTAGTTCTTTTAAAATCTCTTCAACCTCTTTCTCTGTTAAAGCAGTTGGAGAGCCTCCTCCCAAAAAATCTATAACGCTCGTTGTATTTTTAACAAATGACCAAGCTTCATCTGTTAAATTCATCTTAATAAGAATATAACCAGGCCATAGCTTTTTTTCTGTTATTTTTTGCTCGCCTTTTTTTACCTCTTGTACATTTTCAGTAGGAACTAATATCTCTTCAATGTAAGCTTCCATCCCATTTGATTTTAAATTTTCTACAAGTGTCTTTTTCACTTTTTTTTCATGTCCAGATAAAACTTGCAATACATACCATTTCATATTTTACCCAAAAACCAATTTCGATATTAAATTAATTAAATGCAGAGCATTTTTAATAAATAGATCCCCAACGTAAATAGCGAGTGAGAAAAATATTGTTACTCCTAATACTATTTTTGTACATGAAATGAGCTCAGCTTTTGATGTCCAAGTAATTTTTTTCAGCTCACTTTGAACATCACGAAAATAATTTAACTTTTTTTTCTTAACCTTTAAATGTGTAATTTTTGAACTTGTTGTCATCTTGTTCCTTTTCATGTCAAACTCTTAAAAACGAGTGCGGAGGGAGTCGAACCCCCGACCTGCGGCTTTGGAGGCCGCTGCTCTACCAGCTAAGCTACACACCCCAGCAAATTACTCAATTATCTTAGATACTGTTCCAGCACCTATTGTTCTGCCTCCTTCACGAATCGCAAAACGCATTCCATCTTCCATTGCCACTGGGTACATTAGCTCACCAGTAATCTCAACATTATCTCCAGGCATTACCATCTCTGTTCCTTCCGGAAGAGAAACTGTACCTGTAACATCTGTTGTTCTAAAGAAAAATTGAGGACGATAACCAGTGAAAAATGGTTTATGTCTACCACCTTCATCTTTGGTTAATACATAAATAGCTCCTTTGAATTTCTTATGGGATGTACATGTTCCTGGAGCGGCTAGAACCATTCCTCTTTCGACATCTTTTTTCTCGATTCCTCTTAGAAGAACTCCAACGTTTTCTCCTGCTCTAGCTTCATCTAATAATTTTTGGAACATTTCAAGACCAGTTGCTACTGAATCTCTAGTGTTTCTAATTCCAACGATTTGAACTTTATCATTTAATTTAATTATCCCTCTTTCTACTCTTCCTGTTACTACAGTTCCTCTACCTGAGATAGAAAAAACATCTTCTATTGGAAGTAAAAAAGGTTTCTCAACTTCTCTAATTGGCTCTGGAATTTTAGTATCGATAGCTTCAACTAGTTCTTTAATCTTTTCTTCATACTCTTTATCGCCTTCTAAAGCTTTCAAAGCAGAACCTTTTACAATAGTAACGTCTTTATAACCTTTTTCAGTTAAAAGTTCTTGAAGTTCCATTTCAACTAGCTCAACTAATTCTTCATCACCTTTACTAATTTGATCCATTTTATTTAAGAAAACAACGATTGATGGAACACCTACTTGTTTTGCCAAAAGGATATGTTCTTTTGTTTGAGGCATAGGACCATCTGTTGCAGCAACAACTAATATAGCTCCATCCATTTGAGCTGCACCTGTGATCATGTTTTTAACGTAATCGGCGTGACCTGGGCAATCTACGTGTGCATAGTGACGCTTATCAGTTTCATATTCTACGTGAGATGAGTTAATAGTTATTCCACGTGTTTTTTCTTCAGGAGTGTTATCAATAGATGCATAATCTCGATAGCTTGCGCCACCTTTTGCTGCTAAATATTTAGTTATCGCAGCAGTTAGTGTTGTCTTACCATGATCAACATGCCCGATTGTTCCGATATTTACGTGGGGTTTTGTCCTTTTAAACGCTTCTTTTGCCATTGTTATTTTCCTCCATTAGGCTGAAGTAATTTTTGAAATCTATTTTTTTCTGATTTTTTGCCCAAAGTAGGGATTGAACCTACGACCGCTTGCTTACCATGCAAGTGCTCTACCACTGAGCTATCTGGGCCTTTTCGAAAAAAAATCATTTTAAACTTTGAAAGCATATAAGCTTAATTTTTTAAATCAATTAAATCAATACAAAATTATTTATGACGATAAATTATTCTTGCTTTTGTTAAATCGTAAGGTGACATTTCAATAGTTACTTTATCTCCAACATAAACACGAATATTTCTCATTCTCATTTTCCCACAAAGATGTGCAAAAACTGTCATGCCATTTTCTAAAGTTACTCTAAAGCTCATATTTGGAAGTAGTTCTTCTATAGTACCTTCTAACTTTATAGTTTCTTCTTTTGCCATTTTTAATAAATTTGAATTATATCCATATAGTAAAACACCATTTTACGTTTAATGTCAATAACTTGCTATATTTTTTTTTAAATTATTTTTTTTCAAAAGAAAAATTTAAAAAAAAATTATGATTTATAAAAATTTACAAGTTTTTTATAGTGTTTGAAAAAAAAATAGATAAATGACAAGTAAATTAAATCCAATATTAACACAAGATTTTTCAAAAACTTTAAAATCCAATCTAATAAAAGCTCGTCTTTTAAAAATAGCATCAATAATAAATTTTATTGTTATATGTATATTTGCAACATATTTGATAACTTTTTTAGGAGCGACAAGTGCAATACTGCCTACTATTCATTTAGCTATAGGTCTTGCAACACCTGCTTTAGCTTTTAGCATTAATAAAATTCATATTGAATCAAAAAAGCATTTTAATAAGGCTAGTTTTTACAAAGATGTCATAGAGGAATCAAAAAAACTCACAGATGATATAGCAACAAAATTTTTAAACAAAATAGACACTCCAGCTAAAACAGATAGTTTTAAAAAAATTATTCCAGCAATAGCTTATTTTAAAGCTGTAGAAAAGCAGATGAACTATTTTTTAAATGAGATTAAAGAGATTAAAGATACGAAATCAAAAGATCCAAAGGTAAGATATTTTTTACAAAAAAAAGCGCATGATATTTATGAAACAAAAATTTTAAGTTTAAAACTAGAGCTAGCTCAAATATATCATATAATAAACAATCCAACATCGCAAAAATCTTTAAAAGATTTTGGAATCATTTATACTTTAGATTTTGCTAAAAGAATTGCATCTGCATTAGATAATAATGATCTATACTTTGTTTTTTACTCTAAAATACAACAGAAAAGAGATCTCACAGGTTTAACATTTACTGAGATCGATAATTTAGAAATTCAAGATATTTCAAATTTAATTTTTAACTATTGATACATCTAATCATTGAAGATGCAGCGACAACTCTTAAATTTTGATAAGGCTCATCTAAAACGTTTATTAAAAATTTTATTGATTTTTTACTACCTATATGGCCGAGAGATTCTAAAATTTGAATTTTCATATTATAATCGGAGCTAAGATATGCCTCTTCCAAT
>JAAKFX010000088.1 GCA_011064865.1 Candidatus Anoxychlamydiales bacterium
AAACCAAACATCATTATTAATAATTCAGTTCCTCTTTCAGAAGATCAAGCTAATTTATATATGACAACTGCGGAATATCAACGGTATTTGGGAATTTCAATTACAAATTTAACTCAATATAAATCTGCAGAGGGAAATTTTAAATCTTTTTTTTGGAAAAATAGGACTACTAATAAAATACGACAACCTTCTAAAGAAGAATTACGAAAACATATAGGTAAAATAAAACCTAATCTTATGAATAGACATTTTATAATTTTAAGAACCAAAGGCATTGAAAAATTACCTAAAAATACTGGAAGTTGGTTTGAATATGATCAAACAAAAGAAAGAATTTTGTTTTGTGGTTTTTTTGTTTTAATTTTTCCTTATTTGTGTTGCTGTTATTGCGAAGATATTAAAGATTTTAGATTTTCTTCTCCTTATAAAAATATACCGACGGTTAAAAGAAAGGTTGATGATAACGATATTTGCGATGGATATCAACGATCTCTTCCTATTATTAATGAACCAAATTTAGATTGATTTTTTTAGTAATACAAGTATTGCAATTTGACATTTGAAGCAGTTATTCCATTTGTAATTGTAATATTAGCTCTACTACTGATGAATTACATCTGTAATAACTATACAATGTTATTAAACAAGAAAATAAGATATTAAAATAATTTATTGTCATTTTTGATTTATAATATAATCAATCTTTATTTTAAATACTGCTGTTTATATAGAATGAACAATAATTGATATTAAATGCTCATCTTCAGTTGCTTATGGCTTTAAATGTTCTTTAAATTATAAATTCAAATTTTAATTGACAATTTATTATAGCTTTGATAAGCTTTATTTACTTTAATTGCAAATAAACAATAACTAATAGGTGTTAATGTGATAAAATCAAAAACGTATAATAAATCTTTTATTAAAAGAATAAAATCAACAATGGGTAAAAACGTTTTATCCATTCTAGGTACAGCTTCTATTATGGCAATTGGAGCTTTTGCTGGTTTTGCTGCTTTTGGAGCTATCGGGGCTAGTTTCGGAGTAATTTTGGGATATATTGCTGGAAGATCTCTAATCGGTTAATTGCATTAAAATATTAATTGCATTAAAATAGAGGTTATTATGAGCACTATATATAAAACACAGCTGAAAGATAGTGATAATTCACAAAATATTATAAATTTAAAAAAAGTATTTCCTGAATTTTTATCATATTTTTTACTTGCAAAAACAAAAACCAAAAGTTCATTAGCTTATCTTTTGCCTTATGATTCTTCATCTAAAATTAAAAAAGATTTAGAGAAAGGATTAAAAGAATATCAGATGCTTTTAAATATGTTTCAAATTGCAATTTCTGAATATAATAGAGGTAATCTGCAAAGATTTGATCCTATTGTTGGAGAAAATGCATGTCAAATTAGAGCGGTAAAAATAGTTTCGATGTTTTCAAATAATCTTGTAGATTTTACTTATCTAGAAAAAAAAGCCTTAGAAGCTCAAAAAACTATTGAACAATTACTATTACCAAAAAATATTACAACGTTAATTCAAAGTAAAATGTCTTTAAAAGAATTACTAAATAAGGAAAATCTTCAAATCTTTTTGACAGATGATGAGTTGTATCTTTTAAAATCATTTATTTTAACTGAATCAAAAATTTCTCAGCCATCAGAGGTAATGTTTTATATTCAAAAGAATCTTTTCTTAGAAACAAAAGAGCCTAATGAAGAAAAAAATATTTCGCCAAAATTTGAAAGAGAAAAAGCTTATCCAAAAAATTTAAAAAAATATGGTAATGTATCTTCAAAATTTACTGAAAAACTATTTAGAAGAATAAGAAAATTATTATCGAAAGAATCTATTCTCTATCTCAAAGATATTACTAACAAGCATCAGGACGAATCATTAAAAGAGATGATATCAGATAAATTTGAAACAAGACATTTAAACTGCTATTGTATGCCTATGTTTTGGAGTTATAAGACTCTATTTCTCGCTTTGCAAAAAGAAAACATTCCAATAATTGTTCATGCAAAATTTATAGATAATAAAACTCAGGATTTTCAAGTTGTTGATGAAGAGTTTTTACTATATGAGAATTTTAATGATTTAGAAAATCATTCATATTCTTCTAAATTAGCAAATATTTCGGATTTTAATAGACCTGCGGTTGTTATTCAAGGGATTGTCTATCAAAATTTTGATAATGATTTTAAAAGTGAATGGAAAGAGTTTATGAAATCTTGCAGTATCAAACATGTGATTTTAGCTGGCGCTGCAGATCATAGGCAATATCCAGATCCAAAATTAGATCATATGATTAGTGATTTAAAAGATGAAGAATATGAAAATTATAAAGTTATGGCAAGTAAAAGAGGTTTTTCACTTGAAAATCCATCTACATTTTTTATCCAACATGTTTACGCTTTTTAAATTTACTAAAGTTAATGAAAAATTAGACTAATTATTTTTTTTTCTATTTTTTGTTACTATTTTTTTTATTGACCAGATACTTTCTTCAATAAAAATAGCAGATAAGAAAAATAAAGCACTGAATTCCATAGAAAGGAGTAAAATATTAGAATCTTTAGTTTTGTATAGCTCTAGAATAGTAGCTACTATGCAGGAAAATAACCATGACGCGCTTCCTAATCTACGAATATATACTTTTGAATGATCCTTAATAAATATACCTAATAAAAAGGTCAAAATAAGAACTACTCCAAGATTGGCAATATAATAATTTGCTAGATTTATCAAAATTTTCATTGGAGGTGAAATTTGAATAAAAGTATATGCAGCCGTACCGATTAAACCAATTATAGCATACTCTTTTGCGCCTCCAAATTTAGGTACTATAGCTTCCCAGCTAGCAGAAGCAAAGTATATATTCACTACGATATTACAAATAGTGAATAATATCACAAAGAATGTAGTAAGTAACTTAAATGAAAATCCCATGTCAAGAAGGTATTTAAAAATAGGAAGAGAGGAATTATCTAAAGTTAACCAAATACTAGACATTTGAAAAAAAGTGAAGAGAAAAGCCATTAATGTTAGAGCAAGATAAGAATCTGCTAAAGAGCGAGAATGTCTAAAAAAAGTTGGTAAATTTACAGTTCCAGGTAGTAAATATATAATTATTAGACCTATTGCAGAAAAAGAAAGTTCCCAATTACCTGATAAGATAACAGTGTTTTTTGAAACAATTAGCCCAAAGATTTGATAGATGATTAATATGGGTAAACAGATAAGATTTATCCATTTAATTATTTTGATTCCTCCAATAGCTAAAAGCGCACCTAGAAGACCTAAAGCAGCACCACTTCTTATGGAAAGAATATTTGTCTTTATTGAATCTATTTGAAAAATATCATCTATAGCAGTTTCGGCTGATTTTAATTGAAAGATATACCAGCTTAAAAATGCTAAAATTAAGCAAAAAGCGGCAAATATAGCACTCGGTTTTCCTAGAGTTTTACCAATATTTTCAATAGAATTAGATCTATCTTTTGCTTGCCATAGAAATGATTCCAATGCCAATAAACCATAAAAGAAGATTGCCAACACAAATTGATCCTATAGCAATATTAGGACTATAGTCTTTAGCTAAATGCCAGCCTAAAACCATACCCCATATTCCTATTGAAGCACTTTGAATACTTGCAAGTGTCCAAAAATTTTGTCGAGTATCTAAGATAGGTTTATGAGCTTTCATGATTTAATCCTTTTAAATAAGAGTATGCATGGTAAGAATATAGCTAGAGTAAGAGTTACTAAAATAAAACCTACAAGTAGAGGGGATATTTTTTCTAATATAACTTTGAAAAGCTGTAAAACATTGATAGTAGTGGATAAAATCCAAGCAATAAAATACGTAAGCTTTTCTTGAGTATTAGGGGAGCGTTTAATAATTAAACTCCATATATATCCTAGTATTAATACAAAGCTTAAGTTTACTAAAGAATAATCTGTTAAATTTGCTAAAAGTTCCATTGAGATGATATTTGAAATTAAGATAAAACCAATAGTTAGACCTAAGCCTAAAATTAAATATTCTTTTATTCCAGCTAGTATTGGAGCTATTATCTCCCATCCAACAGAAGAAGAGTAAACATTTGAAATATTTGCACCAATAGCTGATACAAAAATAAAAACAATTAAAGAACTTTTTAATAATAATCCAGTTGATAGTAAAGCTCCATTTGTTTTAATTCCAAACCAAGGCTCAATTAAAGAGCCTAAAAAAATACCTCCAAAACCGATCAAAAAGCTTAATATTTGAATCACTGTGATTGCATTAATAGAATCTCTTTTAGTTTTGCTATGTCTAAAAAAAGTTGGAATATCGATAGTTATTCCTAAACTAGTTGTTAAAATAATTGGAAGTCCTGAAATTGAGATGCCTGTACTAGTTTTTTCTGGCAGAGCATGATCGGACCCAAAAATCATTCCAATAAAAGCAAAAAACAAAAGAGGAAGAGAAATAACAGACACCCATTTTATAATTTTTATTCCATTCATACAAAAAAGAGTGCTGAAAATCCCAATTAGAACACCAATTTGCATAAAGCGATTAACTCCAATATTTGTCTCTATTGGAATTAAATAACTCAAAGCATTACTAGCTAAAGTTGTTTGCATAATAAACCACGCAAGAGTTGATAACAAAAGTAAGACAGCTATAAAATATGAACCAAATCTTCCAAAATAATCTCTAGAAATGTCAATTGCACTTTTTCTACCTTTGAAAGTCATGTTGATGATCAATAAACGAATAATCCATAAAAGAACATTCGCTAATATTAAAGTCAAAATAGCACTTATAAAATTGCTATTATTGATTATTAGAATGCTTCCAATTAAAATAGGAAGAGACGTAACTCCAGTTAATTGGATAGCTGCAAGTTGCCACCAAGATTGCTTTAAATCAGGCAGCTTTATATGATGTATTCTTTTTTTATCTTTGTTAATTATCATTCAATTTAGAGATACTATTTTTTTTATAGTAATTTATTTTTTATATAAACGTCAAACTTATGAATTTTTCTGAAAATAATATGAATAATTTTCAATAATCTTTACAAAAAAACATAAAAATTAATTTATATAAAATATTTGGATATTTTACGAATATAAGTAAATAACAAATTAAATAAATTTTAGTATCTAGTATTAGATCATCATAAAAAAATATTTAATAATAATTCAATTTCTTCAAATATATTATTTGATTTTATTTGTATTGATAAAAATATAATAATTGCATATATTTTGTGAAGTTCAATAAAAAGAAGATTTGTATGGCAAATGCTCTTCCAAAATTTAATCCTTTAAAAAATATTGATAAAATTAAATTTATACAAGTGAATGGTAATTCACAATATTTTCCAATTATTATTAAATCTTTTAAAGAACGTTTAGAGCATCTCTATGGTAATCAGGATAAAGGAATAGAGAAGGTCAAAAAATCAGATGATAGGATTTGTGAAGTGTTATTCGTCAATAAATCTCCTGTTGGATTAATTGTATTAAAAAAAGAATTACAAAATGAGTATGGGATTAGTAATTCTTTGGAATTAAAAACTCTTTTTTTAATCAATCCGGAAAAAAACTCAGGTCAAGGTTATGGCACCCTACTTATTAAAAGAATACTTATAAAAGCCAAAAAATTAAAAGCTCAGTCGATTTATTGTACATGTGCTCAGTCTAATATTAATTCATTCTTGTTCATCCAAAAGATGGACTTCACTGTTCATAAAATCATATCTAAAGGTGACAATAAAAAAGAATTTGTTTTTAAAAGAAATCTAAAATAATAACAAATTTTGATCTTCATAGTTTTAGTAGGATTAAAAAAAAAATTGAATTCTGGATGATTTTTATCAATATTTTTTCATTTTCAAATTATTCTTTAATATAAGAAAAATTCTTGTTTATAGAAGTCTTCTTTGATATATATTAATAATAAATATTTAAATTGTGGTAAATATTGATTATGAGATCTTCTATATTATCTAAGAAAAATACAATTGTTCTTTTATCAAGTCTATTTCCTTTAGCTTGTATATTTTTTGCCGAAGGGGTGAAAATGTATTTTTTAGAGTTAGTAAGAGCCGTGCCCAATCATGAACAATATATAACCTATAGCATATATATTACAGTACTAGCTTATCCTCTATTAGCATATCTTTCAGATATTTGGTGTAGAAAAAAAGTTTTATTAATAAGCTTGTTTTTTCTATTACTCTCTATAATATTTCTATATTTTAAAAATTTTGTATTATCTATGTGTTTTTTTTCAATAGCGCCTGTTACTGCTGTTGCTCAAGCAGCATATTGTGATGTACATATAACAAATGAAAGAGAGCCAAATATAATTAATACTTTTATAATTCAAGCTCTTCCATGGTTAATATTTCCATTTTTGTTTAATCAAATATCGTCAGTTTTTATATCAATTCTGATTTCTGGATTTTTTCTTCTATTACTAACATTATTCTATTTCAAAGATAATAGAGATAAAGATCTTAAAAAATACTCATTTGGAATATTAGAAGCTACAAAGAAATATGGTTTAAAAACATGCATAGTTATTATAGCAGCATTTTTTTTGGCAAATTGGGCATGGAGTATGTTCTTTTATCGATTGGAAGAAAGATTAGGAGTTGCTGTAATTTCCAAATACTTTTTACTTGCCCCCGGATTAGCATTTCTTTTAGGAGCAATATTTGCTAGAATGATTATACATCGTAATAAAATTTTATTTT
>JAAKFX010000089.1 GCA_011064865.1 Candidatus Anoxychlamydiales bacterium
TTACAGCTCTTTGAGCTTGAGATGCATTATATCCCAGGTTCATGAGTGCTGCGATCGCATCAGATGCAACAGTAGAGTTTTTATCTGTTAAATTGCTATCTGCAAACTTTTTATCTAATAATTTGAATTTATCTTTTAGTTCTACAATTAGCCTTTCAGCTGTTTTTTTGCCGATGCCGGGAACTTTGCTGATAAGTCTTATATCAGAGTTTGCGATAGCAGAGTACAGATTATCAATATCTAAATGACCTAAAAGTAAAATTGCTGTTTTAGCGCCAACACCAGAGACAGAAATTAAAAGCTCAAATATAGCTCTTTGTAGTTTATTTAAAAAACCATAGAGAGTTTGAGAATCTTCTTTGACAATGTATGAAGTGTAGAGTGAGATATCTTCTTTATTTAATAGATCTGAATATAAAGATGCTGGAACAATAACTTTATATCCTACTCCATTGACATCTATGATAACTTTTTGAGTGTCTACTTCTATTAATTTTCCTTTTATATATTCATACATGTTTTATAGTCCCTATTTTTTCTAAAAAGTTTAATTTATTAGCATGACAGATAGCTAAAGCTAGAGCATCTGCAGCATCTTCTGGTATTTTATCTAACTTAACATTTAATAGCATTTTTAGCATTGATTGAACTTGCTGTTTTGAAGCAGAGCCTTTTCCAACAACGGCAAGTTTAGCAGCTCTTGGTGCATATTCATAGATAGGTACATTGTTTTTTTCAGCAGCGATGATAGCACAGCCTCTTGCCATTCCAAGTTTCATCGCACTTTGAATATTTTTTTGAACGAATTGAGTCTCTACTGCAATATAATCTGGTTTGTATTTTTGGATGATTTTTTCAAGTGAATCAAAGATTATAAAATATCTTTTGGATAGCTCTAAATTATAAGGAGGACGAATGCAACCAAAATCTAGAGCTTCATGTAAATTACCTTGAACTCTTAAAATGCCGTATCCAGTAATTCTAGTGCCGGGATCTACCCCTAATATTATTGTTGATTTTTTTTGCATATAAAAATCTCATTTATTTTTTTTTACCATAAATCTACAAAAAGCGCTTTAATTTTTCAAAAAACTTGCAAATATGTAATAATATTCATTAAAGGAAAAAAATATGTTAGATGTTGAGCCTAAAAATATAATAGTTCGTATGCCAAATTGGATAGGGGATTTGGTTATGGCAACGCCAATTTTGTATGATCTTAAACAAAAGTTTCCAAATGCGACTATAACTGCGATGGCTCAAAAACCGCTTTGCAATCTTTTAAAAGAAGATAAAAATATTAAGGAGCTTTTTTGTTTTAAAAGAGATAAAAATCTCTTTTTAAGAAGAAAAGAGAATAAAAATATTATCGAAAATTTAAGAGAAGGCAAATATGATTTAGGAGTTTTACTTACTAATTCATTTTCATCAGCGTGGCTTTTTTTTCAAGGTGAAGTTAAAAATGTTATTGGGTTTAAAAAAGATTTTAGATCTCTTTTATTAAAAAAATCGATGCCTTATCCAAAAGAGAAAATTCATCAAGTTGAAAAATATAAAAAACTATTAAAATTTTTAGATATTGATATATCAAAGACAAAACCAAAGCTGTATTTAAGTGAAGATGAAATTCAAAGAGCTAAACAGATCTTATATCAAAGAGGATATTCAGATCAAAATACTTTAATCGGAATAAATCCATCAGCTAAATATGGAATGGCTAAATGTTGGCCGATAGATAGATATAAAAAGGTAGTTGAAAAACTCATCGAAGATAAAAATAATTTTGTGGTTTTTATAGGGGACGCAGATACAAAAGATGAGATAGCTACTTTATGTATGGATATGCCTAAGCAAGTTATAAATTTAGTTGGAAAGACTGCTCTAAGAGAGCTTTTATCTATTATTCATGAGTGTGATCTATTTTTAACAAATGATAGCGGTCCTATGCATATAGCAGCGGCTTTCGATATTGATCAAGTAGCCCTTTTTGGGTCTACAGATGATATTTTAACAGGACCTTATAGTGAAAAAGCGATAGTTATTAATAAAAAAGTAAAATGTTCTCCCTGTTTTAAAAGAATATGTCCAATAGATTTTAGATGTATGAATAAGATTACGGTAGAAGAAGTTTTAGAAAATATTTTTAAGATATTAAATAAAAAATAATGCTTAGAAAAATCAAAAGATATATCAAAAAAAATCCTTTAGATGAGATTTTAAAAAAAGCTAAAAAAAATAATAAAAAAACTTTTCTTTTAGCTTGGAATAGAGCGCTCGGGGATATTTCTTTAGGGCTCTATGCTGTAGTTTTTAAAATAAAAGAGCAAATTAAAGATGCAAAAATTACTTTTTTAATAAGAGAAGACTTATTTGAGGGTTTTGAGCTATTAGATGGAATCGATTTTATAACAGTCTCTTTTTGGAGAAGATATATCCCATTTGATATTTATCATACGCTACATCTTTTGAATATCGATTCTAAAAAATATGATGTTATCATCGATAAAGTCGATCCTAATTATTGGGTAAAATGGCAAATCTCAAATTTGATACCTAAACTTAGATGGAAAAATAAGTTTGATCTTTTAGCTGATAAATTTAAATTGCCAAAAAATAAAATATTAATAGCTGTGCAACCTACAATAGAGACTAAACACAGCCCATGGAGACAATATCCAAAAAAATATTTTGAAAAGCTTTTTTCAAAAGCTAACCGGGATATAATTTTTGTTTTACTCGGTATTGATAAAAAAGATAAATTTGATTTTCCAAATGTTATAGATCTTAGAGGAAAAACTACTCTAATAGACGCTCTATCTATCATAAAAAATAGATGTAGCTATTTTATCTCTTTAGATTCTGGTATTTTATCTCTTTTTTATTTTTTAGATGTAAATTTTTCAATAAAACTCATCGCTCTTTGGGGATCAAAAGATGTTGGTGTGATAAAACAAAATGTAAAATCTCCAAATAAAGATCTTATGTACACACCTTTAATTTATGAAAAGACTTTACATAATTTAAAACCTGAAAAACTTTTAAAAAATATTTATCCTTTGGATATTGAAAAGATTTTAAAAGAAAATAAACAAAAAGTTTTATTAGAAAAATTTCAAAAGTTTAAAATTTCAAAAAAGAAAAAATTGATACATGAAATTTTTTCTATAGATAGAGATGTTTTAAAAAAACAAAAAGCATTTTTGTCAAAAATATTTTTGTCAAAAAGATCTATTGTTGAAAAAATACATCCGTTGAAAATTGCAAAAAAAGCAAAATTAAAAGATTTTAAAGTAGGCAAAAAGCTTATTGTAAAAAATAAAGTAGCTTTAATTATTTTAGCAGCAGGTCAAGGCTCTCGGCTTGGCTTTGATAAAGCTAAAGGCCTTTTTAAAATAGAAAATAAAACTCTTTTTGAACACGTAATCGAAAAAATACAAATCAAACAAGAAACTCTTAAAGTAAAACTCTATTTTAGCATCATGACATCTCATCTAAATAATGATGAGATTATTGAGTACTTCAAAGATAATAACTATTTTGGTTTTGATAAAGATCAAATCGATTTTTTTATGCAAGAAAAAGCCCCTTTTTTAGACGAAAATGCAAATTGGCTTTTTAAAAATGACAAAATAGAAAAAACATCTAATGGTAATGGATCTATTTATAAAAGCTTTTGTGAATCTAATATCTATTTTAAATACTCAACAAAAAATATCAAATATCTAAGTGTAGTTCCTATCGATAATCCTCTATTAGATCCATTCGATGAAAATTTTATAGGATTTCATAAAAGAGATAAAAATGAAATATCTATCAAATGTATGAAAAGAGAGACTTTAGATGAGAAAAAAGGCGCAATAGGAGAGAAAAATGGCAAAGTGCAAATTGTTGAATATATCAACTTAGTAAATAATCAAAATTATAAATATTCAAATTCGGGAATATATTTGATAGATTTAAAATTTTTTAAAAAATTAAAAAATAAAAATTTAAAATATCATTTTATCAAAAAAAGAGTTAAAAATAGCGAAGATATTTTTGCATATAAATCAGAGAGTTTTATATTTGATGGCTTTACGTATGCTAATAAAATAAATACTATGTTAGATGACAAGCAAAATTTTTATGCACCTATTAAAGATAAAAAATCTTTAAAGTATGTAGAAAAATTACTCAGCCTTGAGAAAGCTAATCAAAATGTGTTAAAATAGGTCCAATTAATATTAATTAGGTAAAAAAAAAAATTATGAAAATCGGTTATTTAGGTGCCGGCACCTGGGGAACAGCTTTAGCTTCTATATTAGCAAATAATGGTCACACAGTGATTGTTTGGGATCGCAATCCCAATACTATAAAAAGATTAAATGAGACGAGAAAACATCCGAAGCTACAAAATTATACTATTTCAGAGAAAATTGTTTATACAGATAATCTATTAGATGCTGTAAAAGATGTAGATTTGATAGTTGAGAGTGTAACATCACTCGGGATAAGAAATGTATTCACTCAAATTAAAAACTTAATAAAGTTAAATGTTCCTATCGTTATTACATCTAAAGGATTAGAGCAAAATACTCATCTTCTTTTTCCTGAAGTTTTGCAAGAGATATTTGGAATTGAAAATTCAAAATATATAGGTTGTCTTAGCGGTCCATCACATGCTGAAGAGGTTATAAAAAATCTACCGACATCTGTTGTTTCTTCATCTTATAGCGTAGAGACAATGAATTTAATTAGCGATGTTTTTACAAACCCAAGTTTTCGAGTCTATCCAAATCCTGATATTTTAGGAGTATCTTTTGGTGGAGCTATGAAAAATATTATAGCAATTGCTTGTGGGATATCAGATGGGCTGGGATTTGGAGATAATTCAAAAGCTGCTCTGATGACAAGAGGTCTTCATGAGATGAAAAAGCTCTGTCCTACAAAAGGTGGTAGAGCAGAGACTTTAAATGGTCTATCTGGAATGGGAGATCTATGCGTAACATGTTTATCCAAATTTAGTAGAAATAATAGATTTGGACAGCTAATTGCAAAAGGATTGAATCTAAAACAGGCTAAAGAAGAAATTGGCATGGTTGTAGAGGGAGTATATAGCTGCGTTGCAGCTTTAGAGCTTGCAAGAAAATATAATATCGCAACTCCGATAACAGAAGCTGTTCATGCAGTTTTATATGATAATCTAAATCCTAAAAATGTTGTAAAACTATTAATGCAAAGAGAAATTAAAACGGAATTTAAGTGAAAGTAATAACAGCCAAAGATATGGCTGAAATTGAAGCTTTAGCATATAAAGATGGTGCCTCAGACGAGACTTTCATGCTAAATGCAGCAAAAGGCATTTCAAAAGTTTTAATAGATCTAATAGACAATAAAAAGCTTCCTCCTTCAGTAAATATAATAGCGGGTAAAGGCAATAATGCCGGCGATGGCTATGTTGTTGCAAAGCATCTTCTTAAAAAAAAATATAATATAAAAGTATATCAGCTTTTTCCTATAGATGAGATGTCAAAGCTTTGTAAAAAAAAGCATGATGAATTTATCAAAGAAAATGGAAAAGTTATCTTTATAAAAAATGTAGATGATATAGATTTTGAAAAAGATACATTTATTTTAGATGCTATTGTAGGAACAGGTTTTAAAGGTAAATTAACTGGTTTTTTATTAGATGTAGTTCAAAAAATAAACAAACAAGCAAAAAATCTTAATTTAAAAATTGGATCAATTGATATCCCATCAGCTTTAAATGGCAACACAGGAAAAGTAGATCCCATAGCAATAAACGCTTATATAACTATTTATCTAGGACTTGCAAAATACGGTTTTTTTATAAATGATGGTCCCAATTATATCGGAAATTTGATATATGTTGATTTTGGCTTAGATGAAAAATATAAAAAATTAGCAAAACAAAAGTTAGAATATATGGATAAAGTAAATCTTAAAAATATGCTACCTAAAATTGATAAAAAAAGACATAAATATGAAGCTGGTTTTGTTTTAGGCATAGCTGGTAGCAAAGGTATGTTCGGCGCTGCAAAACTAGCTGCTTTAGCAGCTTATAGATCAGGTTCTGGCATTGTAAAAATTATATCTAAAGATGAAATTCCATCCGCATTTTATGAGCTTGTCAATTTTGTTATAGATTTTGAAAAGATCGAGGATATTTTATTAGAATGTTTAAAAGCAGATAGCATTTTTATAGGTCCAGGGTTATCTAGAGATAAAAAAATTGAAGATTTTTTATTCAAAATTCTACCTAAAATAAATAAAAAGACTGTTTTAGATGCTGATGTATTATTTCATTTATCTAATAACTTAAAAATGATTCTTCCAAAAGATTCAATTTTAACTCCTCACAAAAATGAAATGAAAAGACTTTTGCATATCGATAAACCTATTGATGATGATGAGCTAATTGAGAAAACTCAAAAATTTTCTCAAGATAAAAATGTATACATAGTTTTAAAAGGTTATCCTACAACTATTTTTCATCCTAAAAAAGATCCTTTAACTATTTTAGGTGGAGATCCAGGCCTCGCTACTGCTGGAACTGGTGATGTTCTAACAGGTATG
>JAAKFX010000009.1 GCA_011064865.1 Candidatus Anoxychlamydiales bacterium
CCTGTTATTAGATATTGATCAATTGATATTGCCTCTCTTGTAGAACAGCGAAAACGCATAATAATTTTTTCAACTTGCAGTTGCGCTTTTTCAATTCTTTTTGAGATTTCCACCTCTTCTTCTCTAGAAAGAAGCGGCACAGATCCCATCTCTTTTAGATACATCCTTACAGGATCATCAGAAGATCCCTCAGGTCTTTTTGGTAGAGTTTCTAACTCTTTTGCTTCCTTTTTTCGCTCTTTTTGCTTTTCAACTTCTATTTGGTTTAAAATTTGAATATCCAAACCGCTTAAAAAGATTAAAACTTGATCGATTTGATCTGCTGAATCATATGACATCGGCAAGATTTCATTGATCTCTTCATATGTAATATAGCCTTGCTCTTTCGCTATAGTTACAAGCTCTTCAACTTTTTGTTGATGTTTAGGATCTGTAAACTCGCTAATTGTTGCTTCTTTTATATCTACCATATGATCAAAAAACCTAAGTGTTTAGCTAATAATATCAAAATTTAAGAATTTATATAAATATAAAACATTTACCTAATTTTTTGAAAGCTAAAGACATAATATTTCAAAATTATGAAATATATGAAAATAGTAAGAGTGATTATACTATATACTAAATTTTTGTAAGGAAAGGCTCTCTCAACAGATGCGATATTCGGATTTTTCTTGTTATAGTATATAAAAAAATCTTTATTTGAATGTTTCTGGATAAAATCTTGAGCAGTTAGCTCGTTTAAAAATTTTTGTTTAAACTTTCTGATACTATAAAATTTTTTATCCCCTATTTCAAAATTATAAAATGCTAAAACTTCATATTTATCTTTTGAATCCATTTTTATCACGAATTTTTCTAAATTAGCCCTCTTAGAGCTATTCAATGTAAAATAATTATTTATTTGATAAACAGTTTTAAAACTCAAAAAAAGCAGAGCTAGAGAAGATAAAAAAAGTACTATTAACCAGCTGATTTTATATTTCATATAAATAAAAATGTAACAAAAATGTTTTTTTTTTTGTAAAAAAAGTATAATCTATTTATCCTTATACCCCAAATAAAAGATCTATATGATCCATAAGGGTCATATTTGATTGTGTAAAAAATAAAATTTAAATAGGAATAAAATGGCAGAAGAAAAGAAAAAAAAAGAAAAAAAACCTACAGCTGTAAAAAGAATTTTTCAATCTGAGAGAAGAAATCAAAAAAATAAAGAATTTAAATCTAGTGCTAAAACCGCTATCAAAGATTATAAAAAAGCTATTGAAGACAAAGAAACTAAAGAAGTTATAGCTAAAAAATTAAATCTCGTTAACAGCTTGATGGATAAAGCTGTTAAAAAGAAAATTTTAAAAAAAAATAAAGTTAATAGAGTTAAATCTCAATTATCTAGCATCGCTTAAATAAAACTCCTAAATAAGGAGAAAAACATGGCTTCAAAGATCCCAGTATGTGTTCCTTATTCAGATTTTAAAGCGTGGGCTAAAGACAGTTTTGATTCTGTAACTCGCTCTGAGTATTTCAAAAATAAAGATGAAAAATATTGTTTAAAACTCTGTGAAAGCATTGAGAAAGATTTAGAACCATTACATAGATTAAAAAAAGAAATTGAAGGTTTCTTTTACACACCATCTGTTGCCGAAGCTCCCTCTTCTAGAGCTACTTCAGCACTGTATTATGGAACTGCTCGTTTTGAAATGGAAGAAGAGCCTTCTACTGATCGTTTATATGAAGATAACGCTCGAGCGTTTGCTCAAAAATACAACGAGTTTTCAAATCTTTTACAAAAAGTTGTAAAAAACGAGCTTGAATTAAATAAATATACAGATGATAACCACAATATTTCTGATGAACTTTGGGACAAATCAAGTCTATTGATTCAATGTATAGCTGAGCTTAAAAAGTTTCAAAACGAAAAGCGTACATTTAGTAAACAATTAAATTATATCCCAGCGGAGCTAGGTGGCGTACTAAAAATTATGGGTAGAAGCCTTAATGGTATATATACTCATGGTATATATGCTCCCTACAGAGGTGTTTACAATTATATAACATCAAACCCTAGATCTGCAATAAGCGCTGTTGTGATTTCAGCTTCTGGGGCATATGCAGTTTATCAATCTTACAATTTTGTAACAAATTTTGTAACAAGTGATTATTCGAACATAGCACTGCAAATTGTAATTTGGGGAGGTATTTCTTATTCTATCTATAAAATAAATAAGATCTTTAAGCAAAGTTCACAAGAATCTCATTCAGAAGTAATTACTCTTACAGTAAATGCTTCAACACAAAAAGGTACGCTTGTTCAATTTAGATAACAATACTTAAATAAGTCTATTTAATATTGCTGATTTTTTAAATGAGCTAACTTTTATAAGATCTTTTAATATTTTTTTTGTTGAAAATAGACAAATATCTTTTTTGGCTCTAGTGACAGCGGTATAAAAAAGTTCTTTTCCAAAATTTATAGATCCCTCTGGAAGAATTATACAAACATCATTAAATTCTGAGCCTTGAGATTTATGAATAGAGATTGAGTATGCATATTCATAATAATTTATTAAATAAATTGAAAAAGTTTGAATTTTTTTATCATCTTTTTGAAAATAGATCTGTTTTTTTATAGGGCCATTGATAGTTTTTTGAATTTGCAAAATACCTATTTGCCCATTATATAACTCTAATTTGTGAGAGTTTTTAGTAATGATTATTGGAACATAGAGATGATGATTCAAATCAAGATCATTATAAAGAAGAGAAAAGATTTCATGATTCAAAAGATCTACGCCAAAAGGACCTTTTTTAAGAGAAGATAAAATTTTAAAGTTATTTATTTTAGCAAAAATATTGTCTATTGATTCTTCATCTTTAGAAAGGGAAAAATTGGTCTTTGCCATATTTAATAGATCTTTTTTTGTTTGATTTGTCTTTTCTAAATCATAAAAAAGATCTTTTTTTGCAAAAATATCTTCAAAGGCTTTTTCATTTTTAAGATTTATTAAATCAGCTATATCTAAAATGTTGCTATTTTCAAAACGAACAGCTCTTTTCAGTGTAATTTTTGGTATTTTATTGGATTTACTAAGTTCTGCAAAAATATTTCCACTCTCAATTGGTGGGATTTGATTAGGATCGCCGATAAAGACCACTCTGGAGTCTTTTTTTATTGAATCTAACAAATGAGCTATAATTTTTAAATCTAACATAGAGCTCTCATCTATTATTATTAGATCATAGCAAAGTTTGTCACCCTCAAAAAATTTAGATCTCCCCTCTTTTATATTTAATAAAGAGTGCAAAGTTTTAGCATCAATTTCAATGTCTTTAGAAAATTTAGAAATATTTGATTTTAAATGAGAGGTTGCTTTGCCTGTAAAAGCTGTTGCTACAATTTTGAGTTTTTCTTTTTTAGTAGAATCGAATGATTTATAAAAGATATCTATTAAGTGCGCTGCTGTATATGTTTTACCTGTTCCAGGCCCTCCTAATATGAAAGATATAGAGTTTTTGAAAAAATTTTGAATAGCTTTTTTTTGTTCTGCATTTAAAGTTTTTTCATTTTCTAAAAGTGTAGTAAATGTCTCTTCTACAAATAGCTCTTTTGGCCTGCTCAAAAGCAACTCTTTTACATTTTTTATAATTTTAGTCTCAAAAACAAAGTTTTTTTGAAGATAGAAAAAGTTTTCATATCTACAAACTATTGATTTTTGAAAATTTTTATCCTCTCCAAAAGATAAAACTTTCTTAGAAAAAGAATCAGAGCCTAAAATAATTTTTTCAATAAGTTTCTTTTCATCTATTTGCAAAAAGCTATCTACATTAAAGAATTTTGGCAGAGGATAGATCGTATCTTTTTGAATTTCTAAAGATATGTATCCGTTTTTAGAAATTAAAAAAAGATAAGCTAAAAAGATTGTCTCTACTTCATTTTGAGGCTTTAAATATTTAGCAAAAAACTCATCTAGATATGAGAAAAATTCTTTTTTTCTTAAATCTTCAAAATACGAAAAATTTAGCTCTTTATCTATCTGTCCAAACATATATTTTTGTTATTCAAATTGATTTTATCTAAAATTTTAAGATCAGGAAAAAAATGATAGATTCCTACATCTTTTGAAAAGTTTTGCCCTCTTAAAAAAATATAAAAAGCGCCACCAAATGCTTTTTTAAAATCTTTTTTTAAACTCTCAATATGTCTTTTAAGGCTTTTTGTATAAATCGCAGCTTGCATGTAGTAGTTATGATGCATCATCTCATTTTCAATGTTTTTTTTATCATAATCTTTTTCATCTTCACCCAGAAAATTACTCTTCCAATCGATTAGATAGAATTTGCTATTATATTCGAAAACAAGATCGATAAAACCTTTCATATAATTATTTTTAAAAGAAAATAAAAATTCTACCTCAGGTTTAATGTTTTCGAAATCAACATCTTTTAAACAAAAATTCGCTAAAGGAGCTTTTAAAATATTGTTAATAATAATGTTTATATTCTCTTCATATGGCTGTAGAATGCTATCTTTTATTAAATCATGAATTTGAAAAAAGATATCTTCTTTAAAAAAACTTTGTTTTTTTAATATGTTTTCTAAAATTTTATGAAATAACTCTCCAACTTTAGGTCCTATTGGAATATTTTTACTAATTTTTTTCTCATCTTTTAGAATGTTTTTATCAGAACTAAGCGCGGAAAATGAATAAATTGAGCGAGATTGAAAGCTTTTTGTAAAAATGTCACTCTGTTTTAAAATGGGAGCTTTATCAAATCCTTTTTTAGCTAAAAAAGAGATATCATCTACAAAACTATAACTTAAAAGATTCTTATCTTTCAAAATATCTAGTTTTTGTAAAAGATTTTGTTTGTTTATTGTTTTTCCATCCAAAATATTAGATAGATAATATTCCATAACAGAGCATGTTCCTTCTTGGATAATTTTTTCTTTTAAATCTATTGAAATTGGTAGATAGATTCTATATTTTGCTCTTGTTATTGCAACGTAGAATTGTCTCATTTTTTCAGCGTCAATCTCTTGTAAATCATTTGAAATACTCTCTATATTTTGAGATGCTAAACCTATTGCAAAAACTACATCATATTCTAATCCTTTAGACATAAAAGTAGTTAAAATTTGAGCTCCATCTGAGGCGTTTTTTAAAATTTTTAATTTTTCATCTTCATCATCTAAGCTCTTTAGCTCATCAAAAAACGCAAGTATTTGATTAAAGTGCAGACTTTTATCCTTGAGCATAATCTCGATCAGATAAATGAGCTCTAAATAAAAATTTTCATCCTTTTTAGAAGCTATATTTTCTAAGATCGTTCTATCTGTAAAAGCAGTGGAAAAAAAATGAGAGAAAAATATCGATAGATTCTTTTTTATTAAAATAGATTTAAAAAAATAAAATTTTTCTAAAAATTTTGAGAATTTTTTATCATCAATATCTTTTAAATCCTGAAGCTGTAAATTAATAAAAGGACCTAAAAGCGCTAGCTTTACTTTGCTCAAATCATGAGGTTTTATACAAGCTTCAAAAAAATCTATCATCGCTTTTAAAGCAATAGAGTTTTTTAAAGATGTCTCTTTAAATGTTACTGCTTTAATAGAAAAATTTTCTAAAAAGGATTTGAGCCTTTCTGCTTGATATCTATCTTTTATTAGAATAGCAAAACTTTTATCTGAAAAGTTTTGCTCTTCTTTGAGTTTTACAATCTCATCTCTAATATATGCAAAAAACTTTTTCTCCATTTCACTAGTTGGCCACTTTTTTTTGATCCTATTTCCCTCTGAGATAAAAAAATGAATTGAAGCTAAATTATCTTGAAAATCAAAAGCTTTATCTAAGCCTGCTTTGATAGGCAGATATTTTAAATCTTTTTTTATACTAGGTAGTTTTAACCAATTTTTAGAAAAATCGTCAGACAAAAGTGCGTTTAATGAATCTATTAATGATTTTGTCGATCTATAATTGGTATCTAAATAATTAATTTCATCGATCTTTTTTACCGCATCTAAATAAGTGTATAGATCTGCTTTTCTAAAACTATAAATCGATTGTTTGGGATCTCCAATCAGATAAAAGGCTTGGGTAGTTGGATTTGTTAAAAACAGAGTATTAAAAATATCAAATTGAACCTTATCAGTATCTTGAAACTCATCGATAATAACCGCTTTATATCTATTTGAGAGTTTTTCTTTGAAAGCTCTAGTTTTTGTAGCTTTTTGCATCTTTTGTAAAATCTTATCAAATGTAAAAAGCTCATTTGTTTCTAAATATGTATCTACCTTCTTTGAAATATCTATACATAATCTATAAAACAAAAGTTTGTAATCTGTAGCCTCTTTTATTATTGGATGGAGTAAATTTTTTGCTTTTTGCAAAAATGAAGAAAGCTGACTATCATCAGCTTTTATCTTTTTATTTTTTTCATCTAAAAATTCAAAGATCGAAAGTTTTGTTTTCAATAAATTTTTAAAATCTTGAGAAGAGGCTTCTCTACTATTGACTATTTTAAGTAACGTTTCAAGTTGAAACAAATAATCTTGTTTTGTAAATTTTATTTTTTTTTTAAAATTTTTTGAAACATTTTCAAAATTGTTTATCTCAAAATCTTTATCCACTTTTTCAAAGTTTTTAATATTTTTATTAAAATCATCTAAAAGATTTGAAAAATTATTCAAATTTTTGACTTTGAAATCTTTATCAAGGTTTTGGAAAATTTTGAAAACTAAAGTGTCTATATCTTTATTTTTATTTACCAAAATCTCAATTTGCTCGGATGAGTATTTTTCTAAATCGATAAAATATCTTAAATAATCGTAAATGATTTTTTTAATATAGCCAAAATCATCCTCTTCATTGATATCAAGATGAATATTTGCTTCAAAAGCAAATTCTTTCAATGCCTTGAAACAAAAGCTGTGAATCGTAAAAATTTGAGCTGTTTCAAATAAATCTATCGCATCTTGAAGTTTTGTAATCTTTTCTTTTTTGTTGATATATGAATTCAAATAGTTAAAATTTATCGATTTATCTACATTTTTACCTTTTAATATCTCAGCTGCTATTCCAAGATTTTTACGGATTCTATACTTTAGCTCTTTAGTTGCAGCTTTAGTAAATGTAACAACTAAAATTTGCTCGATAGTAAAATCATCTTTCTCTAATAAAAGCCGTGCAAATAGATGTTCAATGGCAAAGGTCTTACCTGTACCTGCAGAAGCTTCTAGCAGTTTTTTCCCAAAAATATCTGATTTTTTTTCTAATACATCAAATATTTTCATGAATTTCCTCTAAAGGTGAAAAAACATCTTTTAAAAATATTTTTGAGCTTTCAATAATATCAATAGCCCTCGGCTTTTTAAAATTTGTAAAAAACCACTTCGAGTAAGCATCTAAATGCTTAACAGGTGTTAATATTGTTTCAATAGCTTTAGAGAGTTTTTTCTCATCTTTAAGCAGTATAGACTCACAAAATGGCTTAATCATAAATGATATTTGATTTTTAGAGCTCTGATAGTAATCAATAAGCTTTATAAAACACTCATCTACTCTATCTATTTTAATAGATTTAACCTTAGCTGATTTTGTAAAAACTATATTTTTCACAAAACTATCATCTAGCTTTTGATATGCTAATATATCAGGCCAAAAACGCACTAAATTATACATTTTAGTATCAAAATCAGATAAAATCCCTTGATTTGAAATTTTATTTACCATGCCAATAATTTTTACTAATCCCTTTTTTGTCTCAATTTCAATCGGAGGCATTTTAAAATTTAAATCATCTATTTTTTCAAAAGCAGATGATTTAAGATCAAATCTCACAGATTTAAGAGTTTGTATATCTACTTTTAAAGTTTTTAGATTTTCATAAAATTTTAAAATATCACCTCGGATTTTATCCTTTGCTATAGCATTAAATACTCCTATCGGCATTTTTGCTTTTTTTTCAAAAACCTGAAAAATAATATCTAGATTATGCTTCAAAAAATCTTGTTTTATAATGTATTTATCTAAAGAAGAGAGCATAAAATCGCTTTTTACCTCTTCTTCTTGAAGATATATCTCTAAGCTACTTTTAAAATAAAAGCCTATTGGATTTTTACAAAGATATCTTAAGTTTTGAAGATCTATTACCTCTTCGAAATCATTTTGAGTTTGTTTTTCTTCTATCTTATCAAAAAAATCATGCTTAAGTTTATCTTCTTCATAATAGGCTTTTGCGGCCTTGTAAAATACATTTGAAAGATCTAAGTTTTTTTCAGCAAAATAGTTTTTATGAAAAGGATAAGAAGCGTGTTTTTTAACTAAATATTTTGATGGTTTTTGATTTAATATCGTGTATGAGCTATCTAAATAAGACAAAAGCTCTTGAAGTAAAATAGATGCATCCATCTTAGAGTTTTCTTTAGATGAATAGCTTAAAATCAAAAAATTTCTAGAAGATAAAAGAGCCTGTAGAAAATTCGAGCGAATACGATCTGAGGCTGTGGGAATATTTAAGCGTATTGAATCAATAGAGCTTTTTACACTCAATGAAAAAGCTTCTTCTTCAAGCCCTATAATAAAAACAGCTTTTGCTGGAAGATAAGACATTTCAAATGATGAAAAATGAAGAGCATTTATCAAATGTGGATTAATATCTGTTTTACATCTATCTACATGCTTTACAAAGTGCTCATAGATAATATCAAATGAAAAATTCTCATTATCAAATCTAAAATCTAAATTATTTAAATCATGCAAGAAACTATTAAAAGATGTAATTGCAGCTTTTTCATAAAAAATTTGGTCTCGAGCTATAACATTGTCAAAAAAATCTTGTTCAAAATGATTACTTGAAAAAGAGGCTAAAAACTTTTTCCACTCTTTTAAAGAAAGTTCTTTTTTGTTTTCTATAATTTGTATGTCATCATATATGGCATTTAATGTTTTTAAAAATTTTTCCAAAATATTTAAATCTGATATTTCAATTTCTTCTATAGGAATATCTAGGGCAATAGTTGAATTTTCTCTCTCATTAGCATTTTCTTTAATTGGATCTAGATCCATCAAATCTAGATTTGTTAGAAAAATAGCTGCGAGTAAAATTCTTGAAAAACCTTTTTCTAAACTCTTTATTAATGCTGTGTCATCTTTTTTGATAAATCTTAAAATATGCTCTTCATCCAGCCCCCATGAAATATTTGCTCTTTCAATCCAATTAAATAAAAGTTTAATCTCCTCTTTTGAAAAATTATGCCTTTTTTGAAAAAGAGGATTTTGAAATATTTCAATTATATCTTCTTTTTCCCATCTACTATTGGCAAAAGATATCAATTTTTTTAAACCGGATATAAAAAAGCTTTTATTTGAAACTTTCAAATCTGAAATTTTGAAATATAGTGGATTTTGAGGATCCGAAAACACCATCTGAATATATGCAGCGTATTCATCGATATTCGGTGCAATTATATGAATGTCCGATAAATTAATATTTTCATTTTGTAAAAGTTTTAAAATATTTGAGTGAAGTATCTGAGTTTCTCGAAGTTTAGAGTTTGCAATGTGTATCTGGATTGAGTCATCATTTTTAGTAGTTTTTTTTGAATTTAAATTTTCTAAATTTAATATATCGAGTTGAAAGTTTTGTAAAAATGATTTTTCTTCAATATCATCATAAGAGAGGTACTTATCAAATGTTATATAATCATCGTAGCTATTCATCGTTTTGAGATAAAATCTTTTTAGCCTTTCCATATTTGCTAAAAAAACATTTCTATCTTTTAAATATTCATCTAAATTTTCTAACTTTTTCAAAGATGTCTTTTTATTTTTTAAAACTTTTAATAGCTTTTGTCTTTCAAAATCAGAAACAATATCTTCGAAAAAATTCATCGAAGGAGATAAAAAGTAGTGATTAACATTGTTTAACCTGCTTATAAAATCAAAATAAAGAGGAGAAATATAATTAATAGCAAAAAAATGAAAATTGCAATTTTGAAATTTTTCAATATCTAAATTATGTAAATCTCTAAAAGCTACTCTATATCCATCTTTGTAAAAAATTTCATAAAACAGCAACATTTGCCAATATTTATCTTTTGTCTCATTAACTTTTTTCGAGGTTAAAAAAATTGAGTATTGTAAAAAAAGTTTCGTCAACTCAAATGTCAATAGATTGACTCTTTTGTCTATCTTTTCATCTTTTATCAAGTATTTATATAAATCAATATACGGAGAATCTATACAGCTACTATTCATGGATTTGATGTGCTTTAAAATTTTTTGACGTATTATTAAATTCAACTCTAAAAAATTTAAAAATCTTTTCTCTTTGGGAGTTTTTAGCTCATTTTGAAAAATATTTATAAAATTACTAATAGAGACAAAATTTATATCAAAAGCTACTTTTAGCTCTGGATCATCACAAAAATTTTGCATTAAATAATTTTTTGCAAATTGATTTTCTACAAAAACGTAAGATTTAGATATAGAGCTGTTAAAAAAAAGATTTTCCTTTAGTTGTTCTACTAAAATTTCTAAAAAATTGCTAGAAAACGTTGCTTTCATCTTAAGCTATAGAGTATCCTTATCTAATAATTGTAGTTGGATTTGTTATTATTTAGATATTATTATTATGCTAAAATTTTGTCTATGAGCTTTAATATAAGAAAACACTCTTTCAAATTTTTGAATGCCACTCAGTTTTTGGGAGCATTAAATGATAATGTTTTTAAGCTAATATTGGTTTATTTCATTATCAATCTGAAAGGGATTTCCGATGCTTCTACAATACTTGCTATTGCCGGTGCTATTTTCGTTATTCCCTTTTTACTCTTTTCATCAGCGTCAGGAGTTCTAGCTGATAAAATAAGCAAAAGAAATATCTTAATAGCTATGAAATTTTCTGAAATTATAGTAATGAGCCTTAGTATCTTTGCTGTTCTTTTTAAATCTCCTATGCTTTTTTATATCCTTCTATTTTTTATGGGTATGCAAAGCGCAGTTTTTGGCCCCTCGAAATATGGTATCATTCCTGAAATTGTCGATCCTAAATATGTATCTAAAGCTAATGGAGCTTTGAACTCTTTTACCTATTTAGCAATAATAATAGGAACATTTTTAGCCTCTTTTATAACCGATATCACCGACAAAAATTTTATAATAGCCACTATTTTTTGTGTTATCGTTTCCGTTATTGGACTTAGCACAAGCTTTGGAATTATTAAAACCCCAGCAAAAAGATCTAAAAAGAAAATAAATCCCCTATTTATTTACGAAATTTATAAAACTTTAGTGATTTGTTCTAAAAAAAGATATTTGATATCAGCCGTTTTAGGATCAGCATTTTTTCTTTTTATCGGTGGATTCACTCAATTAAATATTATTCCTTACGCTATTGAGTCTCTTCATTTATCTGACGTCAAAGGTGGATATCTATTTTTAGCAACTGCTGTTGGAATAGCTATCGGATCTTTTGTTGCAGGTAGACTCTCAAAAGATCGTGTGGAACCTGGACTTGCTTGTCTATCCGGTTTTTTTATGTCTTTAATTTTTATGTTTTTAGGAATTTTCAGCCATAATTTAATAGGTGTTATAATCTTACTTATCCTTTTAGGGTTTTTCGGCGGCATATTTTTGGTTCCTTTTGATTCTTTTATACAAATTGCTAGCCCTGATAAAAAAAGAGGTAGAATAATAGCGGCTTCTAACTTTTTAAGCTTCTGCGGAGTTTTGCTAGCAGCATTTTTTTTATATCTTATTAGCTCTACTTTAAAATTTTCTTCCGCAAATGGTTTTTTGTTCGTAGGAATTTTAGCACTTTGTTTCAATATCTTTATTACAGGTAGGATGTCTGAGCTTTTTTTCTCTTATTTTTCTAGAAAGATCTTACTGAAATTTTTCAAAGTAAAGGTAAATAATATTCCCACGCCATCTTCATATATAATTATGTTAGATGGTAGCTGGCTTGAGGTGTTTTTGCTGTTTTCTTTTCTACCAAACCTCAAAGTATTTTCTTTAGGGAAGGTTCTTAGAAACTTTCCTTTTTTTAGAGGTTTTTTAAACTCTATATATCTGATAAAAAGAAGACCGAGTAAAAAATATTCTCTTAAAAGGCTTTTCATAAAAACAAAAAAATATAAAAGAAGAATCAATTTTGTTTGTCTTTTTCTAGGATCGAGATTTCCTAAAAAAGATGTTTATAAATTTTTAAAAAGTGCTTATGCAAAGAACTATCCAGAACCTCTATTTTTAAAAATAAAAAAAGAAGGAAGAACTATTCATTATAATTTTGTAAAAGGCGATCAAAAAGCGTAGATAAATTCCATCTCATATCTTTTATAATCAATAGAAGAACCAAAAGATTTTGTCTGATTATTCGAAATCTCAAAACTTTGCAAAAGAGTTAAATTCCCAGTTATTGCATATAAAAGATCGAAAGAAAATCCTTTATAATTTGCAAAGCCAACAGCATTAGCTCTTGTAGTGGCAACTCCTGTTCCATTAACGTTTGTAGTATATAGGCCAATAGAAGCTGAATTCCCATTAGAAATACCACCTACATCAAAATCAGAAATAGCTTGCGGCATTACATATTGAAAGTTCACATCTAAAGCCCAATCATTGGCTTGTAATATCCTTCCATAAGACATGCCTACATAAAATGCGAATCTATACTTTTTAGACAAAACTATATCTGAAAAAGTTAAATCTTTTGCTAAATGGTTCATAAGGCCCGCCAAATAAAACTTTGTATATTTATTCCATTTAGTAAAAAGACCTTGATAGCCAAGTATAAGTTGAGAATTAGCAAAATTGAATCTTCTGTTTCTAACAGGATCTGAAAAATGTTTTTTCCAATTTATTATTGAATATTTAATAAAAAACCCTGTATTGGCAATGTCTAGCATCCCCATTTCAGCAACCTCTCCAACATGATTGTGTAGATCGCTTATCAAAAAAACACCTAAATTGAAATAGTAACTTCCGATAGATTCAAAGGCTTTATTAAACCTTAGAAGAGCTCCATCGAAAAGTGATGAAAACTCAATTTTTGAATCAAAAACATCACTTAAATTTCTTCTACCAAGCTCCCCATCAAAATTAAAAGTCTCTCCATCGATCATTCTCCCACCAAAATAAGCTTTCTCTAAAGCAAGCTTATTTGTAGTTCCGCTGTCTACTCCCATATCATTATCAAACTCTATTCTTATTGCAGCCCAACTTCTATCGGTTCTATAATCTAACATTACATTAACTTCGACATCAAAAGCATTCTCTGGATTGTTTGTAGCTCCAGAAGTTCCTCTTTGATTTATACCATCTTTTTTTTCATTAATCCCTTTATATTCTATTCTTACCTCTCCACTGAGAGAGAGATCGCCACCTAACTCTTTTACTGAAATCATCCTCTTTTCTCTAACCCATTTTCTAAGTGCATCCATATCAGGATCTTGATGTTTGCCTTCAAATGGATCTTGAGCAAAAAGATTAGATACAAAAAAAATACTAAGTAATAAAAATCGTTTCATTTATCTTTTAAAAATATATTTACATCCTTTGGATCTACAATACACACTTTTAGTTTTTTTTTTCAAAACTTTAAAAACGAACATCTAAAGATAGAGCTGTAGATCTTTCATTAACAAGTCTAACTTCTCCTATAACTGATACAAAAGAGCCAAGAGAGGCAGCTACCCCTAAATATACTCCTGCTTGTTTTTGAAAATTTAAATTCAATTGAGTTGGTAGAAATGGTAGTTTTTTCATTCTAATTTGAGTATCTTTATATACCACACCAATATATGGGCGCAAAATTGTAATTTTTTGAGCAAGACCAACTGCTATCTGCCACTCTTTTAAAGAGATTTTGCTATCATTTTGAATAGGTCTATCATTCAATGTAAGAAAGCTAGAAGATGCAGAAAATATACTATATTGAACATCGGCCCCTAGGGTAAAATTTAAAATCTCAAAAAAAACTAGCCGAGCTCCTGCCCTATATAAAATATCTGTAGCGCTTTTCAAAATATATAGATTTGAGTTTTGCCTAAACTCTGGTTCTAATTTATAAGATCCAATCTGTGTATATAAATCTAATCTCTCTTTAATATTTAATACAAATGATCCAAAATTCCCTTCTGCTTTAACTTTTCTTAAATGAAAATTTTGTTCTTTTGCACTATCATCAAATTTCATCACTAAATCGGATGCCTTATAAGCAGTGTAGCTAAGGCGATAATTAACCCATTTTGTATCAGGTATAAAAAAACCCTCTTCTATAATAGCTGGATAAGAAGGAGGTCCCACTTGAGAAGAAAAAACCCATATTGGAAAAAATAAAAAAACAAATATTTTTTTTTTCATCTATATAATTTTTTATATTGCGATCCTTAGATCATAAATTTTTATGAAAGCAAAAAAACTAAAATTTAAGCTCTCCCATAACTGATATTGCTTCTTCATCAATAAATCTAGCTTCCACAGTTAACATAAAATATTTGCTATTAGATAAAGAGCTTCCAACATAAACTCCAAAATGATCATCATTTTTCATTTTCATAAAATTTTTGGAATCATCTGCAATTGCAAAGGTAGCATCTAATATTTTAGCTCTAGAATTTAAATATTTAACTCCAACATAAGGAATAAAAATATCTATTTGATGAGCTAAGCCTAAATCAACTTGCCAATCTCTAAATTTTACTTTTGAGCCTCCTGTATCTTGAGGAGCTCCATCTTGAGTTATGAAAGATAGAGATGGCTTTGCTCTAGAATATCTACCACCAGTAGATAGAGCAGTATTACCCCACTGAAATAAAATAACATTTCCTCCAACTGCCCAATATAATCTATAATTTGTCTCTAGCTCTATTCTACTCATAGTACCCGCATTATCAAATCTCCAATCTGAGCGCATTCTAGCGGCACCTAAAACAGCGGAAAAATCGATTCTATTTTGTAGATTTAAAGTAAATGAACCAGAATTGATGTCTTGTTTGAAATTATCAATTTTGCCAGAAGAGTCTCTTTTATCAAATCTGGAATCAGAGACAAAATTCCCTTCATATCCCAATCTAAAATTAATCCAACTTGCAGGGGTGATAAAAAAACCGTCAGCAATTATTTCAGGATTCAATGGATTGCCAACAGGCGCTGCAAAAATATTAAATGTTGAAATAGTTAAAAAAAGTATTATTATTTTTTTCATCTATCAGCCTCAAAACTTTTCAATTTTTTATAAAAAAACTTTCTTAAAATATAATGGCCTTTTTTTTAAAAGAAAACTTAATTTTTCTGTTTTTCTAAAGCTTTATTTATTGTAAAATATAATCATCGATAAGTTTTTTTAAATAAAGGGGATAAAATGTTTGTCTTTGTAAAAGATGAAAAAAATGAAATTGAGCCTGGCGCTACTGGCTATGATTTGGCTAAACAATTAAATTTGACAACGCCAGATATGGCTATTGCAATGAAAGTAAATGATAAAGAATACGATCTTGCGAAAAAACTAACTAACAATGACAAAATCATTTTTTTATCTTTTTCAGATGAAGACGGCAAAGATATCTATTGGCACTCTTCTGCACACGTTTTAGCTCAAGCTGTTGTAAGACTATATCCAAATGCAAAACCAACAATAGGCCCTCCTATTGAAAATGGCTTTTACTATGATTTCGCAGACCTTGAAATTACAGAAGATGATTTAAATAAAATCGAAAAAGAAGCTAAAAAAATAATTGCTGAAAATTTAAAACCTATAAGAGTTGAATATAAAGATAAAACAGAAGCTAAAGAAGCCTTTGAAAAAAATCCTTTTAAAATAGCTTTGATAAATGAATTTGAAAAAGGAGTAATTTCAGCATACAAACAAGGTGAGTTTACAGATCTTTGTAGAGGACCACATTTATCTAGTTTTACAAAAATTAAAGCCTTTAAAGTTTTAAAAACTTCTGGCGCCTATTGGAGAGGAGATTCTAAAAATCAAATGCTCACTAGAATCTATGGCATATCTTTTCCAGATAAAAAAATGCTGCAAGAATATTTAACATTTTTAGAAGAAGCAAAAAAAAGAGATCATAAAAAAATAGGAAAACAGCTCAATCTCTTCGGTTTAAAAGAAGAGGCTCCTGGCATGCCTTTTTTCTACCCAAAAGGTCTTTATATGTGGGATCAGCTTTTAGAATATTTAAGATCTCTTCTCACTGAAAAAGAATATGTCGAAATTAAAACTCCAATAATGCTTTCAAAAGAGCTATGGAAAAGATCTGGGCATTGGGATCTCTATCGAGAACATATGTATACATCTGAAGTTGAAAAAAAAGAATTTGCTATAAAGCCAATGAACTGTCCTGGCTGTATGCTCTATTATAGAACTAATATGCATAGCTATAGAGATTTGCCTTTAAAAGTTTCAGAAATAGGCTTAGTTCATAGACACGAAGTTTCCGGAGCATTAAATGGACTTTTTAGAGTTAGAGCTTTTCACCAAGATGATGCGCATGTTTTTATGATGCCAAATCAAATAAAAGATCAAATCTTAGAAATTTTATCTTTAACAGAAACTATGTACATGACCCTTGGTCTTTCATATAAATTAGAGCTCTCAACCAGACCTGAAAAAGAAAAAACTATCGGCTCAGATGAAGAATGGGAAAGAGCAACTAATGGTCTTAAAGATGCTTTAGATGAGTGGGATCATCCATATGTTATCAATGAAGGAGATGGCGCTTTTTATGGTCCTAAAATTGATATTCATGTTCAAGATGCTTTAAAAAGATATTGGCAATGTGCAACCATTCAATTAGATATGTCTTTACCTGAAAAATTTGATTTAGTTTATATCGACTCAGACGGAGCGCAAAAAAGGCCGATCATGATTCATAGAACTATTTTAGGTTCTGTAGAAAGATTTATAGGAGTTTTAACAGAGCATTTTACAGGAAATTTTCCACTTTGGTTCTCCCCTTTAGCAGTGAGGCTTATTCCCGTTGCAGATAGACACGTTGAATATGCAAATAAAATTAAAGAAGAAATAGAAAAGATAAATATTCCTGTAGATGTAGATGCTTCAAATGAATCAGTTAGTAAAAAAATCAGAAATGCTCAGCTATTAAAAATCAATTACATGCTAACTGTTGGCGATAAAGAAATAGAAAATAAAACTATAACTCTACGAACTCGCGACAATACTGTACATGGAGAAATGGCTCCTTCAAAATTTTTAGAAAAAGTAGCTACCGAAAAAAAAGAAAAATCTTTATTATCTCCATTTATGACGTCTTAGTAAAAAAGACGAAAAATAGGGGGAGATAGTGGAAATAATTGCTATCACAAGTTTTAAAGGAGGAACAGCTAAAACATCTACATGTTTGCATGTAGGATCTGCACTTTCATTATATCATAAGAAAAAAGTTCTTTTAATAGATTTAGATTCTCAAGCAAACCTCACAACAGGACTTGGTTTTGATCCCGATGACCAAGATTCTATGGCTGTTGTTTTGCAAAAAGAAAAACCTATTAAAGATGTGATTTTAAAAACATCTATTTCTAATATGGATTTAGTTCCTGCAGATGCTTGGTTAGAAAGAGTAGAAGTAACAGGATCTCTCGCCGCTGATAGATACTCCCACGAAAGATTAAAACAAGTTTTAAAACCTTTAGATTATGATTTTATTTTTATAGATACCCCTCCATCTATTTGCTGGCTTACAGAATCTGCTCTAATCGCTGCTACGAACTCTCTTATTTGTGCTACACCTGAATTTTATAGTGTTAAAGGACTTCAAAGGCTTGCAAGTTTCATTAATAATATCTCAGAGAGACATAAATTAACTGTCCTTGGAGTTGCCCTCTCTTTTTGGTATCCAAGAGGGAAAAGTAATAAAGATTTTCAAAAAGTAATCGACTCCACTTTTCCAGGAAAATTATTAATATCAAAAATAAGAAGAGATATCGCAGTATCGGAAGCTACGATTTATGGCAATCCAGTGTTTAAAACAGCCCCTAAAAGTAGAGCTTCAGATGATTACAAAGCTCTAACAAAAGAATTATTAAAAAAAAGCAAATGTAAAACTGCTTTACATTAGGAGTTATCAAAATGGTAAAATTTAATGACCTTTTAAACTTAAGATTAAGATCTAAAGAAAAGCAAAAACCAAAAATGACAGCTCTAGCAGAGCTCTCCAAAGAGGGTTCATTATCTAGCTTTTCTGGCGTTTTTAAAATCAATCCCCTCAATGAGACCGAAAAAGAAAATATTTCAAATATATTACAAAACTACATTGACGAAGAAAAAGAGATTGATTTTGAAACAGATCTGAAAAATTTAATCATGATAACCTCTGAAGTTAAAGCAATCACAAACCAAGCTGTAATTTTACACGGAGAGAGAATACAAAAAGCTCAAGAAATTTTGAAAAATTATAAAGAAGGAGCTTTTACATATTGGTTAACTGAAACCTACGGTAATCGTCAAACTCCCTATAACTTTCTACAGTACTACGAATTTTATATGGATATGCCAGCAAAACTAAGGCCACAAATAGATTCTATGCCACGTCAAGCGATTTATACTCTAGCAAGCAGAGGTGGTGATTTAGACAAAAAACAAGACATTGTTAAAAACTATAAAGGGCAAGCTAAACAAGAGCTTTTATCAATAATAAGAAAGCTTTTCCCGCTATCTGAAGCAGATAAAAGGCAACCTAATATCGCAGAGCAAGCAATAACAACTTTAAAAAGATTAAAATCGCTATTTTCTCATCCTCTTTTTAAACCTACAGATGAGCAGAAAAAACAAATATTAGGGTTAGTTAATAGATTAAAAAAACTATAATATGTTTTTTATCTATTTAATCAGCAAACAAGAGTTTTGAATTTGATCTTTTATTTTTTCTCTATTTTTTTTCATTGGGCTCTATTAGAGGAAGCTTCGTATTAGACTCGCATTTATTTAAATAAAGAAAGCTCATATTTTATAGAGATCAGAACTTACTAAAATTGCTGCAGACATTATGTAGAAATGGCTTTTACACCATTTCTACCCTATTGAAGCTCCTTTAGTCTAATTGCCCATGGCCCAAATCTCCTCCCATGTCACCTGAAACTTCAGTGCCACCATCATCATCAGGATCGGGATCAAATTGAAGACTTCCTTTTGCAAGGGCATTAACCTTGTTTTGAGTTCTTTCAAATCTTAATAAATTTTCTTTTACGGGCTGTCTTAACTCTGCTATAGGATATGTACAACTTAATGATATTCTCATAAATCACCTTTACGATTTTTTTAATTTATAAACATTAAATATTGAACATATTTTTTGTAAATAAAAAAAACAAGTTTTTTTATCCTGACTTCCATAGGTTTTTAAAGAATTTTATTTTTAGGTTTAAAGATAATTTTTTTAATTCAGCTTTTATTTTTTCTCTATTTTTTTCATTGGGCTCTATTAGAGGAAGCCTCATATTAGATTCGCATTTATTTAATAAAGAAAGAGCGTATTTAATGCATATGGGGTTAGTTTCTAAAAACATAGCATTTATCAAATTTTTATATTGATTGTAAATAATTTTTGCTTCTTCGAACTTAGAGCATAGACATAGATCATTAATCTTTTTGAACTTTTCAGGAATGATATTTGCTACAACAGAGACTGCACCCCTAGCACCTAATTTTAGCATGTCAATAGTTAAAGGATCGTCGCCAGATAGAACATCAAAACGGGTTTTATCTATTAACTCTTTTGCAAACTCTAGCGAGCCTGAAGCTTCTTTAATAGCTACGATTTGATCAATTTTTTGAAGTTTTATAAAATCTTCAATAGTAAGTTTTGTGCCCGTTCTACCAGGATGATGATATAATATTATTGGAAGATCTTCTTTTGCAATCTCTTCGTAGTGTTTTATCAAACCCTCTATTGGAGGTTTATTATAATATGGAATAACTACTAAAACGCCATCTACACCAATTTCTTTTGCTTTTTTAGTTAAAAATTTTGTTTTTTGAGTGGAATAAGTTCCTGTTCCTGCAATAATTTTAGTTTTCCCTTTTGCTAAAGAAGTTGCTATCTCAAAAATTTTTAATTTTTCTGTATCTGTAAGAGTTGGAGACTCTGCTGTTGTTCCTGATAAAACTATTGCATCTGTTTTAGCCTTTAGATGCCCTTTTATTAAGTTGACAAGAGCATCTTCATCTAAAGAGCCATCTTGTTTAAAAGGCGAAACTAAAGCTACCATTGAGCCTTTAAACATCAAAAGAATCTCCCCAATTGAGTTTTTTAGCTGTTTTATATTTATTTTTATCTTTTATTGAAATCTTTTCATATATAAATTTTCCATCTTTGCAAAGAGGCAGAGTTATCTCTCTTTTAGATTTAGTTATAAAACGTAGTATTCTAGATTTTGGAGTTTTTACTTTTTCTTTTGTCGCTATTACATATGAAAATTTTTCATCTTCATAACCTAGCTTTGCATCTTTTAAATATTTATGAATTTTTGATCTTTTAACCCTTACATAAAAATGACACCAATCATTTTTAGCCATTGGACATCTTAATTTGTTAGGACAAGGAGCTATTATATCAAAACCATCATCTATTAATTTTTGACGAATCCATCTGATATTTTTAAAGCCATACATTGTTCCCGGCTCAATAAATATAATTATTTTAGATTTAGATTTAGCCCATCTATTTATAATTTTCTCTATTTGAAAATTTTTTAGCTCATTTGCAACATAAGAGAGTATTACCGCATCAAACTCATAGTTTTTTATTTTTAAAATATCATTTTTCTCAAAAGTTGTGTTTGAAAGACCAATATTTGAAAAAGTTAAAAGTCCCTTCCCGTAGAAAAGCATTTTTTCATCTTTTTCAACAAGATGCAGCTTTTTTAAATTCTTAAAGGTTGAAAAAAAAGCAAAAACACTAGTTGCAGGCCCCGCGCCTAAATCTAAAGCTGATTGCACTTTTATTTTTGGACAAATACTTTTGATTTCATTTAAAGCGTATTGAATAGCTTTAAATGTTGCCATCATACGACATGCAATATATGAGAGCCTCTCTTCCTCTGAGACAAAAAATTTAGCTGCTTTTTGATTTCTATATTTTTTTGTTAATTGCTTGGTAGAGGATTTAAGATTTTTTATAGATATATGTTCAAAAAGGTTATTTATCGAAAGAAAAAGCTCTTTTTCAATGTCTTTCATGATAAAGATTTGCTTTCATATTTGATGCTAATTTAGCTGTTTTTTCATCAGGAGAGTTTTTCAATTGATTAATAGAAATTTTTAAAACTGCATTTTCAGAAGATTTAGTTTCATTAATATCAAAAATTTTTCCATTAAATTTTATGTCTGAAAAATTATCTATTACAATATTAAAACTATCCTTTAATTTATATTTCGAAAGATTTTTTTTTCTAACTTTTAGCTCAATCCAATTATCATTTACATCGTTGATAGAAAAAAGCTTTTGTTTAGAGAAAAACAGATCTCCGTTATTAGCAAAAAGATGAGTTACTTGCCCTGAGATAGGACTATATATATAGCTTTTTTGACTCTCGCTTCTTAAAAGCTCTAACTTCGCTTCAAATGTCTCTATTTTAGCCTTTTGGATTTTATATAAAAGCTGATTCTCTTCTAGTGTTTTTAATTTTACCGTTATATCTTTTAGCTCTATTGCTTCATCTTTTTTTACATTAATATACTCTTGAAAAGCTCTCTCTTCTTTGAATTTCAAAAGATTTGCCATCTCTTTTTCATAAGTAATTTTTGTCTTTACCTGTTTTATTTTTCCATCTATAGCACTTTTATCTAACTCCGCTAATAAATCCCCTTTTTTTACAAAATCTTTTTCTATAACATAAACTTTAACAATTTTTTGAGACTTAGGAGCTAAAATATCTACGCTTTTCGTTTTTATAGCTCCATAAAAATTGCTCTCTTTTGCTGTTTTTATATATAAATACCTAGCACCTACTAAAGCTGCAAGGATAAAAATAATAATAAACGAATTAATCTTCGTTTTTTGTTTCTTTTTCATTTTTTTCCAAGTTGTTATATGCATTTTTTATAGTTTCTTGAATATCTCTCAAAGTTTCAAAACTAGTTTTTGTCTCATTAAATCTAGTTTTTATATCTGAAAAATCTTTTTTTACTTTTTTCAAGGTTTTTTCATTTTGTTTTTTTTCTAAATAAGAAGATAAAACATCTTTTAAAGGTTTTTTTTCTGTTATCTCATCTTTTTGATCCTTTATAAGATCAGTATTTTCATCTTTTTCTTTTACAATATTTGACACTTTATTTGTCTCCTTATTGAACGGTTAAAAACAATTTTTTAAATTTTTGTCCTAAAATATATGGCTCCCGCAATCAAGCTCGCAAATGCTGCTACCAAAAATGGTAAATATATGTGAACGCGATCAAAAAGTCCACCTATAATTGGAGATACAGCCATAGCTAAAGATTGCATTGATTGGCTCATACCCATGATTTTGCCTTGCATCTTATGAGGGGCTCTATTTGAAATTACCGTCGTACATAAAGGCCAAGCAAGCCCTCCAATTATTACGCAAGCCCCTAAAATAATTATTACACCTTGTAGATGTTTTGGAAAACCAACGAGGCCACATAAGACTGTAAAAATCAAAAATGCAACATCTAAAATTCTCAGTGGCGAAAACCATTTAGATAATAGTTTATTAATCGGCCAAGATCCAATCGCCCAACAAATTCCCATAAAGGCAGCTAAATCTCCGATTTGAGAATTTGTAAAAGCAAATTTTTTAATCACTAATACTGGTGAGAATTGAAAAAGAATTGTCCAGGCAAAAACAAAAAGAAAATAGATAACATAAATAGTTTTAATATTTTTAGTTTTTAAAGCTTTTTGAATATTATGAATACCTTCTAAAACATCAAATTTCACATATTTTTTCTCTTCTGTCGGCTCTTTAAAAGCAAAGATGATAAAAAATAGATTTATAAATGATAAAAGAGCCGCAAGCATAAAAGGAAAAGAGGGTGTAAAAAAGGAAGATACCGTGCTATCAGAAAATTTCCCTCCAATAAAAGCTCCTAATATAAATGAAAATCCCGCAAGGACTGATAAAAACCCAAAATTTCTAGCTTTTGCTTTTTCAGTTAAACTCAGATCTGAAATCGTAGCTAAACATACTGATAAATTTCCTGAAAAAATACCTGTTATTACCCTAGCAATAAAAAGCCATATTAAATTG
>JAAKFX010000090.1 GCA_011064865.1 Candidatus Anoxychlamydiales bacterium
TGAACCTTTAAAGAAAGATTTGACCTTATCGAAGAAATTCTTCTTTTTTGGGTGATTTTCTTCGGTTTCTAAACCTTGGAAGTTTTTGAGCAGCTCTTTTTGTTTTGAGCTTAGATTTACAGGGGTTTCAACTGAAATAACCACTAAAAGATCGCCTCTGCCAGAGCCATGCACATTTGGAAAGCCTAAATCTCTGATTCTAAAGACCTTATCGCTTTGAGAGCCTTCTGGAATAGAGATTCTGTAGGGTTTTCCTTCAGGAGTTGGGATTTCTTTTTTGCAGCCTAAAGAGGCTTCTGTAAAGGTGATAGGAAGCTTTAAATAAACATCATCTCCATCTCTTTCAAAGCTCTCGTGAGCTTTAACAGATATAAAGACATAAAGATCGCCAGCAGGGCCTCCGCCTTCGCCTGCATCTCCATAGCCTGACATTTTAAGCCGCATATCATTGTCTACGCCGGCTGGGATATGAATTTTAATATTTTTCTTTTTTTTGATTCTACCAAGACCTCTGCAATCAGAGCAGGGATTCATAATTACTTTACCCTCTCCATGACACTCGGAGCATGTAGAGGACATAGAAAAAAAGCCTCTTGTTTGAAAGATCTGTCCAGAGCCATTGCAAGTTGGGCAGGTTTTAATGTCTTTAGAAGATTTTGCGCCAGAGCCAGAACATGCATTGCATGATTCATAATTTGTAATAGCTATCTCTTTATCTGTGCCTTTTATAGCTTCTTCAAAAGTAATGGTAACATTGATTTTTTTGCTAGCGCCTTGTCTTAAAACTCTCTCATCAGATGTTGAATCAAATCCGAAAAAAGATTCAAAAATTGATCCACCGCCACCAGATCCGAAAGCTCCCATAAAGGTTTTTAAAGCTTCTTCCATAGATGAAAAGCCGCCGCCCATGCCGCCCATGCCGCCCATACCACCCATATTAGCGCCTTTTAAGCCTTCTTCTCCATATTGATCGTAGATCTGTTTTTTGTTTGCATCAGATAAAACTTCATAGGCCTCAGAGACCTCTTTGAATGTAGCTTCAGCAGTTTTATCACCAGGATTTTTGTCAGGATGATACTTTAAAGCCTGTTTTCGATAGGCTTTTTTGATCTCCTCTGGTGTAGCTGATTTAGAAACTTGAAGAGTTTGATAATAGTCTTTCATGTTGTTTTTATTAAGTTATAATTACCTGTAAATATAACAGATCCGTAGATTCTTTAAAAGGGATTTAGCAGATCTTGAATGAAAGTGCTAAAAATTAAGACATAAATCTTTTTTTGAAAGCAGTTTTTAATCTTTTTCTAGCAGCTTTAGATTTGGCTCTTTTCTTAATCGATGGCTTATCATAAAATCTGTGGGCTTTTGCGGCTTTCATAATACCTTCTTTATCAAGTTTCTTTTTTAATTGCCTTAGGGCTTTATCTATAGGTTCTCCCATTCGAACTTTAACTTGAGTCATTTAAAAACTACTCCATTTTGTTGAAAATTTAGAAAAGTAATAATAACTAATCTTAAATTATTATTCAAGAGTGTTTTGGGCCTCTTAGATATAAAAGTTTAAAATTATTTATATCTTCGAATTTTTTGTTTGAAAAAAGATTGTTCGTAACATCTATTAAAAGATGTGGATCAAAACTTCTTTTTTGAAATTTATTTTTAAAAATTTCAAATTTTTCTTTTAAGATATCTATATGAGGAGTAATTACAATTTTAGTTTTTTCAATTAAAGCTGTAGCTTCCTCTATATTCATAAGTTTTGGTTTTGATAAATAGTTGATTTTTTCATTTATCTCTTCTGCTTCAATTATAAAAATACCTTCAGATTTAGCATCAAAAGCGACAATAAATTTAGTATCGAAATGAGGTCTAAAAGCTTGCATAGATGTGAAGCTTATAAGAGGGATATTTTTTGCGTAGCTAAAAGTTTTGGCAATAGTAGCTCCTACTCTTAGCGAGGTAAAAGATCCAGGTCCTATGCTCGCTGCAATGTATTTCAAAGTAGATATATCAGTTTTAGTATCATGTAAAATCTTTTCAAGATTAGTAAAGAGCTCTTTTGAAAGATTTACATTTTCAAATTTTTTAAAATAAATTATTTCATAATCTTGTAGTAAAATTATGTGAGATATTTCTAAACTAGTATCAATAATTAAAGCTTTCATAGAAAAGATAGTTAAAAAAATCATTTTTTGTTTTTATGAGATATAATATAACACAAAATATGGATAGTTTAAAAGAGCTAGCTTGCTAGTTTTGAAAAAATTTGCTAAAGTTATAGGTTTAAAATATTTCATAAGAGGTAATTTTGATAGATAATAATAACGGTTCAGAGGATCCGTCAAAAAATGATGAATTTATTCCAATTCCAGGAAAAGAAGAGACGATATCTGATAAGTCTAAAGAAAAAAAAGCAGCTTTTTCATATCCTGATCAACTATTTATTTTACCTTTGAATAAAAGACCATTTTTTCCAGGGATGGCAGCTCCTATATTAATTGAAAAAGGGAGCTATTATGAAGTTTTAAAAATTATTGCTAAAACGCAGCATAAATGTTTGGCTCTTTTTTTAACAAAAAAAGAGGATGCTGACATTTATAAATTAGAGCCATCAGATTTGTATGAAGTTGGTGTAGTCGCGAGAATACTTAGAATTATTCCTTTAGATCAAGGTGGAGCTCAAGTTGTTTTCAATATGGAAAAAAGAATTTCTATTAAAGAAGTTCTTAAAGGAAAATATTTAAGTGCAAAAATACAGTATCATGATGATCCGCCTCTGCATGAGCTTTCAAAAGAGGTTAAAGCTTATTCTATTAGTATTATTTCAACAATTAAAGAGCTTTTAAAATTAAATCCTTTATTTAAAGAAGAGTTGCAAATCTTTTTAATGCATTCAGATTTTACTGATCCAGGAAAATTAGCAGATTTTGCGGTTGCTTTAACAACTGCATCTAGAGAAGAGCTTCAAGAGGTGCTCTCTTGTTTTGATATGCAAAACAGAATAGATAAAGCGCTTTTAGTCTTAAAAAAAGAGCTTGATTTATCAAAACTACAAAGTTCTATAAATCAAAGAATCGAGTCGACAATTTCAAAAGCACAAAGAGAGTTCTTTTTAAAAGAGCAGCTCAAAGCTATCAAAAAAGAGCTTGGAATGGAAAAAGATGATAAAACTTGTGATTTGGAGAAATTTAGTGAAAGGCTAAGCAAAAGAAAAGTTCCTGAAAAAGTTATGACAGTGATAACAGAAGAGAAAGATAAATTAAATACTTTGGATATACACTCACCAGAATATGGCGTTTGTAGAAATTATTTAGATTGGCTTACAATAACTCCTTGGGGGATATATAGCGAAGAGAATCACGATCTTGCAAAAGCTGAGAAAATTTTAGAAAAAGATCACTATGGCCTTAAAGATATGAAAGAGAGAATTATTGAATTTATAGGTGTTGGAAAATTAACAGGCGGAGTGAAAGGAAGTATTATTTGTTTAGTAGGACCTCCTGGAGTTGGAAAAACATCTGTCGGCAAAAGTATAGCAAGAGCACTGAATCGTAAGTTTTATCGATTCTCTGTTGGAGGAATGCGTGATGAAGCAGAGATTAAAGGGCATCGTCGTACATATGTAGGCGCAATGCCAGGTAAGATGATTCAGGCTTTGAAACAAACTCAAACTATGAATCCTGTGATTATGATCGATGAAGTTGATAAGATGGGAATTAGCTTTCAAGGCGATCCAGCATCTGCTTTATTAGAGGTTTTAGATCCTGAGCAAAACAAAGAGTTTCAAGATCACTATTTAGATGTTCCAAGTGATCTATCGAATGTACTCTTCATCGTTACAGCAAATATTTTGGATACTATACCAGAGCCTTTAAAAGATAGAATGGAAGTGATGCGCCTCTCTGGTTATATAAATGCTGAAAAAATTGAGATTGCGAAAAAATATTTAGTTCCTAAAAACAGAAAAAAAATGGGCCTTTTAGCTCAGGATCTTTTATTTAAAAAAGATGCTATATCAGAGATTATTGAAGGCTACGCAAGAGAAGCGGGCGTTAGATCTTTAGAAAATAATATTAAAAAGATACAAAGAAAGGTAGCTTTAGCTAAAGCAAGAGCTAAAGAAAAAGGGAAAAAAACTGCAAAACAGATTGTTGAAAAAAGTAATATAAAAGACTTTTTAGGCAAACCTATTTTTATCTCTGATGTATATTATGAAAAACCCCCTATAGGTGTTGCAACAGGCATGGCTTGGACAGCTCTCGGTGGCGCTATTTTATATGTTGAGACAAGAAAAGCTTTTGCTGAAAAAACTCTCATGAAACTCACCGGTCAAGCAGGCGATGTTATGAAAGAATCTTCTCAAATAGCTTGGAGTTATTTAGCTTCTCAAGTAAGTAAATATGCACCCGGAAAAGAGTTTTTTGAAAAATCTGTAGTTCATATGCATATTCCAGAAGGGGCTACTCCGAAAGATGGGCCATCAGCAGGTGTTACTATGGTTACAGCGCTTTTATCTTTGTTGTTAGACAGACCAATTAAAGAGAGCCTTGCTATGACTGGTGAAATTACCTTAACAGGAAGAGTTCTGCCTATTGGAGGGCTTAAAGAAAAACTAATCGCTGCAAGAAGATCAAAAATTAAAAATCTTATTTTTCCTAAAGTTAATGTTAGAGATTATGATGAACTGCCAAGCTATCTAAAAGAGGGTCTTAAGATTTATTTTATCGAGAATTATGATGAAGTTTATAAAATAGCATTCGAGAAAAAAGATGCAAAATTACAAAAAAGCGCTACTAAAAAAATTAATAAAGCCAAATCTACTAGAAGAAAAAGTTCAAAGCTTAAAAAAAGAAAATAAAACTATAGCAACGTTAAATGGCTCTTTTGATCTTTTACACGCTGGACATTTAAAAATAATATATGAGGCTTCAACTTTAGCTGATATTTTAATAGTTGCTCTCAATAGTGATAGTTCTATTAAAAAATATAAAAGTGATAAAAGACCAATTATTGAACTTAATTATCGTCTTGAGATGGTCTCAGCTCTTTTTTTTGTGGATTTTGTTACCTATTTTGATGAGACAACACCTATAAAAATATTAGATATTATCAAGCCTGACGTACATATAAATGGAAAAGAGTATGGCGAAAATTGTATAGAAGCCGATATAGTTAAAAAAAACAAAGGAAAAATCCACGTAGTGGATTTGGTAGAGGGTTTATCTACTTCTAACATTATAAAAAAGATTAAATTATGCGATTAGTTGCAAATATACAAGATCAAAAATTGGCATCTCGTTTTTCTTTATTTTTACAAAAAGAAAATATCGATAACGAGGTTGAAAAAAGTTTTGATAAAAAAGAAAATAAAGAGATTTTTACAATTTGGGTACACAATGAAGATCTTTTAGATAAAGCTAAAGATTATTTTGATGATTTTATCAAAGATCCTAAAAATCCTAAATTTGATGTAAATGAAGATATGTTAAAAAAAGATACTGATGAAAAAAAAGATACTGATGAAAAAAAAGAAACTCCTATAAAAGATCCTATGGTGCTAAAAAAGAACTATCCATATAAATGGACATATTTCTTCTTGGCCCTGTGTGTAGTATTATATTTTGTAAATTTGATGCAGGAGATAAATATAAAGAAAAAACATAATTTAAAACAGCTTGTTATGTTAACGCCTATTCAAATGCTATTTTTATATGATCTACCTGAGCAAAGACTGCTTTTAGATGATGTGATAATTAAATATAAATTAGATGATGCAAAAAAACTGGAAAACCCTCCAGAAGAGGCGCAAGAAGAGATCGATAAAATAGAGAAAATGCCTGTTTTTATGGGGCTTTATGAAATAGTTTTACAAAAGCTGCAAAAAACTAAAGATGTCTCTAAAAAATCTCCTAAATTATTTGAAAAAATCTTAGATGGTCAAGTGTGGCGACTTTTTACCCCAGCTGTTTTACATAGTGGTATTTTACATATCTTATTTAATATGCTCTGGCTTTGGTATCTTGGCAAACAGATGGAGCCGAGACTCAGATCTATTAGATATCTTTTATTTATTATAATTATAGCAGTGGTTTCTAATACCTTTCAGTATTTGATGGGAGGTCCTTACTTTTTAGGTTTTTCAGGTATTATTACTGGAATGGTCGGTTATATATTTGTCCGGCAAAAAATAGCTCCTTGGGAAGGATACAACATTCCTAATGCTGTATTCTATTTTATAGGTATATTTATTTTGGCCATGCTCTTTTTGCAGGTAGCTGCTTTTGTCATGGCCGTCATTGGGGGGCTGGAAAGCCTGGTGGGCGCGGCCATCGGTGCCATCATCATCGAGTTGGCCGTGGTCAACCACATGCCCACCGTGCTTCTTGGCCTCATGGATGAGCCTGCGCGCGGCATCCGTGATCGGCGGATCGGCGGCGTCGAAGTCAACGTCGCC
>JAAKFX010000091.1 GCA_011064865.1 Candidatus Anoxychlamydiales bacterium
ATTATATACTTGTAAATAAACAAGAGCCTTCAAAAGAGCTAATTGATAATTACTCCGAAGAGGGGGATTTAGTGCAAAACGATCTGGAAGATGAAAGAATTATAAAAGCTGATCTTTTAGGTCCAATAGCAGATGTTGCTAAAAAAGATCTAATTAGAAGAAGTTTGATTAGACATGATTCTCGAAAATTAGCAAAAGAGATATTTAAAATTGTTAATAATATTTGATCTAGACGATACTCTAATAGATACAAGCAGGTATCTAACACCGATTGTTTTTAAAAATACCATCAAAGAATTAATATCAAATGGTCTTCAAATCGATGAAGATTGGGCTATAAAAACTATATTTCAAATTGATAAAAAATCTATTAGCTCAAAAGAGAGTATCAAAAAATTTTTATCAGATATTTTTGCAAAAAAAATATTTTTTGACATAGCTTTTAAAGCAATGACATCTCAAAAAAATGAAATTAAAATTTTTACTTTAAAAAATGCAAAAAGTACTCTGAGATATCTCTCTAAAGCTCACAAGCTTGCTATAGTAACTAAGGGGGATGTCAAATTTCAATTTGAGAAGATTAAAAAAGCTGGAATTGATACCTCATTATTTAGTAAAATAGTAGTTACAAAAAAAAGTAAACAACTTGAGTATAAACGAATAATGAAAGATTTGGGATATGAGTCTTTAGATACTTTTGTATGTGGCGATAGAGTAGAGTATGATTTAAAACCTGCAAAAAAAATAGGTTGCTCGACTATTCATATGAAATGGGGAAGAGGAAAAAAAATATTTAAAAACGAAGATAGAAAAGTTGTAGATTATACGATTAATAGTTTAGAGGAAATTTTAAAAATTTTAGATACAAAAATTGAGGTAAAAAATGCCGGCAAGTAATCAATTATCACCTGGAATGACAATAAATATAGATAAAAATATATATAGAGTTGAGTCTTGTGTAAAAATAAGTGTTACAAAAGGAACACCTTTTATAAAAACAAAACTCAGAGATCTGATCACGGAAGAGGTTATTGAAAAAAACTTTAAACAGAGTCAAAATATTCAAGAGGTATCTCTCGTAGAGCATGATTTGGAGTATTTATATATTGAGGGGAAAAACTATCTGTTTTTAGATGTTGGTCAGTTAGAAAATGTTTTGGTCGCTCCAAATATTCTGCAAGATAAAATTAACTATTTAAAAGAAGGAATAAGAGTTAGAGCTCTATTTTATGGAAACTCAATTTTTTCTGTAGAGCTGCCGCAATTTTTAGAACTCATGGTCATTAAAACTACATCTATGGAAGATAAGCTGTCAGTAGCAAATACAACAAAAACAGCTATTTTAGAAACCGGTGCAAAAATAGAGGTTCCTCTTTTCGTTGAAGTTGGTGATATTATTAAAGTTGATACAAACTTAAATGAATTTATTCAAAGGTTATAAAAGTATGGAGCTAAATATAATAAAAAAAATGATAGCTCTTTTAGAAGAGAGCAATTTAAAAAAACTTCATCTAAGAGATGGTGATTTTGAGATCTCTTTAGAAAAAGATTTTCCAACAAAACATGAGCATTCACATAGAGATAAAGAAATTAGAAAAGGTAAAGAGCCTAAGCCGCATCATATAGAAGCAAAAGATGAAGCAAAAGATTTTATAAAATCTCCTATGGTTGGAACTTTTTACGCAACACCCTCGCCAGATCAACCTTCATTTGTAAAAGTGGGAGATACAGTTAATGAAAACAGTGTTGTATGTGTTATAGAAGCGATGAAAGTTATGAATGAGATTAAAGCTGGAAAAAAAGGTGTAATTAAAGAAATTTTGGTAGAAAATGCACATGCTGTTGAATTTGAAACTAAACTTTTTAGTATTGAATCATGATGAAAGTATTAATAGCCAATCGAGGTGAGATCGCTGTTAGAATTATCAGAGCTTGCCATGATCTAGGCCTTTCTACTGTCGCTGTATATTCTAAGGCAGATTCTGAATCCTTGCATGTTCTATTAGCGGATGAAGCTATCTGTATTGGTGATGGCCCCTCAAATAAATCATATTTAAAAATAGCAAATATTTTAGCAGCAGCAGAAGTAACTGGCGCCGATGCAATTCATCCGGGCTATGGTTTTTTGGCAGAAAATGATAAGTTTGCATCTATTTGTGAAAGTTGCAATCTAAATTTTATTGGACCATCTGCTAAAGCTATTGCAAAGCTTGGTAATAAAGCTTTGGCAAAAGCTATGGCTAAAAAAGTGAAATGTCCAGTAATTCCTGGAACTGATGGAATAGTGAATGATGTAGCAAAAGCTTTAGAAAAGGCCAGAAAAATAGGTTTCCCACTTTTTATTAAAGCCTCAGCAGGCGGTGGTGGAAAAGGTATTAGAATTGCTAAAACAGAAAAGGAGTTCACAAAACAATTTTTAGCTGCGCAAAGAGAAGCTGAAGCTAGTTTTAACAACTCAGATATCTATTTAGAAAAGATGATTCTAAATCCTAGACACATCGAGGTGCAAATTATCGCAGATAAACATGGCCATATCGTTCATCTAGGTGAGAGAGATTGCTCAATTCAAAGAAGAAGACAAAAGTTAATTGAAGAAACTCCAAGCCCTAAAGTAAATGATCATCTTAGAAAAAAAATGGGATTAGCTGCTATAAATATTGCAAAAGCTGCTAAATACTACTCTTGTGGAACTGTTGAATTTTTATTAGATGAGAAAAACAACTTCTATTTTATGGAAATGAACACCCGTATACAAGTAGAACATACAATTTCAGAAGAGCTAACAGGTGTTGATATTGTAAAAGAACAAATAAAAGTTGCAATGGGTAAAAATTTATCATTTAAACAAAAAGAAATTAAATTTGCTGGACATGTTTTTGAATTTAGAATAAATGCTGAAGATCCCTCAAATGATTTTATGCCATCTCCTGGCAGACTCAAATATTATATCCCTCCAGGAGGACCGAATGTAAGACTCGATAGTGCTTGCTATAGTGGATATGTAATTCCTCCATATTATGACTCTATGATTGCAAAACTTATTGTCAAAGGGAAAAATAGAGAAGACGCAATAAAAATTGCTAAAAGAGCTTTAAAAGAATTTCATATCCAAGGAGTCAAGTCTACAATAGATTTTCATCTTTATATGCTTAATGATGAAAACTTTTTAAATAGTAAATACAATTTAAATTACGTAGATGATCTTATCTTAAAAGGATGTAAATTTAAGGAAAAAGGATGACAAAAAAAATATTTTGTATATTGTCTATATTAATGGTTTGTTTTTTTATTAAAACTGAAGGATATGAAAATATGGATTTAGATTTTTCAAATCTTGAGCTAATGATCTCTCAAGAAGATATAAAATCTAAAATTGTGCAGTTAGCTGAAATAGTTGATCAAGATTATAAAGATCAAGAAATTGTCTTTTTAATGATCATGAAAGGTGCTTTTATTTTTACAAGCGATTTAATTCGTGAGATCAAAACTCCATTTTCAGTAGAAGCTGTAAAATGTTCTAGCTACGGCCTTCGAGGCAAACAAAGAGGAGAGCTTACAATTCAAGGTTTAGAAAAATTAAATCTAAAAGATAAAAATGTCATTGTAGTGGATGATATTTTTGATAGCGGAAAAACGCTCACTAGCGTTATGGACTTTGTTGAAAAACAAAATCCTAAAAGTGTAAAAAGTCTCATTATGCTCGTAAAAGATACTCCTCGTAGATTGAAAGATGTTAAACTTCCAGATTATTCTCTTTTTCAAATAGAAGATAAATTCGTTGTAGGTTATGGCCTAGATTATAAAGAGTATTTTCGTGGTCTTAAAGGGATATATTCAATCGAATAATTACTTAATTTATCAGCTTCTATGAACTTGTAGAAGCTGATAAAAGTTTTCATCTTTTTTAGGCATAATCATTTCAATGAAATTTCTGCAAAAAAATAATTTGAAAATAAACTTGAAAATGTAACCTTTGGATTATGAAGGACTTTTAGACTTCTTATAAAATGATCAAAAACTGCAGACATTGTCTGCAGAAATTAATTGATTTCATAATGACTTAGAAACTGAAAAATCTTTTCTTTTTTAGCTTAGCTTTATTTTTTCTTTGAGAAATTTTAGAGATTTGCCTGCCATAGGCAACTTCATGCAGATTTTCAATAGCCATGAAAGCTAAAGGATCTTCTGTCAAAACTAGCTCTTTTAGCTCTGCTAAATCTAGTCTTTCTACTATAACAAATAAAATGTTTCGATCTTCCCCAGAAAACCCGCCAATGCCAGGGATAATAGTGAGGCCAAGACCTAATTGATGCATAATAAGATTTTGGATTTTTTTCGGTTTAGATGTCATGATTAAAACTGATTTTACTTCATCGAGACCAGCTAGTACGATATCGATCATTTTAAATGCTACAATGTATGTCATTAAAGATTTTACAGCGATATGCCAATCTTTAAAAATCCATCCATAAACAGCAAAAATGAAGACATTGATAGATAAAATTATCTGACCCACTGTAAAACCGAACTTTCTATTCACTATAATTGCTAAAATCTCTGTACCATCTGTGCATCCGCCACTTTTAATGATAAAACCAACCCCAGCTCCTAAAACAGCGCCGCCTATTACGATTATTTCTAAAAAATCACCATCAAAAGCAGGAACGTTTTCTAAAAGAGATAAAAATATAGCAAAAATAATAGTTGCAATAAGCATATGGATAACAAAAGTCTTTCGAATATGTTTATAAGCGAGATAGATAAACGGTAGATTTAAAAGAATTAAAAAGTAAGATAGATAACTACTACCAAAGATTCTTGCAAAGATCAAAGAAACGCCAACTACACCACCATCTATAAGATCATTAGGATATAAAAAGACTCTAATTGAGATGGCAGCGAGAAGAGCTCCAAAAGTAGTTCCAAGTAGGCTAGAGAAGAATCCCCAAAATGTTTTTTTTACTTTTTTTACCATATGAAAAAATCCAGGTATAAAAAAACGCGGGAGACGGGAGTCGAACCCGCAACTTCCGGCGTGACAGGCCGGTGCTCTAACCAGTTGAACTACTCCCGCAGTTTCAGTTTGGGCGCAAAAGGACTCGAACCTATGACCACCTGCTTGTAAGGCAGGCGCTCTACCAACTGAGCTATGCGCCCTTTTTATTTTTAATAAATTTACTCTAATTGGCAGTTTAATACAATAAAAATTCTTCAGCAAAGAGAGCTAATTTTTTTTTGAGCTAATGATTTTCTAATTTTTTTTTGATGAACTTATATTTTATGGAAAATATTTTCAAAATTATCTTTTGCTTCTTTTAGATAAGCATGATTTGTAAGCTCATTTACTTTAATTGGAACAGCGGTAATATATCCTTGTTGCAAAAGGGCAATATCGCTTTCATCATTTTCAATATCTAGTTTTTGATGTTCAAGCTCTAACCAAAAATAGTAGTGTCCTTCAGGATGCTTTCGTTTGTCAGGGGATTCGATCCATCGACCTTTTCCCTGGCGAGTCATTTTAAAACCTTTTATCTCTAGGTTTTTTGAAGGAAAAGTAACATTTAATAAAGTCCCTTTTGGCATTGGATTTTTTAAAATATGATCTACGATATGAGAAATGTATTTTTCGCAAATTTCATAATTTGGATTGTCAAAATCATAACAAGAAAAAGCAATACCTGGAATGTTTCTGAGTGTTGCTTCAATTGCGCAAGCTACAGTTCCGCTATATAAGACTGTAGTGCCTGCATTTGAGCCTTTATTGATTCCCGCGACAACTATATCTGGTGTTTTTTCTAATAGGGCGCTAAGGGCTATTTTTACGCTATCTGTTGGAGTTCCTGTAATTTTCCAAGCAGGAGTGTTATTTTCCCATTTAACATCAAAACTATGTAGGGGTCTGAGAAGAGAAGTTGCAAGTCCCATTCCAGATTTTTCTCTATGAGGTGCTACAATAGCGATCTCATTTGTCTCATACAAAGATTTCCAAAGATGTTTTATTCCCGGCGCGTGTATGCCATCGTCATTAGAAATTAATATAAATGGTTTTTCACTCATGTTTTTATCCTTTTTTCTTTTATTAATGAAAATATATAAATTGAAATCAAGCTTAAAATAAAACCTGGGATTAAAGGAGGTATATCAATTGATATTTTGGTGTTAATATATGGCCAAATACCAGCCACTATTCCACCTGTTAAAATACCCATAAAAGCACCGATTTTATTTAACTTTTTATAATATAGCGATACTAAAAGAAGAGGTCCAAAAGAAGCTCCGAGTCCTGACCATGCATATTGAACTAACTTATAAATAGTGGAAATTTGAAAATATGCAATAACATATGCAATTAAAGCTACTAGTATAACACTTGCT
>JAAKFX010000092.1 GCA_011064865.1 Candidatus Anoxychlamydiales bacterium
TGATTATATGTTTTGATGAAGAAATAGCATATCTTCAAAAAATATATGTAAAATCATTTTATTTTCTACTTCTTGCTATGATTAGTATCTCCATTGTTCTTTTAGTGAAAATAGTAGGAATAATTTTAATCATTGCTCTTTTAACAATTCCAGCAACTATTGCTAATTTTTTTACATATAGACTGCCAATTATGATGATAATCGCAGTAGTATTAAGTATTTTATTTAATACCGTTGGAATTAGCATATCTTACTTTTTAAACTGGCCACCAGGGGCTACTATCGCTATCATCGTATCAATTTTTTATATAATTTTACTTTCTGTAAAAAAACTAATCAAAGTAGACGAATAGCTTGACAATAGCTATTTCCTCATATATTATTGGTATACAAAAAAATTATTTGAGGATTTTTATGTACGCGATAATTCAAACTGGTGGCAAACAGTATAAAATCGAAGAAAAAAGCATTTTGGATGTTGAGCTAATAGATGCTAAAGACGGAAAAATAGAATTTAATGACGTTCTTTTATTAAATGATGGCAAAAAAATAGTTGTTGGCACTCCTTATATTAAAAACTGTAAAATCAAAGCAGAAATTTTAAAAGAAGTTAAAGGGCCAAAAGTTATAGCTTACAAATACAAAAAAAGAAAAAACTACAGAAGAAAAAGAGGCCATAGACAAAAATATTCAAAAGTACAAATTACCAAAATAGAGATGAGTTAGGAGAAAAAAATGGCACATAAGAAAGGTCAAGGATCGACAAGAAACGGAAGGGATTCACACTCTCAAAGACTTGGAATAAAAGCTACTCATGGAGAATTTGTTACAACAGGATCTATAATTGTTCGTCAAAGAGGAACAAAATGGCATCCTAAAAAAAATGTTGGTATGGGTAAAGATCATACACTATTTGCTTTAATAGATGGGATTGTGACATTTAAAAAAAGCAATAAAACTTTTGTATCCGTACTTCCTAAAGAGTAATTTTTTGTAGATTGTTTGATCGTAGTTTTTTTAATCGTAGATAGATTGTTTAATCGCAGATTATTTGATCTATAAAAAAAGTTAAATCTATGTTTATTGATAGCCTTAAATTAAAATTTATTGCTGGGAACGGTGGCAATGGAGCTGTAGCTTTTAGAAGAGAAAAATATCTTCCAAAAGGCGGTCCAACCGGTGGTGATGGCGGCATGGGCGCATCAATTATTTTAATTGTTAATCCACATATAATGTCTTTTGAAAAATTCTCCAGAAAAAAAATAATTAAAGCTGAAAATGGTAAAATCGGAGGCTCTAACACTAGAAATGGAAAAAAAGGCCAAAATCTTTTTGTTGAGGTTCCTTTAGGAACAATAGTTAAAGATGAAAAAGACAATGTATTATTTGAATTTACAAAAAAGGATGAACAATTTTTACTCTGCAAAGGTGGCAAAAATGGAAAAGGAAACTTTTCATTTAGATCATCTACAAATCAAGCGCCAAATATAGCCACACCTGGCAAAAAAGGAGAAGAAAAATTTTTAAATTTAGAGCTTAAACTGATAGCTGATGTTGGTTTGATAGGTTTTCCTAATGCTGGAAAATCAACACTTATGAAACAAATTACTAAAAGCAAAGTTAAAATTGCTCCCTATCCATTTACAACTCTTTATCCAAATTTAGGAATCGTTGAATATGAAGATTATTCACGTATATTAATTGCAGATATCCCAGGTATTATAAAAGGAGCACATTTAAATAAAGGTCTTGGAATTTCGTTTTTAAAACATATAGAAAGAACATCAATTTTAATCTTTGTTATAGATATAAATAATGAAGATCCGATTTCAGATTTTCAAACTCTTTTAGATGAGCTTAAATCTTATAATGCAGACCTATTGAAAAGACCATTTTTAACTGTTTTGAATAAAACAGATCTTCAAAACCTTGAAAACCTTAAAAAATTCAAAAAGTTTTATCCATTTAAAAAAGAGAGCTTAATTGAAATCTCTGCTTTGGAAAAAGCAAATCTTGATATTTTTTTAAAAAAAGTAAAACCTTTTTGTAAAACAAAATATTAAGGTTTCACAAATGAAAAAAATTCTTTTCGGTAATTTATCTATTCTTTTCGCTCTAGTTTTAGGACTTATCTTAGGATTTTTAAATAACGATTTTATCTACCAAGTAGCCACCTTTACTACGACTATATTTATAAAACTTTTAAAATTGATTGGAATCCCGATTGTTTTTCTGTCTTTAGTCTCAAATATAGCTGGGATGAAAAGTTTAAAAGAGCTAAAAATTTTAGGCAGAAAAATTTTCAGCTATGCAATTTTAACAACGATTATTGCAGCCAGCGTAGCTTTAATTTTGTTTTTAATAATAAAGCCATCCCATGCAAATAATATTCAAAATATACCTATTGAAAACTCCGCATCTTACTTATCTTTTTTAATAGAAGCGGTTCCTGATAATTTTTTAAAAGCATTTGTTAACAATAATGTAATAGCTGTTGCATTTTTAGGAATATTGATGGGACTAGCTATCTTATTTTTACCAAAAGAGAACAAAAATACTCTTCATCATTTTTTTTCTTCCTTTTTTTTAGCTTTTTTAAAAATCACAAAATTCATAATAGCTCTAATGCCGATTGGCATCATGGCCTTTGTTTGTATTTTTATAAAAGAGATCTCTCAAAACACTCAAAATTTAAAAGATTTAATTTTGTATACTACATGTGTTGTAGGTGCAAATCTCATTCAAGGATTTTTAATACTTCCTCTGTTTTTAAAATTTAAAAAAATCTCCCCTATAAAAACTTTTAAAAGTATGTCCCCCTGCACTAATTACCGCTTTTTTCACAAAATCTTCGAATGCAGCTCTTCCAATCTCCATAAAATGTTCAGAAGATAAATTAAAAATATCCTCTAAAATTGCAAATGTTACCCATTCTCTTTGCTCTGTTATCAATATGAATGCTTGCGCTGGATTTATTTTGATTACAGTTTTATTTGTTTCTATTAGCAATGGAATGCATTTTTCTATCTATCAAATGATTATGTGGATCTTTTTAGCGACGCTAGCTGCTGTTGGCAATGCTGGAGTTCCTATGGGCTGTTATTTTTTAACCAGTGCTTTTTTATCCTCTATGAACGTCCCTTTATATCTACTGGGATTAATTCTACCCATCTACACTATTATTGATATGTTAGAGTCCGCTTTAAATGTTTGGTCAAACTCTTGTATTTGCACAGTTATCGACAAAGAGACTAAAGAGATCCCTTCTAAAGTAATTGAAGCAGAGAATTAGAAATCTATGATTTCACAAATCTAAGATTTCACAAATCTACGATTTTCAAATTATACTATTTAAAATATTATCAAGCTTTTCATTATTTTCTACATTTGCTATTTAGAAATTAGGTATCTAAATATCTAGATATCATAAATGGTAGAATATGAATTTTTTAAAGTTATTAGTTATTCAATTACTTTTTTGCACAATAACTTTTGCAAATTTTTTAGATCAAAAACTCCCTCAAATAGAAAAAACTACAATAACCCCTTTTGAAGATTTATCTTCTAGAGATTATGAAGATGTTGTATTAGATACTAAAAATTATGGACAAATTAAATTTAGCATTAGCTATCCCAAAAATATTACTAAAACAGAAAATGTTTTGCTTTTGTTAGATGGTTTAGAGACAGGCAGAAAATCTTTAAAATACATTCCTCATCTTGAAAATTATGTAATCATTGGATATGAATTTACAAAAAATCTTCAACGACTAAAACAAAAAGAGGTGCTGTTTCACCTTCCCTCAACTAGAAAAGCTGTTTTAGATGTCCCTTTCCAAATACTTGGGATCGTTAATTGGATAGAGACAGAAGAATGGTATAGTAAAAAAGATGTAATTATTATAGGGGTTAGCTTTGGAGCTATTTTTGTGCCAGCGACTTATCACTTAGCTGAAATGAATAATCTAAAGCTCGGCGATGGTATAATGGCATTTGGAGGAGCAGGTCTATACGATATCTTTTATACAAATTTAAAAAATTATAAAATCCTTAGAAAACCCCTCGCCTTTTTTTCTTATCAAATCTTTAAACCCATAGACCCCACATTTCATCTGCCTTATATTCATGGAAAATTCTTAATTATTAATGGAACTGAAGATGAAAATATACCTTTAAAAGCTGCTCAAAAACTGCAAAAATTAACACCCGAGCCTAAAACTATTATCAATATAGACACAAAACATCTAGATCCAAATAGACAAGATATTATTAATGAAGTTGTTGAGATTTCTTTAAAATGGCTCAAGAAAAATCAATAAAAAAGACCTTGAATCAATAAATCAATTCAAGATCTTAATAATTCAATTTGAATTAGATCTCTTAAAAATCAACATTTAAACCAAATACAAATCCATTAAAAGATAGATCCCCTCTAGATACTGTATCAGTCGCTACAGGATCGTGATCGAAAAATTTTCTAGTTTGGTTTTGATTCCACCAGTGATGAAATTCATAACCAACATTTAGAGATACTTTTTGTTGATTGTGATTAAAATATTTACGCCAAGAAAATCCTAAATCAAGCTCAGCATTTGGTAAAACTGTATAGAATGAATCTTCAACAGCATAAGTAAAGAATCTTTGCCCATTCTCTGACCAAGGTGCTAATTGTGAATTTTGTGAGATATCGAATTTTCCAAAAAGCAAAGAAAAACAAGTTTTGCTATATATACTCCAATTAGAACTTATTCTAAATTGAGCTTTGTATAAACCTTTAAGACCTACTCCCCAATAATCATTTTTCAAAAATGCATTATTCTTGCTAATAACTCCTAATTTAACTGGTACACTATTATTAACGCTGAAAAAATATCTAATATGATAATCTTGATCAATAAAAGCTGCTCTTATCCCAAACATTGGATTCGAAATAAAATATCTAGAAACATGATAAGGTTTTCCTAGCATGATATCTATCGTATTATAATCCCCTGACCAACGCGAAGATGCTAAAGCCATATCTAAATCTTCAGGCTCTCCGCCGCTTTGTTCAGTTCGAGGAAAATATAGGGGTAAAAGAACACCTGAGCCCATATTGCTTGCAGTAGAATCTGCTTTTATTCTTATATATGTCCACTCAATAGAAACATTCCAAAAATCTTGAAGATTTAAAGATCCAAAACCAACTCTAAATCCAGGTTTCCAATCCCATTCATTTGATCCTCTAGAAAAACCTTTAATTTCACCACCGAGAAGAGGAAACTGGTAAGTAAATGGAGAGGAATCTACAGTTTGATTTTGTCTAATTGCATATTCTAAGCCTTCCTCTGATGGTTTTATCCATAAAAACTCCCCATAAACATAAAAATCTTTAGGACAAGCAAACCCCTCATCTATTGGATAAGAAAAAGCAAAAGGACCAGGAGCTAATTCTTCACAACAAACATCTTTAGGCAAACATGGCTCTTTTTTAATTCCATAAATAGATGCTGAAATTAATAAAGCTACAAATGTGAGCATTGCTTTTTTTACAAATGAATAATTCTTCATAATTTTTCCATTTTTATTATTTTTTTCTTAAATTATTTATAGCAATTATTTGAAAAAATAAAAATAAAAATAAAAATAAATTGGCCAAAAAAAAACAGATTATTAAATTGAAATGGCCAGACCCAGAATCGAGGCGGGGACACAAGGATTTTCAGTCTTAATAAATAAGTTCTAAAAACTTCCCTGAATGACCTTAAATTAACCTAGACTACATAGAATAGAAGAATATAAAAAACTTTACAAGAAAAGATTGGCAATCAAAATCAATCTTCTTCCATGGAAGACTCTCTACAGCTACGGCAATATTCCGTTATTTTTTTGGAGTAGATAAGATCATGAATTTATAGATAAAGATTCTCTCTCATTTTTTCTTATCTTACTAATAAATAACTTTTATTAAACGTAAAAAATCAGGACAAACCGCAAATAAGCATTTCGGTGAAATCACCAAAATGGTCAAGCTGAGGGTCAGAAGCACCCCTTTCTAAGGGATTTTCTGAAAAATTTCAATGAGTTGACGTTAATTTGTGTCATTAATATCTTGACGCCAATTCATGTCATGTTATATGATCAAGAAAAAAGGAGATTCCTATGGAAAAACGATGTTTTAAATGCAATTATGAAATATCTAATAAAGAATCGTGGTATGGACTGCATCCTGAATGTTTTAAGCAATGGTTCAAAGTTTCTTCTTTGGATAAATTTCAGAACATTATTTCAAGAAAACAATCTGATGAACCACTTTTTAACAAAGCTATGAATTCTAGTTTTTTTCATGGAAAATTCCG
>JAAKFX010000093.1 GCA_011064865.1 Candidatus Anoxychlamydiales bacterium
CGAGCAAAAATGTTTCAAAAACGACTGTTGGAAGAGTGCATATAGCTCAGCTAATGTGTGAAAAAGGATATGTGAAAAATCTCAATGAGGCTTTTTCTCTTTATATAAAAGATAAAGGTGTTTGTTACGTATCTGGAGAAAAATTTTCTCCAAAAGAAGTTATCGATCAGATACATAAAGCTAATGGAAAAGCCGTTTTAGCCCACCCCTCAGTAATTCAAAGTAGAAAAGTTATAAATAACCTATTAGAGCATGAGTTTGATGGAATAGAGGTTTACTATGCAAAGCTTTTTGCTACAGAAGAAAAAAGATGGCAAAAAATAGCTGATAAACACTCTTTAATCGCTACTGGCGGATCTGATTTTCACGGAGAAAATAAACCATATCTATCGCTTGGATGCTCTTGGGTCAATGAGGAAACATTTAATAAATTAATTAGTTAATGTCTGAATATCAAAAATTAAAAAATAAGCTGTTTTCACTATTTTCAAATAAAATAGAGTGTCGTTTAGAAAATATTTCACTTGCAAGTATGCATTTAAACTATCCAGACAAAGATTTTAAAAGTATACATATAGCTGGAACTAATGGTAAAGGATCTGTTGCTACAAAAATTGCAAAAGCTCTATCTCTATCAGGGTATAAGGTAGCCCTATATACTTCTCCACATATATCTTCTTATAGAGAGAGAATATCTGTAAATGGTAGATTGATCTCAAAAAAAGATGTTCTTTTTTTTCTAGATCAAATATTTAAGCTTCAAAAAAAAATAAATAAATATTTGAGTTTTTTTGAAATTACAACTCTTTTAGCTTTTTTATATTTTTCGAAAAAAAAAGTGGACTTTGCTGTAATAGAGACAGGGCTTGGCGGTAGATTAGATGCAACAAATATAATAACTCCAATTTTATCGATCATTACATCTATAGGTTTAGATCATACAGATATTTTAGGTGATAGCTTAGATAAAATAGCTACAGAAAAATCATTCATAATAAAGCCTAATATTCCAGTTGTTGTTGGTCCAAAAGCTAATTTGAAACCAATAATACAAAGAGCAAAAAAGTGCACATCGCAGCTGTTTATTGCAAAAAAAAAATCATCTTTTTATGATTTTCAAAATGCTGAAATAGCAAAAAAAGCAATAGATATTCTTTCTGAAAAATATCAGATTAAAGAAGCTATTTTGAAAAAGGCATTAAATCTGCGCCCAAGAGCTAGATTTGAAATAAAAAAAAATCTAGGGCCTAGAGTTGTAATATTTGATGTCGCTCACAACTCAGATGGTTTTAAAGAGCTAAAAAAAGCAATAAAACTTTTTTTTCCAAAAGATAGTATCAGAGTTATTTTAGGTTTTTCAAAACAAAAAGATTCTTCAAGTTCTATAAAAATTCTAAAAACATTTGTCAGTTTTATTCATGTAGTTGAAGCAAATTACTTTAAAGCTTTGTCCAAATTTGAGATTGAAACAGATCTAAAATTTTTAAAAGTATCAAACTATCAAATAGAAGATTCAATAAAAAAAGGAGTAGATTCAGCTAAAAAATTAGCTGTTAACAATAATGAAATATTACTTGTAACTGGTAGTTTTTATATTTTAGATGAAATTCAAAAACATTTAAAAATATTAAAAAAAAATTAAATTTTCTCTATCCAAAAAAATATCGGAGCCTTTTCTCTATTTAGCCATGTATGACATATGACACTATATTGTTTTCTATCTAATGTTTTTAGAAAATCTCTAATAGCAATATACTCTTTTTCACCCTCAGCATGCCCAACATAGCTCATTATGCTAATAGCTGCTTTTTTGGCTAAAATAGCTAAAGCTGATTTTATGCTATTTATCGTTGATTTAGCTTTTGTAATAATTTTCTTGTCAGATGTCGGTAGGTAACCTAGGTTATAAACTATTAAATTTACTTCATCTTCAACGATTTTTTGTAAATCTTCATGCGACGTGTGAATTATACTAATATTTTGAAACTCTTTTTTAGTTAATTTTTTTTTAAGCAGTATTGTAGTGCTGTCAATAGCCTTTTTTTGAATATCTATACAATAAAGTCTTCCCAGTTTGCTCAAAATTGTAGCTAAAAATAGAGAATCATGCCCATTTCCTGTAGTTGCATCTATCGCAATATCTCTCTTATTTAAAAAATTTTCCCAATATTTTTTAGCAATCTCTAGATGAGGGGAATATATATTTGGTTTTTTCATGTCAAACTTATCCATATCAAATCTATCTTTTTTCAACTAATTTAACATAAAAAATATAAAAGTTCTTTTTTTATAATCGGTTTAATTTTAAAAAAAAATATTTACATGCCTATAATTTGTGTTGCTCTCAAATGATCTTCTAAATAAAATATTGAGCTATTTGGGATATTAGCTCAGTTGGTTAGAGCGCCACGTTGACATCGTGGAGGTCAGCTGTTCGAGTCAGCTATATCCCATTGATTTTTTTATTAATGAAATTTGAAAGTATTTTTTACCATTTTTTTTACCAGATAAGATAAAATCTTCTCTTTAAAAGAATTGAGAGCTCATATATACTGATAGACTTTGCGAAATGTGTGTATTCTATATTCGTTTTTTGCTAAAATTTGAAAAATAAAAAAAAGTTTAAAATTAGGGAAATTAAATATTTTGAGAATCAACAGGCAAATCAGAGCTACTAAAGTTAGGCTTATCTCTAAAGAGGGGAAGCAAGTTGGAGTACTTACTATAACAGATGCATTGAAATTAGCAGAAGAAGAAGATCTCGATTTAGTGGAAATAGCCCCTAATGCTAATCCACCCGTTTGTAAAATAATTGATTATGGTAAATATAAATACCAACAAATAAAAAAGGAAAAAGAGAGTAAAAAAGCTCAACATCAAGTAAAGATTAAAGAGATTAAGTTTAAACCGAACATCGATACTCATGATTTTTTAACGAAAGAAAAGCATGCGAAAGAGTTTATCGAAAAAGGGTATAAAGTGAGAGTGGTTTGCACTTTTCGTGGCAGAGAAATGTTGCATGTTGAACTTGGTGAAAAAATTATTAAAAGATTAATTGAAGATCTGCAAGATATTGCAGCGGTTGAAGCTCCTATAAAATTAATGGGAAAAAATATGTCAACTGTTTTGGCTCCAATTGGAAAAAAACGTTAAGGAGAATAAAAGTGCCAAAAATGAAAACAAAAAAAGCAGTTTCTAAACGTTTCAAAGTAACTGCAAACAAGAAATTAAAAAGAACAAAACCCGGTCGAAGACATATGCTGACAAAAAAAACAACTAAGCGTAAAAGACATCTTAGAAAACAAACGCTTGTTAATAAAACTCAGCTAAAAACTTATTCTAGACTTATGGGAATTGTTTAAAAAAAAATAATAAATTTGGAGAAAAAAAATGGCTAGAGTGACGTGTGCAGTAGCTTCTAGAAAAAGAAGAAAGCGCGTTTTAAAGTTAGCTAAAGGTTTTTACGGCGACAGAAAAAATCATATTCGTCTTACAAAAGATGCTGTAATGAAAGCTTTAGCTTATAATTACATACATAGAAAAAAGAAAAAATCAGATTTTAGAAAACTTTGGATTATAAGAATCAATGTTGCTGCGAAAATAAATGGAATAAGTTATAGTAAATTCATGTATGGCTTAAAAAAAGCAGAGTGCTTAATTAACAGAAAAGTTTTGGCTAATTTAGCTTTAAATGATCCTAAAGCTTTCTCTGATGTTGCTGGTATGGCAAAAAAAGCATTAGCTTAAAAAAAAAACTAGTTTATGACTTTAGATGCTCAAATTACTGTAATTCGCAATAAGTTTTTGCAAGAGTTAAAACTTGCAAAAACTTCTAAACATATCGAAAGATTAAAAGTTAATTATTTAGGCAAAAAAGGTTCTCTGCAAGCCCTGATGCAGCTCTTAAAAGATGCAACAAAAGAAGATAGACCTTTTTTTGGTAAACAAATTAATGATCTAAAGTTTGAAATTTCATCTCATCTTGAAAATAGTTTTAAAAGACTCGCTTTAGAAGAAGAAACACTAAAGCTTGAAAACGAATATATAGACGTAACTCTTCCTGGAAGAAAACACTTTTGGGGTAGATATCATATCGTTACTCTTACAATGAATAAAATGATAGATGCTTTTGTTTCTATGGGATTTTCTGTCGAAACAGGCCCTGATATAGATTCTGATTTTTATAATTTTGAAGGTCTTAATTTTGCGAAAGATCACCCAGCTAGAGATATGCAAGATACCTTTTATATTTCAGAGGATCTGCTTTTAAGAACTCATACCAGTAATGTTCAAGTTAGAGTCATGGAAAATTTCAAACCTCCAATCAGATGTATTGCTCCCGGTAAATGCTTTAGAAATGAAACCATATCTTCCCGATCTCATGTGTTTTTTAATCAAGTCGAGCTCTTTTATATAGATGAAAATGTGAGTTTTGCTGATCTTTTTGCAACTATTGATCAGTTTTTTGTGAAGTTTTTTGAAAAACCAATAGAGACTAGATTTAGACCAAGTTATTTTCCTTTTGTTGAACCCGGAATGGAATGCGATATAAAATGTATTCTCTGCTCAGGTCAAGGATGCTCGCTTTGTAAAAATACCGGCTGGTTAGAAGTTTTCGGTGCCGGTATGATTCATCCAAATGTATTGAAAGCTGGCGGTATAGATTCCGAGAAATACTCAGGCTATGCAGCAGGTATTGGAGTAGAAAGACTTGCCATGTTAATGCATCAAATTAATGATATTAGACTTTTTACCGAAAACGATATGAGATTTTTAGAGCAATTTGATTTATAAAATTTTTCTGAATAAACACGATTTAAGATAAATTTATTCCATCACGTAAATAGGATTCTAGTGTAATAATCTCACCTTTCATTTTCAATTCTTTTTCAGCTGCTTTCAAAGCCCTTTTTTCTCGATCTAGAGTTTTTTTATCTTCTGTATTCCAAACAACTTGAATGATTTTTTTATGACCTTTAGGTGTTGTTACAATGAAATCAATTTCATAACGCTTGGAAGTTAAATAATAACTAATTTTGCACCCAAGTCTTCTTAAATCAAGATAAACAACATTTTCAAAAAGTTTTCCTAAATCTCCATCATAATTCAATGTCAATGCTCTCACAATTCCAGGATCAATGGCATAAATTTTTTTGGGATTCGTTTGCATTTTTCTAATGGATTTATCATATATAGTTACAGAAAAAGCTAAATAAGCATCTTCTATATAGTCTGCATATTCATAAAGAATATCTTTGCCAGTTTTGTATCCTTTGCTTTTTAGATCATTGTAGAATTTATTTATAGTGAAGGGATTTGCGACATTATGGATCATTGATAAAATCATGTATTTGATCAAAGCTGTATTTTTAATTTTATGTCTTTCAATAATATCTCTATAAAGGACTATATCAATATATTCTTGCAAAATGCGTCCTCTGATATCAGAATCATATTGAGTTACTTCAGGAAAACCTCCTTCTGTTAAATAGCTATGAAATATCTTGGTTAAATTATCTTGCGTTTTTTTACTAAATATACTTCGATCTATAGTAATATTTTTTGCCTTTATATATTCATCAAAACTAAAAGGCCATATCTCCGTTGCTATTGAACGTCCACGCAAACTTGTAGCAATTTCCTTGCTCAAAAGTTTTGCTGAAGATCCCGTTAAAAAAATTTCTACATTTTTACTATCATGAAAACGTCTAATTACTATAGCCCAATCTTTAACATTTTGTATTTCATCTAAGAAGAAATAACATTTTTGTTCATGATTTTCAGGATAAATAGAATAAAAGGCTTCAAGTAAATTTGCTAATTTTTTTCTATCCAATGGTAAAAGTCTATCGTCTTCAAAGTTTATATATAACACTCTAGATAAATCAGTGCCTTTTTTTAACATATCGAGAATATTTTGATAAACAAAATATGTTTTGCCTGATCTACGCATTCCCATAGCTACTTTAATCATATTCTCAGCTTTTGCAAAACTAATATCTCGTCTAATGATTTTTTCTTTTATAAGCTTTAACTTATCTTGAAATTCTCCTAAAAGAACTTGAAGTATTTTCTTTTCATTCATAAATCTTTCCTTAGTTAAAGGGTAGTAAGTTTAATATCTATCCTTCTTTTAATGATAGTTTAATCAATATCTATCATTATTTCAAGGAAAGATTTTGAATGTAAATACAAGTTATTGACTATCAGATGTTTATCAAGATGTCTTTTTGATAAATTTATGTCTGTTGAATACTTTATTCATAAATTTTCCTATACTGCTATTTTTC
>JAAKFX010000094.1 GCA_011064865.1 Candidatus Anoxychlamydiales bacterium
CTGCGACAGATACTCATTCTAAAAGCATATATATATACAAAATCACATTAAGAAGAAACACTGATAAAAAAAAAATTACTAACAACTCGATACTTTTAGAAGATAAAAGCAAAAATTTAGGAGTTCAATAAATGAGTAAAAAAGAGAGAAAAAACAAGCAAACTCAGCTGCAAGAGGAGATAAAAGAGATTCAAAATAAGTATCTTTGTACTCTAGCAGAGCTTGAAAATACTAGAAAAAGAATGCAAAAAGAGAAAACAGAATCATTGAGTTTTGCAATTGAGAGTACAATCTCTGAATTTTTACCATTGATAGATAATTTTGAAAACGCTCTAAATTTTGCAACTAATTCTTCTGAAGAGGTAAAAAATTGGGCAATGGGATTTCAAATGATTTTATCGCAATTAAAAGAAATTTTACATAACCATGGAATTGTTGCGTATCACTCTGTTGGTAATAGTTTTGATCCCCATTATCATGAAGCTGTAGAAATTGTTGAGACAAATGACAATGCAGATGGCTCTATCATAGAAGAGTTTGCAAAAGGTTATAAAAGTGCGAAAAGAGTTATTCGCCCAGCTAGAGTAAAAGTTACAAAAAAACCCTTAGAAAAAAAAGATGAAAAGGAAAATAAAAATACTCAAATTGAAGATTGTGAAGACAACACTACTAAAGATAGCAAAGAAGAGAGTATAGATAATTTTTCTAAGGAAGATCCAAAAGTTAATCAAATAAAAATATGAGGTAATTATGAACAAAAAAAGTAAGAAAATAATAGGTATAGATTTAGGAACAACAAACTCTTGTGTTTCTATAATGGAGGGAGGATCTTACAAAGTTATAGCAAATGCAGAAGGTACAAGAACAACCCCTTCTGTAATATCTTATAAAGAGAAAGAGAGATTAGTTGGAGTTCCTGCTAAAAGACAAGCTGTTACAAATCCTGAAAAAACTCTATTTTCAACAAAACGTTTTATTGGAAGGAAATTTGATGAAGTTCAAGATGAGATAAAAACAGTTCCATATAAAGTAGTAAAAGATTCGAATGGAAATGTAGTTTTTGAAATCGATGGAAAACAAATAACCCCAGAAGAAGCATCAGCACAAATTTTAATAAAAATGAAAGAGACTGCAGAAAACTATTTAGGAGAGACAATCACTGAAGCTGTTATTACAGTTCCAGCATATTTTAATGATTCTCAAAGACAATCTACAAAAGATGCGGGAAAGATTGCTGGCTTAGAAGTTAAAAGGATTATCCCTGAGCCGACAGCTGCAGCTTTAGCATATGGTTTAGATAAGAAACATGAGCAAAAAATAGCTGTATATGATCTCGGTGGAGGTACCTTTGATATTTCTATTATGGAAATCGGAGATGGTGTTTTTGAAGTATTATCTACAAATGGAGACACTCATTTAGGTGGAGATGATTTTGATGGTAAAATCATTAAATGGATCTTAGAAGAGTTTCAAAAAGAAACTGGTATTGATCTATCAAAAGATAAGATGGCACTTCAAAGAGTAAAAGATGCAGCTGAGAAAGCTAAAATCGAGCTATCAGGAACACAATCTACAGATATTAGCCAACCATTTATAACAATGGACGCTACAGGCCCTAAACACTTATCTTTAACACTTACTAGAGCTAAATTAGAAAATCTATGTCAAGATCTAATTGAAAGAACAAAAGAGCCGTGTGTAAAAGCTTTAAAAGATGCAGGACTTAGTGCTAGTGATATTAACACAGTAATTGTAGTCGGTGGAATGACAAGAATGCCATCTGTTAAAGAAATGGTAAAATCTATATTTGGAAAAGAGCCTGATCAAGGAATAAATCCTGATGAAGCTGTTTCAACAGGAGCTGCAATTCAAGGTGGTATTTTAGGTGGAGATGTAAAAGATGTCCTTCTTTTAGATGTTGTGCCTTTAACTTTAGGAATTGAAACGCTCGGTGGTGTTCTAACTCCTTTAATTGAGAGAAACACAACAATTCCAACACAAAAAAAGCAAATCTTTTCGACAGCATCTGATAATCAACCCGCAGTTACTATTGTTGTCATTCAAGGTGAAAGACCGATGGCGAAAGACAACAAAGAGATTGGTAGATTTGATTTAACAGATATTCCACCAGCACCTAGAGGCGTACCTCAAATTGAAGTATGTTTTGATTTAAATGCTGATGGAATTTTAAGTGTTTCAGCTAAAGATAAACAATCTGGCAAAGAGCAAAAAATCCGAATTGAAGCCAAATCTGGGCTGTCTGATGAAGATATAAAAGTAAAAGTTGAAGAAGCAGAAAAGCACAAAGAAGAAGATAAAAAGAAAAAAGAGCAAATCGATACTAAAAACGAAGCTGAAGCGACAGTATTTAGAGCAGAAAAAGCTATAACTGACTACAAAGATAAGCTCCCTTCTAATATATCATCTGAGATTCAAACAAGAATCGACAAAGTAAAAGAAGCTATAAAAGCAGATGATACAGCTACAATAAAAACAGCTATGACAGATCTTCAAACTCATATGCAAAAAATTGGTGAAGAGCTTCAAAAAGCTCAAGGAGCTCAAAATCCAAAAGCTGGAGCTGCAAAGCCTGAGGCAGGAGCACCTAATACAGAGAATAAAGACTCTGCAAAAAAAGAAGATATTGAAGAGGCTGAAGCTGAAATTATAGAAGATGAAAAAAAGTAAATTTTTGAATTTTAATTCAAAGAATTTCATCTAATAAATCGAAATAAGGCGGCTAAAATAGCTGCCTTATTTATTGTCTAAATACTCTTAAACTTTTGTTTTTTATAAAGATTTGATATCTATTGGTAAAATACCGGTAGCATTATTATCTCTAAAAATACACTCAAAAGATGTAAAATAAGCATATTCATCTTCTTGATAAGCTAAAATAATATTATCAAAATTTTTAAAATGTTTTAAAAAATACGGGGATGCAAACAAAACAATAGTTGTTTTTTGAGGATCTAAAAGGTATATTTTTTCTAAAAATACGTCTGTAATATCAGATTCAAAAACGTTAAATATAACATTTCTATATTCACAATATTCTTGCAGTTTTTCATAAAAAAATGAAAAACAATCAATATGAAAATCTAAAAGTTCTTGAACAAATGGATCTTTTTCAAAATTTTCTTTTGAAGATACATATATAAAATTATTAAATATATTGAAGGGCAATTGATTTTTATTTTTAACGATGGTTATAGAATTAGAAAAAAGATCTTCCTTCAATTTAGAAATTTTTGAATTGAAAAAGATTTTCGGATTATAATCCCCTACAAATCTATTTTCAAAAAGATTTAGTCTCTCTTTAGCTTCTAAAATTTTTAAAACATGTCTATCTAGCTTTTCTATATCTAATTTATTTTCAAGATAAGCATTTTTTATAGCTTGAAATGCTTTAGGAATTTGATTTTTCAAAATATCATCGACATTAGGATTTATATGATCACCATATAATAAAATATCATGTCCGGCTGTATGCGATAATAGGGCTATATCTTCTATGCTGTAGTGATTTGTCAGAGCTTTCATATTTAAAGCATCAGTAATCAAAAGATTTTTAAAATTCATATCATCTATTAAAATATCTATAATCTCTTTAGACATAGTAGCTGGCAGATCAGATATATTTTTAAAGATGATATGAGCTGACATTATAGCCTGAGCATTTTGATCTATTAAAAATTTATATGGATAAAACTCTATCTCATCTAATCTTTGTCTTTCATGATAGGCTACTGGTAGATCTAAATGTGGATCTACACTAACATCTCCATATCCTGGAAAATGTTTTAGACATGCTATAATATTTTGATCTTGCATACCTTTCATTATTTGATATGCTTTTTTTGTAACAATTTTTCTATCATCAGAAAAAGAGCGCATATTTATAGTTGGATTATTTGGATTATTATTAATATCAACAACTGGCGCTAAATTTATATGAACACCGACAGCTTTTAGCTCTTTTGCGATCTCTTTGCCCATTTCATATAAAAAAGTATCATTTTGAATGGCTCCGAGAGTCATATTTTTAGGAAAAGAGATAGTGTTTTCCATTCGCATACCAAGACCCCACTCAGCATCAGCAGCGACAAGCAATGGATATTTGGAGAATTTTTGTAAATTGTTTAAAAACTCTATTTGAGATTTAGGATCTGAGGCTTTTATGATAACATTTGAGATATGAAAATTTTCTATTAAATATTTCACGTCTTTTAAGTGATTATCATCTCTTTTAGGACAGGCTGGGATCATAAAAAGCTGCCCTATTTTTTCATCTAAAGACATATTAGCTAAAATCTTTTCAGCTACACTTTGAGAAAATAAAAAAAATGGAAAAAGCAAAACTATAAATATATAGCGCATAAAATATCCTTTAGGAAAAATTTTTCAAAAGGATATCAATGGATAAAAAAAATTAAAAGATATTTTTTTTAAAAAAAGTTATTCACTATTCTTAAAATGTCATGAAAAGTAACAAAAATAATCCCACCGATTAATAGCACAACAAACGGAATTGTCAACCTTTCCATAGTTTTAGCTTTAATAGGTTTTTTAGTTATCATTTCAACTATTGAAAAAACTATATGCCCACCGTCTAAAACAGGCACTGGAAGAAGATTTAAAAAACCTAAATTTAAGCTAATAAATCCAAGCCAATATAAAGCCTCTAGAGGACCCTGGCTCCAAGATATTTTAACAACATGCACTATTCCAATAGGTCCTGCTAAATGTTTGGGACTTACAAGCCCTGTTATTAAACCAACAAAAGTTCGAATAGTCTCAGTAAAACCATCGGAAAACATTTGCACAGGATTTGGATTATATTTAATAATTTTGCGCTCTAATGATATGCCTAATATTTTTTTGTTAGTTTCATAATCAAATTGTGTCAAAGCTTCAGCTTTTTTTACTGGATCTTTTATCGCTTCAACGTTTTGTTGAAAAAGCAACAAGTTTTTAGCAAAAGATTCATCGATTTTTGCTAAAGTTTTATAGCTCATAGGCTCAATCGGTTTTAAAAGATGCAAATTATTAGAAGATAAAATCTGTTTATTAGTTCCTATATATTTGACTATTTGATTCAAGCTTTTAATATCTAAATTTTTATCAAAATCTTTATCGATCTCTTTATAAGAGATTTTTGTTAAAATTTTAGGATCTCTTTGAGCAATTAATAAAATTTTAGGATTTTGAAAATTAGTTAAAATATTTGAGCCATTTGTGATTTTATCGCCACCAATCGTTAAAATTTTATCACCCTTTTTTAAAGCTACGCTATAGGCATTTCTAGAATTTAAAAAACTAAGAGCTTTGCTTTCATCGATGAAATTTAAAGATTTTATAATTTCTCCATCTTCATCAAAATGATATGGAATAATATTTAGATCATTTAGATTCGTTTTGATATTAGAAAAGTATCTGTAATCATCTAATTCATTTTTGAAATATGAAGATAGTTTTAAATCAGCAATTTTTACTAGATTAATATTTGTATGAAAAACTTGATCATCTCTTTGAACAGTTAAAAAGGCTCTATTTGAATTTAAAATTTCACTTAGTTGACTATCTGAAAATAAAAGCTCACCATTTGCCCAAAGTAGCCTATCTCCACTCTCAATACCTGAGTTTTTTATAACTGGACTACCTTGAGAAGTTAATTCTTTATCATAGATGAGATAGCCAGCGGGCTGCTTTATGCCAATTGTTGAAAAATCTTTATTTAGTGGATAAGTATTTAATGTGTAATCAAAAGGAGCTTTTTTATTTTGAAGATAGTTGATCTTATAACCTTCAATCTCAATTTGTTTGCTACTTGTAACTGATGAATATAAAATATCTCTAAAACCTGTATATTTTTTATTGTTATATTTAACTATCTCATCACCAGGGCGAACTTTTAAATCGTAGAGCTCTGATTTATGATCTATATACCCAATTTTTTTTGTAAATTCATTAAAAGGTTTATCTCTACCACCCAAGCCCCAAATAGCTAAAAATACTAAAAAAGCAAAAACTAAATTTACTAAAGGCCCCATTAAAGAGACTTTTATTCTTTGAAGTGGTTTTTTTCCAAAAAA
>JAAKFX010000095.1 GCA_011064865.1 Candidatus Anoxychlamydiales bacterium
CGTTCCAGGTTGTACTGCAATTTCGTTTGAAGTTTGGGCAGCTACCGCGTTAGTTGTGAAAGCGTGCTGCGCCCAAGGCGAATTCTCCTCCCAATTTACGGGAAGAACGCAAAGCACCTGCACGGTCATAGGTTAGTACTTGACAGCCAGTCAATTGTAAATATATACTAAACTAGGCAATAGAAATGTTGTCTAGTTTAGTTGTTTATGGAGATGGCAATCAAACAAGATCTTTTTGCTATGTTGATGATTTAATTGATGGATTTTTAAAACTTATGAATTCTGATGATAAAATAGTTGGACCTATTAACTTAGGAAATCCTATAGAATTTACAATTCTAGAGCTTGCAACACTTGTTATAAAATTAACTAAATCTCCATCTAAAATTATATTTAAAGATCTTCCATTAGATGATCCTAAACAAAGAAGACCAGATATCTCAAAAGCTAATAAGCTCTTAGGTTGGCATCCCAAAGTAAATTTAGAAGATGGCCTTATCAAAACTATCGATTATTTTGAAAAAATAATAAAAAAATAGCATCAAAAATATTTTTTCAAATCTTGACTATTCTGCAATAGCGTGCAAAAAAGCCAGGTATATAAATTTTATTTTAGTAATTAAGCAATTGTATATAAGTTATTTAAGTTAATTTGGTAAAATCATTAAAAAAGATCGAAGATTTTTAAAAAGTATAGGTTAGAGTGACAATTCCAGTTGCAAAATCTGAGGTATTTCTACCCCAAACAGAGAACCATGCGCCTCCTATTAGAGCTAGATTTTGAGAAAAGTTATACTCTAAAGCTGGAGCTAAACTTAAAACATCTCTTGATCTAGAGCCCACAGGAGCTATAGTGCCGAGCTCAGTAAGTCCATTTATTCCTTTAAAAGTAGATATATTTTGATATTCATAAGCTACATCTAATGCAATAACTAGTTTTTGATAAACGCTAAATTCCCAACCAAAACTTAAGAAAAATGCGTTTCCAACATCTACTTTTCCTTTTGTTCCAAATCCACCGCCATAGCTATTAAAACCAGAGACGCTAACTTTAGTTGGTATGATATAATTAAATGAGAATCTCAAATTCATTGGATGAGTGAGCCAATACCAAATTACTTTAGAAGTAGTTAAAGATAAAGTTGTTTGATATGCTCCAGCTCCTGTAGATTCAACAGCTGCTTTAATTGGATCAAATTTTTGATATCTGCCTGTTGGAAAAATTTCTGATATAGAAAATTTTATGCCAGGAAGGAAAGGTGTCTCTTTTATAATACCAATATCTAAAACAACTTCTGTGTCACCAAAATGTTTTGAAGATTTACCTGCTTGTTTTTGATGCACCCAATCTATTAAAATTCCAATGTCTACTCTATCTGTTATTCCAACAGCTAAGGCAAGCTTTGGGTTTACTTGGGTAAAGTTTTTTATAGATTTAGAGTTTCTATTCTCATCAAATGCGGCATAGTTAACAGTTACATATAGATAGGGCTGAACATTTACAAGGCCTTGTGGCAGAGTTGCTCCAGATCCTGTAATTAGAGGACCTCCATACCAAGGGTTAAACATCTTTTTAGCAATTTCAAAATCTTTTTCTGCTTGTGTAAGCTCTTCTTGTACAACTTCTAAAGATGGAACAGGTTCTCCAGGCTTTGGCTCTGGCACCTGAGCTATCTCATATCCAAAAATGTTAATAGATAGTAATAAAAAGAGAGTGAGTAGTTTTATCTGCATAATAGAATATATATATTTTTTATTCATTTTGCATTTTATTCATTTTTTGTATAAAGAAAAAAAGGTAATGAAGGAGTATTATGAGTGATGTTAGCCCTACGGGTTCAATTTCTCCTGAAAATTATAAAGCTTATAGAAAAGATTTTGCTAAAAGTGCAGATCTAATGCAAAAATCCCTTGAGATGTACAACAAAACCTCTGAATATAATAAAAAAGAGCAGCTGAAAAAAACTATGAATGAAGCAATGACAATTATGAATCAAATCGTAAAAGTAGCTTTGAAAAAAAATGAGCAATCAATGGAGAAAAAGCTTGTTAAAGATTATGACACATATATAAACAGTGCAAATGCTAAAAATTATAAAGCTGTAAGAGCGGATTTAGATGATCTTCAAGACTCTGTTAAAAGCTAACAGCAGAATCTAGATTTTTTTCTTTTAACTCTTTATATTTTTTAATGATTTGAAAAGCTATAGGTGCCGCTTCTTTTCCGCCAGATCCAAAGTTTAATTGTACTACAACTACAAGCTCAGGATGTTGCCAAAGCTGCTTTTTAGAGATGTTTTTACCAGTTTGTTCAAACGATATTGCTGCAAACCAAATGTTATTATATTTTTGAGCTTTAGATGAGGGATTAATATTTGGATTATACATAAACTCTGCAGTTGATGTTTTCCCAACAAATTGATGTTTATAGTTTTTATATTCTTCTAATAGTTTTGGGTTTTGTCTTAATTTATTTATAATATTTGCCCTTGCACCTCCATGTGCAGACGATACCACTCTATCCATGCCTTCTAAAAGTTTGTCTCTGATTTCATCAGGCATAAAAATTTTGCGCTTTATCTCAGGTTTTTCTTCTACAATAAGTTTAGGTTTAAAAATTTCCCCCTTATTTGCAATTGCCGATAACATAGTAGCTGTTTGAATCGGTGTAACGATTAAAGAGTGTTGTCCTATTGCAAAAGAATATAAAGAGGTTTTGTTAAAAACGATATCTTCAGGTAGATTGCCTGAGCTCTCATTTATTAAATCAATACCCGTTTTTTGTCCTATGTTAAAATCTTTTGCTGCATCTATTAAATCATAGGGATTTTTTACAAAATCTGCAGCTAGTATTGAAAAATAGGGATTTGAAGAGTTTTCAATAGCTTGCACTAAATCAATTTTTCCAATACCTGTGTGAGAGCTTCTCGGCAGTCTTCCTTGTTTATATATCCGAGGATATGCTTTTCCTAAAAGTGATTTGCCAACTACTATAGATCCTCCTTTTTTTACTTTTGAATCCCAATATATATCATCGATCATAGTCAATGGATTTATAGCATTTAAACTTTTATTATTTTCAGTTAAATAACTATATCTCTCTTTCAAAGCGCTATAAGCTACTAATAATTTGAAAATGGATCCAGGAGGTGATGAGTTTGAAATAATGAAAGATTTTGAAAAGCCAAATCCATGGATAGGATAAAAACTCTTAGCTAGATCTAACTCTGTTTTTTTATCAAATGTTTTTTGAACTTTTGCATAATCATATAAAAGCTCTCTATCTAGCTCATGAAAAGATCTTATTGTTTTAACAAAACTAAAAACGTTGAGACTATTTATATTGTTTAAAATGCTATTTATTATATCGAGGTCATTTTCGAAAATATCTTTTTTTAAATCTTTTATAATTGATAAATACGCAGTTAGCTTCACATCATAGACATTTTCATGTAAAAGATAGGTTATAAAAGTTGCAAAGTTTTTTTGCCAAAATTTATTAAATTGTTTATTTTCACACTCATCTAAAAGATCAATGTATGGTTTGTGATACCTTTTTTGCTCTTTTTCATACAATCTTTTATCGAATAGATATTTTTTTTCATTGACCTCCCGCCATTTAGAAAATGATATTTTATGAAAATAGGGTCTCATTAGCATTTTTAGCTCATCTTTTATTCTTAAAATAGCTTTCGAGACTTTGAAGTAATCTCTTAAAGATATATGAGCTATTTTCTCTATCAGCTCATCTGAAAAAGATGGACTGAAAACAAACATCTTGCAAAGATCTACTGCAAATATTTTATCTCTATTATCTACAATGTTAGAGAGATAAAATCTTAAAGACTTTTCAATGGGCTCTACTATAGATTTATGCTTATTTAAATTTTGTAAAATAGTTGCGTTTGTTTCTAAGTTTTTCTTATCAAAAATAGTATCGAAAAGTGCTTTTACATCCTTTGCTTTTGAAAGATATAATAAAGTTTGAACATTTTCTTGCAGAAAAATTGCATTTTTTACATTTTGGATTTTATCTAAACTATCCTTGATAGAGCTTTTTTTATCTAAAATTAGCTCTAAAAATATATCATATGTCAGCTCCTTATCAATAGTTTTCAAACCATCAGATAGGCTCTCTTTTTCAAGGTTTTTTTTGCCATCATATATATCTGCTATATGATCTTTAAGCTCTAGCCATTTACTAATATTTTTTTGCTTATCTTGATAGATCTTTTTATTTGATGATAAAATAAAATCGTTAGGATCAAATCTAGGATAAGAGGCAAATGCTAAAATCTCTCCATTATTTGGATCCATTGCAATGATGCAGCCTCCTTTTATGAAAGGCTCTTTCAAAAGTTCATTTTTTTTGAGTTTTGGGTTATATCTTTTAGAAGAGTTTTCTCGTGTTTTTTCATCTTCAATCAAAAGGTTTTCTGCAAAAGTTTGAAGTGGCTCTAAAATTGTGAGATTTAATTTAGCTCCCGCTATAGGCTCTTTTTTTATATTGATCTCTTTTAAAAAATTTCCATTGATATCTACTTCAAATGTTTTTTTCTCATGAAAACCTTTTAGCTTTTCATCAAAAATTCTCTCTATAGCTGCTTTTCCTACTAAATCTGTTGCACTATAAGAGAGTTTTTTGAGCTCTAATAATCTGTTTTCTACATCTTTTATCGTTTGATATTTTTCTGATTTTAAGCTCTCTTTATTATCATATCTATCAATTAATCTTTGAAGATATTTGAGCTCGTTCGCAATTTTCAAATATTCGTTTTGGGAGATTCTTCCCATGTAACCCATCAGATCAGCACAGGTTTTGTGAGCAGGGTAGTACCTCTCCGATGAAATCTCAGCATAAAGCCCCGGCCAATCCCTTTGAAGCATCTTTAATTTGTAGTATTTTGTCTCAGATATATTTTCTTTAATAACATATGGAATATGACTCAAAATCGAGGCTTTTGAGTGAATCAAATCTTCTACTCTATCAGAGTCTAAATCAAGCTCTTTTGCTAAGATCTTTGATAGAGTTTTAATGTAATCTCTTCTAACAAATTTTTTTATTTTTTTGCCATCTGGATCCTTTTCATATCTTATATATGGCAACTGTTTGATGTGAGAGTAGTAAATAGTAGCATTATACTTGATTCTATTTACAGCTAAAGGCTTTCCATGCCTATCACAGATAATGCCTCTATTTGCTTTTTCAATGATTTCACGTCTTTTCGGCGCTATCGCATCTTTTTGTCTTTGCTCTTTTTGAAAAACTCCTAAATGCCATATTTTAAAAGAAATTATACCAAAAACTATTAGAATAACTTTTGAAATAAAAGAGATTTTTTGATATATTGTATTATCTGACATATTAAAATTTAAACTGTTTGTTCTTTTGTCAAATATGTAACTATAATATATTTTTACTTGGAAAAAAATTAAAATTCGAGTAAAAATGTATTATCTAAATTTTTTAAATTTAGTAAAAGGTGTAATGCGCCTGTAGTTCAATGGTAGAACAGTAGCCTTCCAAGCTACATATGTCAGTTCGATTCTGATCAGGCGCTTTTTAAATAATTATTTAACAAAGGTAAATATGTCACAAGAGCAATTAGATGTAACAATAAAAGATTTATTAGAAGCAGGCGCTCATTTCGGGCACCAAAAAAAGAGATGGAACCCGAAAATGAAAAGATTCATCTTTGAGGAAAGAAGCGGTATTTATATCATAGATCTAGCAAAAACTATGCAACAAATTAGAGATGCTGCTGAAGTTGTTCAAGATACTGTAACTCAACATAAAACAATTATGTTTGTCGGCACAAAAAAACAGGCTAAAACAGTAATAAAAGAGTGTGCTGAAAATGCAAAAGAATTTTATGTTTGTGAGCGTTGGCTAGGTGGTATGCTTACTAATCTAACTACAATTAGAAAGTCTATTAAAACTTTAGAGAGAATTGAAAAAAGAATAGCAACAGGTAGAGAGGGGCTAACAAAAAAAGAGCTTTCCAAACTTACTAAAG
>JAAKFX010000096.1 GCA_011064865.1 Candidatus Anoxychlamydiales bacterium
AATTGAAAAAAGAATAGCAACAGGTAGAGAGGGGCTAACAAAAAAAGAGCTTTCCAAACTTACTAAAGAGCAACAAAAACTAGATAGAAACTTATCTGGTATTCGTACTATGAGAAAACCGCCAGGACTATTGATCGTTGTAGATCCATATCAAGAGCATATAGCTGTCGCTGAAGCTAGAAAATTAAATATTCCTATTATGGCACTTGTAGATACAAATTGTGATCCAGATCCTATCGATTATGTCATCGCTTGTAATGATGATGCTCTCAAAAGTGTTAAACTTATTTTGACAGCTTTAACAGCCGCGATTATAGAAAAGAAAAAAGAGATGAATATATCAACAGCTAAAACAGAAAAACAACCTTTAAAATCCAATAAGGATGAAGAAGAAGGGATCGATATTTCTGAAGAAGAAACTGATAAGGAGGTATAATATGAGTGGAGTTAGTACCAAGTCGATAAAAAATCTTAGAGATCGCTCTGGTGTCGGTATGTCAAAATGTAAAGATGCTTTGGTTGAAGCGGATGGTGATATTGAAAAAGCAGCTGAAATCCTTAGAAAAAAAGGTCTTGCCTCTGCTGTAAAAAAAGAGGGTAGAGAGACAAAAGAGGGAACTATTGCAGCAGCTGAAACAGCTTCTCATATCGGACTAATAGAGATAAATACAGAGACTGATTTTGTAGCTAAAAATGAGAAATTTCAAAAATTTACATCTGAGCTAGCTTTACAAGTAGCTAAAACAAAACCAGCGTCTTTAGAGTCTTTTTTTAAAGAGAGTTATGAAATCGATCCATCTTTAACTATTGATGAATATAGAAACCTGCTTATTCAATCTATCGGTGAGAATATTCAAATTGCAAGAATAGAAGTTATTCATAAAAAGGATAACAGCTCATATGGTATCTATTCTCATATGGGTGGAAAAATAGTTACTATTGTTGAGCTTTTGGGATCTACTAATGAAGCTAAATTTGCTCGTGATCTTGCTATGCATGTCGCTGCTGAAGATCCAACATATTTGAAAACTGATGAGATTCCTGAGACTGTAATCAGAAAAGAAGAAGAGATAGCGCGCTCTCAAATCAAAGGAAAACCAGAAAATATAATAGATAAGATTTTAAAAGGTAAAATTAAAGCTTTTGCAGATGGGGTATGTTTTTTAAATCAAAAATATGTAAAAGATCCATCTTCTAGTGTAGAAAAAACAGTGCAAAATAAAGGCAAAGAGATCAATAGCAATTTAAAAGTTATTTGCTTTTGGAGATGGAAAATAGGTGAGAGCGTATAACCTTTTCTAGCTTAAATAAATTTATTTTTGTATAATTCTTTCTAAGTATTATTCACATTTAAGGAGTTTTGTTATGAATACTCAAGATGAAGTAAAAAAAGAGATGTCTTCAACAATAGAGCATTTTAAAGAAGATCTGAAAAATGTTAGAACATCTAGAGCGAGCCCATCTATTTTAGACAATTTGCAAGTTGAAGTCTATGGAACCAACATGAAACTTCGAGACCTTGCAAATGTTACTGTTCCTGAATCTAGACAACTCTTAATCACTCCTTATGATGCTAACAATATTCATTCTATTGCAAAAGCAATAGAAGCTGCTAACTTGAATCTTCAACCAACTATTGATGGCAATGTTATTAGAATCTCAATTCCTCCTATGGATGAGCAAATAAGAATTGAGATGCAAAAAAAATGCAAAGAGAAAGCTGAAAATGCCAAGGTTAAGGTTAGAGAGATTAGAAGAAAATTTAACGACCAGGTAAGAAAACAAAAACAATCAGGAGAGATTCCTGAAGATATCATGAAAAGAGAAGAGAAAATGATTCAAGAGATGACAGATAGATTCTGTAAAGATATCGATTGTTTGTGCAGCGCAAAAGAAAAGGAAGTTTTAGAAGTATAAATACTTGTAAAAATTGAAAACCTAGTTTAAACTATTAAGTTAAATAGCTTGGCCCCATCGTCTAGCTCGGCCTAGGACACCAGGTTTTCATCCTGGTAACAGGGGTTCGAATCCCCTTGGGGTCAATTTAAAAATGAGTTTAAAAAACTCTTGAGGCATTAGCTCAGTTGGTAGAGCATCTCCCTTTTAAGGAGAGGGTCAATGGTTCGAGCCCATTATGCCTCATATTCTTTTATGCCTCATATTCTTTATAAAAAATTGCAAAATTACAATTATTGACATAATTGTTTTTTTCATTAAAATCTTGATCTGTTTTTAACTAATGAGGTTATTATGGATACAGTTGATCAATGTTTACTTGTGCTTATGCCAGGATCTTTTATAGAGGATTTTGCATTTAATCCAGAAAGCCAACCGCAAAATAGTTTTTTTAAAGAAATAATCCCTAGAATTGCTGCTATTGTATCTCAGTTCTTTTTATGTATGAAAGTTTTTGGCAATTTTTTAGTAGTATTGTTTATTATGTAAATACCTCATTCAACAAGCCTTTAAAGTATAAATATCACTATGAAAGAGGATTGAATGCTTTTAAAAATATAATATCCTCAACATTAGAAATTCCAGAAAAATTAATTTTTTCTTATAGAAGAGTTCCAAATTATTTAAAGACTGATTTTAGATATAATTTGGAAGACCTTAAATTTGATATGTATTTAGATCTTAATGATTCTTTTGGAGTGAGAGCCACTTTTGAGAAGACTTCTGATCTAATTGAGCGCTTTGAGGCACGACAATTAAGCATTTTGAGGAGAAATGGATAAATCTACAAGTGTCTTAGCAAGCAATTTGATAGTATCAATAATAGGAATTATAGGATAAAAACCTTCTTTAAAAGTTTCTCTTTATTAAAAATATAGTTGATTATTTGTTTTATTTTTTAATCTCTATTACAGACCCTGTAATTGAATCATCTTTTAAGATATTTATTATTTTTTCAGCAACTTCTGTGGGGGAGAGTAATAAATTTGGATTTTCATGAGGAAAAATATTTTTTCTCATTTGGGTATCTGTTCTTCCAGGAGCTATAGTATTGATTTTAAGTTTTGGATTCTCTTTTGCTAAACTTTGAGTAAAATTTACAACAGCTGCTTTTGTAGCAGAATAGATACCATAATCTTTTCTACCCTCTTTGTAAGAGGTTGAAGATATATTAATAATATGACCATTTTCTTTTATTTTAGCAGCTTTGCAAGAGTAAACTAACCCAATGAGGTTAACTTTTAGCAATTTGTCTATCTCTGAAATAGTAAGTTTTTGAAAAGGTTTTATGAGTAGAAGACCAGCTGTATTTATAAGTCCATCTATTTGACCATATGTTTTAAAAATCTTTTCAAAAGTTTTTTCAATGCTTGAAAAATCCTCTAAATCAGTTCTAAATTCAGATGTTCTAGAAATTTCAAGAGTTTTGGCTTTTTCTTTTTTCAAAAATTTTACAATTTCTTTTCCAATACCACCTGATGCTCCAACAACTGCAAAGATTTTGTTTTTTAAACTTTTATTTGTTTTTAAAATACTAGGGGATTTTTTTTGATTTAAAATGTTTTGAGCTATAATTAGATCTGATGGAGTTGTGATTTTTATATTATTGATATCTCCATTAACCACATAGATATTCGTTTTTTCTAATACCAGTTGACAATCATCTGAAGCTGATTTTATCCCTTTTTTTAATGCATTTTCATGTGCATTTAAAATGAGCTTGTATTCAAAAGTTTGAGGGGTTTGTCCTCGCCTTAAAAATTCTCTATTAGGAATTTTAAAAATCATATTATCTTTGTTTACCTCTACTACAGTATCTGTTGATTTGATACAGGTATTTACCGCTTTATATTTTATTGCAGCATCTAAGTTGTCTATAATGATTTTTTTAGTAACAAAAGGCCTTACAGCATCATGAAACACCACATAGTTAGCATTATTAGAGGCTTTGAGAGCTAAATATGCAGATTCTTGCCTATATATCCCACCTCGAATTACTTTGATATTTTTGTATTTTGAAATATCTTCTTTAACGCTATCTATGAAATCTTTATTTGTAACTAAGATGATCTCATCAAAAATATTTAGTTCATAAAAAGTATCTAAAGTGTGAAGATATATTTTTTTGCCATTTAAAAGATGAAATTGCTTAGGTATATCGCTATTGAAACGATTTCCTGTTCCTGATAGCAGTAATAGAGCTGATATTTTAAAATTGTTATACATACTCTGCTTTTTAGTTTCTTTTTATAAAAAATAATGAATTTTAAAATTTTTAAATAACATTTGGTTACAGATTATACCTTATGAAAGATTTTTTATCTTGAAAAATATAAGAATACAATTACAAAGATTCTATGAATTTTGCTTTGGCTTATAACCAATGCCATAAATAGTTAGCATATTGTTATTAATCTCGTATTTGGCATTTAAAAATTTTTGAATCAGCCAAAGATTCGTGTCTATATGCTCTGTCATTTTAGGAATTATATATTTTGATGTGCCTTTTGCTAAAGCTGCATATATAATTAGTTGATCTGCTGTATATCTGTCTACTGTAGATTTTGATAAAAAATCTTCGAATAGTTGTTTTGCAACCATTTTACCGATAGTCTCAGATGTTCTACCGATTTTTCCAGCTACATCCATACCGATTAAACATCCTGTAGTAGTCTCTATCCAAGAGGTTAAAGATGCTCCTTTTTGATGAGCTGATGTATCATAAATAAGATCTGTTTCACTTTTAATATTTATACCCATTTTATCAATTTCATTTTGAAAGCTTTTAGCCATTCTCTCACTTACTTTTTGGGTCTCTAAATTAGAAGATAGTGCAACTGTTTTGATTTTTTTTATTTGACCTTGAGATTCTAAATTTATCGGCTCTATAAAATTTTTAATCGGATTTATTTTTAAAAATATTTTTCCTTCTCCCGTTGGGACATATCCTGGTTTTATAATATGTAGCGATATATCAATTTTCATTCTTTTGAGTAGAGGAAGTACAATATATTGCAGATGATGCGCAGCAGGTGCAAAATCTTGAAAAAGCCCACCTGTTATTTCTATAGTTGAAGGATTTTGAGCAAAAAGTAAAACTGGGATTATAGCGCTAGCTAGCATTGTAGTAGAGCCTGCTGTTGTTATATCAAAATCGTATTTGTCAGATAATATTTTTTTGCCAGGAGTATAAAAAATTTCTTCAGAACTTACATATGCATTTTTAAGTGAACCTTTTGTGATATCCGAGAGCGCTTCAATTGCTTTTAAGTGTTGAGGCCTTAGACCTTTTTTTTCTCTTTTTTGACGGATGTTATATAGATGAAGGCTTTTGTTTAAAAGAGATGTAAGCGTTGCTGAATATCTTAAAATTGTGCCAGATCCAGATTTTTCAGATCCATCGATTTCAAAAAAACTCATCTAAAAACTTTTTGTATTTTCTTTTTGTATCTTTTCATAAAAAGAGAGTTTGTTACAACAGAAACTGAGCTAAATGCCATAGCGACTCCCGCTATCATCGGATTTAATAAAAACCCTGTAAATGGATACAAAATCCCAGCAGCTATTGGAATTGCTGCAATATTATAAATAAATGCCCAAAAAAGATTTTGTTTGATTTTTTTGATAACATATTTTGAGAGCATTATTGCTCTATAAACATCTCTAATGTCATCTTTCATCAAAACAATATCAGCAGACTCTATTGCAACATCTGTTCCTCTTCCAATTGCGATTCCAACATCTGCTTGAGCAAGCGCTGGTGCATCATTTATGCCATCTCCAACCATGGCAACTTTTATTTTTGTATCTTGGAGTTTTTTTACCTCTTTTGCTTTATCTTGAGGCAATACTTCAGCGAGCACATCTTGATATTCAATTTTTGCTTTGATTCCTATTGCCTGAGCTGTTTTTTTATTATCACCAGTCATCATGTATGTATGTATTGTTTCTTGAAGTTTTAAAATGGCTTTTTTGACATGTCTTTTTACGACATCTGCAATAGCGATGAGAGCTATTAATTTTTTATCAACTACTAAAAGC
>JAAKFX010000097.1 GCA_011064865.1 Candidatus Anoxychlamydiales bacterium
CAACTGTAGATGTTTATAAAAATGTCGATCTAAAATTAATAAAAACAATAGATCCAAAAGATATAAAATTAGAAATATTAAAAACTAAAAAAATTCAATTTTTTAATGATTTAGAAATCTCAGCTTTTGATATAGAGCCTAGATTACAAGATGTCAAATTAAGCTTAGAAAAAATGGGGTTTGACAAAGTTATAATGACAGGTAGCGGATCTAGTTTTATGTGTTTTGGTAATATAGCTCCTAGAAGTTCAAAGAAAATAACTTTTTTTTCTGTTTTTAATGTCCAAAGAAATTCTGATTTTTGGTACTCTTTTTAATAAAAAAAAATTATGAAACAGAGAAAAATTTTCAAAGATCAAATTATACTCATTACTGGCGCTAGTGGTTTTATTGGCTCTTGCACAACTCAGTATTTAAATGAAAAAGGCTACAAAAATCTTGTCTTAGTAGATGATTTAAAAAATGATAAATGGAAAAATTTAGTCGGTAAAAATTTTTTAGATCTTATTTTTAAAGAAGATCTTTTTGACTTTTTAAAGGGAAGAGAGTCTGAGATTGAAGCAATCATTCATTTAGGGGCTTGCTCTTCTACGATTTGCAAAGATGCAAATTATCTCTTTGAAAATAACTTTAGATTCTCTCAAAAACTTTGTGAATATGCCATTTTAAATGATCAAAGATTTATCTATGCATCTTCTGCTGCAACATATGGAAGAGGCGAGATGGGATTTTCAGATGATGAAAATCTTTTAGATAAACTAAGACCTATAAATATGTATGGCTACTCAAAACATCTTTTTGACCTTTGGGCAAAAGACCAAGGCCTTTTAGATAAAATCGTTGGTCTTAAATATTTCAATGTTTTTGGTCCCAATGAAAATCATAAAGATGTAATGTCTTCAATGATTTTTAAAATGAAGGAAAAGATTCAAAAAGAAGGGAAAATTCAGCTTTTTAAATCTAATGATCCAAAAAAAATTAAAGATGGTGAGCAGATAAGAGATTTTATCTATGTTAAAGATGCTGTAAAAATGACATGCCTTTTAATTGAAGAGGCTTTTAAAGATGTCTCAGGTATTTTTAATATCGGATCTGGAAAAGAAACTACATGGAATGAGCTAGCAGCAGCTCTTTTTAAATCTCTAGATAAAAAAGTAAATATCGAATATATCGATATGCCAAAAGAGCTCGATAAACAGTATCAAAACTATACTCTCGCTGATATGAGTAAATTTCAAAAGTTTTATAAAGAGAAGTTTGAAATAACCCCAATTGAAGATGCTGTAAAAGATTATGTTCAAAATTATTTGCTAAAAGATGAAAGATGGTAAAATTAACAGGAACCTTTTCAAAACTTCAAAAAGCTCATATTTTAGTTATTGGCGATTTTATGTTAGATCGTTATACCTATGGAGAAATCAATAGAATATCCCCAGAAGCGCCTGTCTCTATTTTAAAAGTTATTGATCAAGATTTTAAGCCCGGAGGGGCGGGAAATGTTGCTTTAAATCTTCTATCGTTAGGCTCTGATGTAACTTTAATTGGAAGAATAGGAAAAGATGATGATGGCGCTGTTTTAAAAAAGCTTCTAAAAGATAAAGGCGCAAATGTAGATTATCTCGTTACTCAAAAAGATTATAAAACCTCTGTGAAAAATAGATTTATAGCAGAGTCTCAACAGCTACTTAGAGTTGATTTTGAAAAGCTTTTAGATATTTCAAAATCTCTAGAAGATGAAATTTTAGAAATTTTACCCTCACTTCTAAAAACTGTCAAAGTTGTTGCAATCTCTGATTATGGAAAAGGGTTTTTATCTAAAAAACTAATTAAAACTATTATAAAAAAAGCAAAAGAAAAAGATATCCCAACGATTATTGATCCTAAAGGTAGCGATTTTAAAAAATATAAATCAGCCACTATTTTAAAACCAAACCTTAAAGAAGCATATGTAGCTGCTAATCTACAAGAATCAGAACCCTTAGATAAAGCCGCTCAACTTTTATTAAAAAAGACAAAAGTTGATCATCTTTTAATTACAAGATCAAAAGATGGAATCTCTCTTTTTTCAAAAAATGAAAGGCAAGATTTTAAAGCTAGATCCAAAGAAGTAAAAGATGTAACAGGCGCTGGAGATACCGTTTTAGCGATGTTATGCATCTGTATAGCGAATAATCTTAGCTTAGATAACTCTTGCGCTCTTTGTAATATTGCAGCATCTATTGCCATTGAGCATATCGGTTGCGCTCAAATTAACTTAAGCGATTTTGCAAAAAGACTATTAGAATATGATGTAGGCAATAAAATCTTTGATTTTTCTCATCTATTTGCTTTGAAAAAAGTCATTGAAAATAAAAAAGTTTCTCTTCTTTGTTTGAAAAACTCAAACTCTTTAAATCCTTCAATTTTTCAAGCTATAAAAAAATTATCCAAAATCAAAAATGATGTTATTATCTATATTTTAGATCAAAATCCTAACGATCATTTTGTAGATCTTTTAGCCTCTTTAAATGAAATCGGCTTTATCATATTGCACAATAAAAATCTTAAAAATTTATCAACTGAAATTAAACCATTTAACATCTATCTTATGAAAGATGAAAAACTTCAAAAGTTAGATAATATGAGTAAAATTGAAGAAATTTAAATAAAAAAAAGACGCATCTTTATCTCTAAAAAATGCGTCCATTAATAAATTTTAAAGATTATTGAATACGATCAGCAAAAGCAATTCTTCTTGTAGGTCTCTGTGCATCTCGATAAGCTTGTAGGTTTTCTTCTCTTTTTCGTTTGCTTGCTCGATCGGCTTGTTCTACAAGCTTTCTTTCATTTCTAGGTTTTTGATTTTCAAATAATAAGTTTGCCGCTGCGTTCATTTTTCTTGCAGTACATTTAAATGCTCCAAAACTTTTATAATCGTTTGGGAAAAATTTACCAGCAATTAATGTAAGTATTTCAAGTGGAAGATCTCCTAATTTTAATGTAGTCGATGCTCTTAGAGCGGGATGATTGGATGGTACAAATTCTATTTTACCAAAAGAAGGCAGGGGAAAATCAGAGGAAAAACCGGCAGGTCTTGGTGTTGCAGTTGTTGGTGTTGTTGAGCTCATTTTTATATCTCCTTATTATAGGGTTTTTAATTAATTAAAAATATTTTTAATATCATTAAGATTATGTAAATATTTTATATTAATTAACTATTAAAGTCAATAACTATATTAATTAATTCAAGATATGTAATTAAAATTATAATTACAATATAATTAAAATTTTAATTAAGATGTAATCAGCTGATTATAAGCAACTTGCGCAAAACATAAGTTATTGAATATCAATGAATATTAACAATTAATCTAAAAAAGAAGAAATCCTTCCCTTTTTCATAAGCTTTACATTGTTAGGGACTTAAAGAATCTATTTTATTTGAAAATATCTAAAATGACAGCTCCGCCGAGGCAGATATTATCTTTATAAAAGACGATAGATTGACCTTTAGTTATGGCTCTTTGAGGGTTTTCAAATGAGACTGTAATATGATCATTTTCTATCTTTTCAATAGTGCAGGGGGTATCTGCTTGTCTATATCTGATTTTAGCTGAGCAAATATATGGAGTATTAATTGAAAAACCATCTACAACCCAGCTGATTTTATAAGCTATTAACTTTGAGGCAAATAAAGATGGGTGATTTTTGCCTTGGGCAACTGTTAGAGTATTAGTTTTTAGATCTTTATCAGCTACATACCAAGCATCGCCTTTTCCGCCTATTTTTAGACCTTTTCTTTGACCTATAGTATAAAAGCTAAGTCCTTGATGCTTTTGAATAATTTCACCATCTGTAGATTGAATATCGCCTGGTTGATATTGGATGAATTTAGATAGAAACTCGGAGAATTTTCTCTTCCCTATAAAGCAGATCCCTGTTGAATCTTTTTTTGCGTGATTTACTAGATTTTGCTCTTTAGCGATTTGTCTAACTCTCTTTTTTGTAAGATGACCTATTGGGAAAAGGACTTTTTTGAGAATTGAAGATTTTAAGGTATATAAAAAATAGCTTTGATCTTTGTTTGGATCAGAGCCTTTTAAAAGATAAAACTCATTGTTTATTAACTCTTTTTGTACGTAGTGACCGGTTGCTAAAAAATCAGCTCCAAGCCCCAGGGCTTTTTTTAAAAAGAGATTAAATTTGATCTCTTTATTGCATAAAATATCGGGATTAGGAGTAATCCCTTTTTTAAAATCTTCTAAACATTTGGAAAAGACATTATCAAAATACTGCTTTTCAAAGTTTATTGTGTGATATTCAATATCAAGAGTTTCACAGACTTTTTCAACATCTTGAAGATCTTTTTTTGCATTGCAATCTGAATCTTCATCTTGCCAGTTTTTCATGAAAAGACCAAAGACTTTATAGCCTTGTGCTTTTAAAAGATAAGCGCTAACAGAAGAGTCTACTCCACCAGAGAGACCTACAGCTACAACTTTGGGTCTCATAGATCTTTAAGTCTTTGAATTCTATCATCTAAAGCGGGGTGTGTAGAGAATAGATTTAAAAGTCCTCTTTTAGAGTTATTAGATATTTTTAGAGCTTGAAAGGCTAGTTTTTCTTTTTTTAAATCTTTAATGTCATAGACAGATTTTAAAGTGTTTAGAGCTTTTATCATTTTTTCTTTTCCTAAAAGATTTGCTGAGTTTTCATCTGCTCTAAACTCTCTTTTCCTTGAGAAAAAAGCAACTACTAAGGAGCCCAAAATCATAAAAAGGATTTGAAAGATATATACAAAAAAGTAGTGTCCAGAACCATATGAGGATCTGTTTTTTTTGTTAGAAGATAGTGCAAAAGCTAAAACTCTCGCTAAAAACATTACAAAAGCATTAATAACCCCTTGAAGAAGGGTCATCGTAATCATATCACCATTTGTGATGTGAGATATTTCATGACCGATTATCGCTTCGATTTCATCTTTTGACATGCGGTTTATAAGGCCTGATGATAGCGCAATTAAAGATCTTTTTTTACTAGGACCTGTCGCAAAAGCATTTATCTCTTCAGATTTATAAACACCAACCTCTGGCATATCATCTAAACCAGCCTCTAGAGCTATTTTTTTAACGCTGTCAAAAACAAATTTTAAACTCTCACTATTAGAGCTCTCTTCGATTATTTCAACGCCCATCATCCATTTAGCGAGGCTTTTTGATAAGAAAAGTGAGATAAAAGCGCCTGTGAATCCCCATAAAAGACAAAAGATAGCTAAGCTATTTATATTTAATCCATGAGCATTGAGATACGGACTCACATTAAATACGCTGAGTAGGGTAGTAATCGTTAAAACGACAAGTAGATTTATTAAAACAAATAGAAAAATTCTTTTAATAAAATTCATAAAACGCCTTTAGTTTTTGTAAATATTGTAAGCATAAAAAGATAGTTAGTCAAGATGTCAAAAGCAGAAAAAAAATGATAAAATATTTTTTTTATTTTCTGCTTTTTTTGATTTAAAATAGATAACTTACAAATTTTTTTAAAAAGTAAAACATTGAAAAGTATTTGCATAATATTTGGGGATATGTCATGAAATGTATTATAGTTTATCAAAAAAGAGCTTGTAGGTGAAAGCAGCTATAAAAATAAAGAAAAAGAAAAAAGATTTTTATTTAAATAATATTAAAAAAAATCTGAAAAAAAACAATGCATGTTATGTGCTTATAACATGTTCACAGCCATCGCAAGATGGAGAAATGCAAGTAGAGTTAAATTATTCAGGTGATGAAAATTTAGCATCCTATTTAATCGATGGAGCTCAAAATGTTTTTGAAAGTGAAGTTGAAAAAGCGAGATAATTTTTGGATAAAAATTGAGAAAATATTTTAAGATACAGATGAGCAATATCTAAAAAAAATAAATTAATGAAAGATTTTCTGGAAAAAATAGATTAAAAGAAATAAATATAAGAATAGATAGGAAGAAAAAATAAT
>JAAKFX010000098.1 GCA_011064865.1 Candidatus Anoxychlamydiales bacterium
GCAATATGGAGTAAATGTAGTTGCTATTACTCTTTCTGAAAATCAAGCAGCTTATGCTAAAGAGGCATGTAAAAATCTTCCTGTTGAAATTCGTGTGCAGGATTATAGAGATTTGAATGAGAAATTTGATCGAATCGTTGAGATTGGTATGTTTGAACATGTAGGAGAAAAAAATCATCGACACTTTATGGAAGTGGTTCATAAATGCTTAAATGATAAAGGAATGGTTATGCTCCATACAATTGGAGGAAATCGCTCAACTGTAACAGGAGATCCTTGGGTTGATAAATATATCTTTAGAGGAGGGCAACTTCCTTCAGTTGCTCAGATTGGAAAATCAATAGAAGGTCTATTTATTATGGAAGATTGGCATAATTTTAGTGTAGATTATGACAAGACTTTAATGGCATGGTTTAAGAACTTTGATAATAATTGGGATAAGATTAAAAAAAACTATCCTCTTCATTTCTATAGAATGTGGAAATACTATCTTCTATCTTGTGCAGGAGCTTTTCGAGCAAGGAATATCCAACTTTGGCAGGTTGTATTATCGAAGGGTGGAGTTTTAGGTGGTTATAAGACCGTTCGCTAATCTTTCTATACCGGAAAAGATGTATTTTTTCGTGTAAGATTTTTCAGTTGTTTTAATTCATAAAGACGACCTACAAATTGAGTTAATGCATGTACAAAAATAGATAGCGTTTTTGGGCAGAGATTTTAAATTGTATTTGCAGTAGATGCTCGGCTAGCTCTTTTTCGATCTACTTCACTTAAATGTTTTTTTCTAAGACGAATGTGTTTAGGTGTTATTTCAATGAGCTCATCATCTTCAATATAACTAATAGCCTCTTCTAATGTGAAAGATCTAGAGGGTGTGAGGATAATACTTTCATCTTTTCCAGATGCTCGCATATTACTTAATTGTTTTCCTTTCACAGCATTGACAACTAAATCGTTTTCTTTGCTATTTTCTCCAACTATCATGCCTTCATATACCTTATCTGTTGGTTTTACAAATAAAACAGCTCTTTTTTGCAATCCAAAACAAGCATATCCATTGGTATCACCTGCACATAAAGAGACAAGCACGCCTCTTTTTCTTCCGGGTATTGATCCTTTTAGAGGAGTGTAATGATCAAAAATAGAGCTCATTATTATAAGTCCTTTAGTAAGGGTTAGAAATTCACTATGACATCCCATTAACCCTCTTGTTGGAATTAAAAAGTCCATTTTTGTGATGTCTTGATCATTGGTAACAAGAGATTTTATTTCACCTCTACGGATGCCAAGCTCTTGTATTATAACTCCAGAAAATTCATTAGGTACTTCAATATGAGCTTCTTCTATAGGTTCGCATTTTTGATTGTCGATTTCTTTGATAATTACTTGGGGTTTTGATACTAAAAATTCAAAGTTTTCTCTTCTTAAAGCTTCTAATAAAACAGCTAGATGTAGCTCTCCTCTACCAGATACTGTAATTTTATCAATAGCGCCTTCAGATATCTCTATTTTTAGAGTAACATTTGATTTTTTTTCTTTTAGTAGTCTTTCTCTAATTTTATTTATGGTAAGATTTTTCCCATCTTTTCCAGCTAAAGGTCCAGAGTTGACCATTATATCAATCGATAGAGTCGGTTCTGCTATAACTATAGGAGGAAGGGTTAGTTTATTTTCTTTATGAGAAAGCGTATCTCCAATTGTAACATCTTCACATCCAGATATTATCACAATATCTCCAACGCCGGCTTCTTCCATTTCTACCTTATTTAGGCCATGATGATTTTCGATCCTTTGAATTTTAAAACTTTTACATCCATTTTGATTTGTATGGTTAATAATTTGATTTTTTTGAATTTTTCCATTTAGTATTCTTCCACAAGCTTGTCTACCAACATAATCATCATATTCAATTGTAGCTACTTGCATTAGAAAAGGACTATCTATATCACCAATTTCTTTAGGCTCACTTTTTATAATAAGTTTAAAAAGAGGGTTCATATCCTTTTTTTCATCATTAAGATCCATCATTGCATAACCAGTAAGACCACTTGCATAGCAATAGGAGAAATCTAATTGTTTATCGCTTGCATTTAGCTCAACAAAAAGATCAAAGACTTCATTAAGTACTCTTTCAGGATCAGCGTGAGGACGATCAATTTTATTAAGCACTACTATAGGGCAGATACCCATTTGCAGAGATTTCATTAAAACAAATCTAGTCTGAGGCATTGGCCCTTCTTTAGCATCAATTAAAAGTAATACAGAATCAACCATTCCTAAGATTCTTTCAACTTCACCAGCAAAATCTGCGTGTCCAGGAGTGTCTATAATATTTATTTTAAAATCTTCAAAAAAGATAGATGTATGCTTAGAAAAAATTGTTATGCCTCTTTCTTTTTCTTGATCATAATTGTCCATTATTCGCTCTGGTATTTTTGCATTATCATGAAATATCTCAGATTGTTTGAGCAAACTGTCTAATAGAGTCGTTTTTCCATGATCAATATGAGCTATAATGGCTATATTTCTAATTTTTTCTGGTTTAAACATTGGTTTTCCTTATTATATAAAGTCTTAAATATTAAAGCTCTACAATCAAAAGTATAGTATATTTTGATTATAGAGATCTTAATTGTTAGTAATAATGCGATTATTATTATAATATATAATATCATTATTTACTATTAATTGAAATAATTCATTAAAATTCAAGAAAAAATGTATGATGTAATAGTTATTGGCGGTGGCCCTAGTGGTATTTTTGCTGCCCTGCAAGCTAAAAATGTTAATAAAAAAGCTAAAGTCATTGTTTTAGAAAAAAGTAAATCGATACTCTCTAAAATAAAGATTTCAGGAGGAGGCAGATGTAATGTCACCAATGCTACTTTTGATCCTAAAGAGCTTTGTTTAAATTATCCAAGAGGAAATAAGGAGCTTATTTCAGCTTTTAGTCAGTTTCAGCCTCTTGATATGATGAAATGGCTCAAGACAAGAGGGATTAGTTTAAAAGTTGAGAAGGATAAAAAAGTCTTTCCTTCAAGTGATTCTTCTCAAACTATTATAGACTGTTTTTTAAAGGAAATAAAAAACAAAAATGTTCAAGTCAAATGCAATCAAAATATCGTAAGTATTTTTAAAAAGAGAGATTTTTTTGAAATTGTTCTGAATAATCAAGAAACAATTGTTTCAAAAAAAGTTATCTTAGCTACAGGAAGTTGCCGCGATGGAGTAAAATATGCTAAACTTTTGGGCCATAGCATTGATCCTTTTATACCATCTCTTTTTTCTTTTAAAATAAAAGGTTCAGATATTTTGAAACTCTCTGGCTTATCTCAAAAATTTGTGAGGGTATCTTTAAAAAATAGTTCATATACCCAAGAAGGTCCTATTTTGATAACTCATGAAGGTTTTAGCGGTCCTGCTATTATTACTTTATCGTCTTTTGCAGCTCCATATCTTCATGAGAAAAATTACCAAGCTATATTATCAATTAATTGGCTTAATAATTTTTCTAAAGATCAAATTATGCAATCTCTACTTAAAGCTAAAAATCAATACTCTAAACAGTTACTTTTGAAAATCAATCCTTTTCAGTTCCCTCATAAGCTTTGGGCTTTTTTTCTAAATTCTTTTGGAAATATATTTATCTCTCCTATTAAAGATGTTTCTAATAAAAATTTTTTAAAACTTGTTGAAAAGCTATGCTTGGATGAGTATTCAATAATTTCTAAAAGTACAAATAAAAGTGAATTTGTCTCTTGCGGAGGAATTAATTTAAAAGAGGTTAATTTCAAGGATATGCAGAGCAAAAGATGTGAAAATTTGTATTTTGTTGGAGAGCTTCTAAATGTTGATGGTATTACAGGTGGTTATAATTTTCAAAATGCATGGACAACGGGTTTTATAGCTGGAAATTCATTATAATAAGGATATTTAACACTTCAGAAAATTGATGATTTAGAAGAGAAAATAGCTATTTATGGAAGACTATTAGCAGATTTTTCTAATATCTTATTTTTCAATTTAGAACTTATAAGATCGCTTTGATCTGCACATAATTGCTCAGGATTATTAAAAAAGCCTATTGTTATTTTAATTATTCTAATAGGAATACTTAAAATAGCGGTTAGACCTATTGCAGGAACTTGAAATATGATTTGAAAAAATCCTTTGTTATAATTACAAGAATTGAAGACAAAAGATCCAAAAATATTTATTGAACCTTCATCTCCAATTGCAGCAACTGCTTGAGCGAGACCACCAAAAATATTTATTGGACCTTTGATTGTAGCTTCTCCAATTGTAGCAACTGCTTGAGCAAGACTAATTAAACCATCTGCAGCACCAATTAAAGGTGCAATATAACGAATCTGAAAATTGTTTTGAGAAGCTTTATGTAAATTGTTATACATTGGATAGAAAAGTTTTTCTTCTATAGTCATATAAGACTGGCCTATATTACTGAGATCAAAATTCATAATTTTTTATCCTGGTTATGCTTTCAAAAATTTGAATAAGGAAACTATAACAAAGTATAAAAAATAAACAAAGAAAAATTGATATAGATAATTAAAGTGAATGTAGTTAAAAACAGTGTGTTTTTTTTAACATAATATTTTAATAATTAAATATTTATATATTTTATATTAGACAATGTTTTTATTATCAAAATATATTTGATGTTATAATATCACTTATATATATACAAAAATATGAAGTATATTATTAAGCTTACTATATTGTGTGTTTTTGTAATTTTAAAAGCATTTTCTGTTCCAACAAATCCAACTATTGTTTCTGGAACAATGATTACAGATAATATATCTGCAAATGAAATTAATTTTAACGTTTCAGATAAGGCAATAATAAATTGGGAAAATTTTTCAATAGATGTAAATGAGATTATAAACTTTGTACAGCCGAGCTCTCAAGCTGCAGTATTGAATCGAGTAACATCAGCATCTATTAGTGAAATTCTAGGAAATCTAAAAGCTAATGGAAAGCTTTTTTTAATCAATCCAAACGGCGTTATTATTGGAGAAAATGCTGTAGTAGATACAGCTTCTTTTTTAGCAGCAACTCTAAATATATCTGATACAGATTTTTTAAGTAATAATTTAAGATTTGTCTCGCCTGGAGCTGGTTCAATAATAAATTATGGAACGATAAAAACAAAAAATGGTGATGTTACAATATTTGGTAAAACTATTGAAAATCATGGGGATATTCAAGTTGATGGCTCTTTTAATGTAGGAATTGGAGAAGAGATTTTTCTGCAAAGTGGTGGCAATGATAATATATTAATCAAAACAAAAACTACCGATGCTACTGGATTTACAAATACAAAATTAATCGAAGCTATAAAACATGAAATTAAAGCTGATGGTAATCCATATAGCTACGCTATTAATTTAGATGGCGATATGAAACAACCTAAGCTTGAACAGCCTGAGCTTGAGCAAGAAGAAGGAAGATTTTATCTTTCAGCTGTTGGTGGAAAAGTAAAAATCTCTAAATGTATTAAACAAGATAATATTAATATAGTAGCTCATCAAATAGAGACGGATACAACTGCTTCAATAGAATCCAAACCTCAAGGCTCAATTGATATAAATAGCGTAGATAGAATGGAGCTAAATGGAATTTGCAAAGCGATAGGTGGGACTATTACGATAACAAATGATAATCCTCAAAAAGCTTGTTTTATAACAGGTGAAATAGATGTATCTGCAGATGTAGCAGGACTAATAGATATAAATATCGCAAGACTTTGTAATGGAGCTAGTTTAAAAGCTGATAGTATAAATGGAGTTGGCGGAACAATACAGATAAATTCTGATAGAATAATCGAAGTTCAAAAAGCTCTTTTATCCGCTACGAGCGTAAATAACGATGGTGGAATGATTGATGTTTTTGCAAAAGATGAAGAAACAGTTCTGTT
>JAAKFX010000099.1 GCA_011064865.1 Candidatus Anoxychlamydiales bacterium
ACTTCAGCCTCTCTTTTTTTTAAATTTAAAGATAAATTTCTTTTTTTTGTATCAACACCTATTTGAGCTAGAGTACTTTTTAAATTAAAAAAAATATTTTTTTCATCTGTTTGAAATCCTAAAAAAGCTTCAGATATATTCTCTATTTTTACAGTAGCTATTACAGAGTTAGAATTTTCTTTTTTTACATCTACAATATATCCATCTTCAGTTATCAAATCAAAATGTGATGAAATTAAATAATTTTTCATAAATTAAACCTTTTATCTTATCTTATTAAAAAGATAATTTTAACGCTAATTTCTTGTGGTAAAACTGTCAAGATTATAAACTAATCAAATTGAGTTTATTATGGAAAATAAAATTATTAAGAAAAGCTTTGGTACGCATGATGGATCTTTTCATGCCGATGAAGTTTGCGCATGTGCGATGCTTCTTCTTTATGAGCTAATCGATAGAGATAAAATACATAGATCTAGAGATCATACAACTTTAGAGCAATGTGAATATGTCTGTGATGTAGGTGGAATATATAGCCCCAAACATAAAAGATTTGATCACCATCAAAAAGACTATAATGGTGAGCTTGCAAGCGCTGGTATGGTTCTTCTTTATCTAAAAAATCAAGGTCTTATGGATCAAAAACTATTTGATAGCCTCAATCACTCACTGATTAAAAATGTAGATGCTCACGATATCGGTAAAACTGAAGGCAAAGGTTATTCCTTTTCTCAAATCATCGCAAATTTTATTCCCATAGATTATAATGCCTCTTCCAAAGAGAGATTAGCTGCCTTTTTAAAAGCTGTCGATTTTACCTACTCACATCTTAAAAGAATGCAAGATCGCTTTTTTTACGCTCAGAAATGCTCCAGTAAAGTCAAAAAAGTTATGGATGTACAAAAAAAGTATCTTCTTTTTGAAGATTCCATCCCTTGGATGGATGCCTTTTTTGAGCTCGGTGGTGAGTCTCATAGAGCCCTATTCGTAGTTATGCCGACCCAAGGTCATTGGAAGCTAAGGGGTATTCCCCCAGACTCCAACAGTCGTATGAAAATAAGACTGCCTCTCCCATTCGAATGGGCAGGGCTTCACAACAATGATCTTAAAAAAGTCTCTAAAATACCCGGCGCAATCTTCTGTCATAAAGGTAGGTTCATTTCCATCTGGGAGACCAAAGAGGATGCTCTAAAAGCCTTAAAATACGTTTTAAATAAAGCAGGTGTTGATTATGGCAACGATCTTTGAGAAAATAATAAATAAAGAGATTCCCTCTGAAATACTCTATGAAGATGATCTTGTAATAGCTATCAAAGATAAGTTCCCTAAAGCCCCTATTCATCTTCTCATAATCTCAAAAAAAGTAATTCCCTCTTTTCAAAAGATAGAAAAAGAGGACTTACCTATAATTGGTAGGATGATTGAAATTGCTCAGAAATTAGCCAAAGACTTTAAAATAGAAAAAGGGTATCGCCTGCTTACTAATGTAGGCGCACCCTCTGGTCAAACTATATTCCATCTTCACTTTCATCTACTCGGTGGTAGAGATCTTTTAGAGATGGGATAGAATTTATTAAGCCTGTTCAGTTTGTTTGAATGCTAATTCGTTTAATTTGTCTTGCTGATTTTGAACTATTCTTTTAATGCCATCTATAATAGGAGCAAAAAGATCTTTGTTATTTTTTTCAAACCCTTTAATCTCTTCAATAAGTTTTTTTAATTCTTGTACTTCATTCTGTTCCATTTCACGCTCTTCTTTTTCAGCATTTTTTAGACTCTCAAGAATATGACTGTTTTCTTGAGTCAATTTTTGAAATTCGTCAGCAGACATAACATTTAGATTTTCACTAGCAGAATCTAATTTTTCAGAATAATATTCTAAATTACTATCAATTTCATCCTTTTTTTCACGTATTGATGCTATTTGAGCTTCTAATTTTCGAACTTTATTGAAATATTGTGAGTGTAAATCAGATCTAACTACTGGATTCAATAATGCACTTTTTAGTCTCTCTATAGTCTCATTTAGCTCTTCTTGTTCCTCTTGTAATTCTGAAAATTGAAGTTCCGCAAATTCATCTAATTGCGAAGGAATTAATTGTTCTATTTCTTCTAATCTTTCCACTAGAGCTCTACCTTCTGTTTTTAAAGCTTCAGGATTACTCATTAATTCTAAATCTGTTTTAGCAGTAGGAAGATCGTATATTAATGTTGATAATTCCTCTAAAAGTCTATGTTTTTCTTCCAAGTTTTTTGCAATTTTATTTTCCCAATAACGAGGAGGAGCTCTATCTATAATATCACTTTCAAATTGAAGTGTAGTAACTGTTTTATCACACTCGACTATACTCCTTAACAATTCCATTTGATCTTGTAACTTACTAAATTGTAATTGCATTTGAGGTAAATCAGAGAGTGTATGCAATGTATCAAATAATTTATCAATTTCATCTTCACTTTTAGTAAGAGAAACGAATCGTTTTAGAGCTTCATCAAACTTAGGAATTCCTCTTATTACTGCATCAGATTCTTTTGCTGCTATAGAGAATTTACGTAAATTTTCCGTAGAAGGATTTTTTCCAAATTCAGTTTGTGCTTTTTCATATTTCTTTCGAGCTTCTGCAATATCTGGATGACTTTTGATTTCAAAATAATTGCAAAAAGCATTTTTAACATCTGCTTTATATTTACCTCTCGTTAATTTCGTTTCAATGGCATTTAAAGTTTCTTGAAATAGTGTACGAAACTCAGGATTTGATATTTGATCAAATATATCCTTTGGAAACTCTAGTGGAGCTATTGTTTCAGAACTACCAAGTTTTTTTAGTTCTTTATTGATACCTTCAATACGAGTATTAATTCTTTTTAATTGATATTCAGGAGAATATTGAGGATTTATTGTAATATGTACCTCTCCAGAGTTATTATTTTGACCAATTTCAAATAAAGCTTTTGTAGATGAATCTGAAAGTAGGTATTGATTCATAAATTGATCGAAATTTATTTTATAATAAGCAACTTTATCTTGGCCATTTTGTTTTAACATAGTGACTTTCGATATATCGATTCCTTGTTCACCTCCAAAAAATTGAACAAAGGCAAACCAGAACTCCTGAAAAGCTCTTATAAATGAATCATCAGATAACTTTTCAATTGTGCTAAAACATGCAGCTTGTACTTGATCATTACCTTTAACTACAAAGTATCGATCAGTATACTCAATATCTAGTGGTCTAACTGAATCTGGTGTTCTTGGGGAAACTCTATCACCCATTGTTTTCTCCTGAGGCTTTGTTATTAATTGGTTATATTAAACCTCATTATTATAATAACATATTATTCAATAATTATCAAGATTTTTAAAGATTATTAGTCTTTTTAACTGATTTATAATGAGTTAATTACAATATTTATTAAAAAATAATTAATTTTATATATGACTAATGCTTAATGGCTTGCAGCTAGATCAAACGAGAATAGATATAACTGCTTAAGTGTGAGTGATTTAAATAAAATCAAGAAGGGTTTAAACTAAATGCTTGCTTGTCAATTAGGTGTATGCAGACTAACATTATGCCGGATTAAATGGTACAAAAGTCCTTTCATTTTCTGAAAACCTAAGAAAAGATTCTTCACCATTTTTTGCATAAATACTGTCCATTGCTATTCTAGCTCTTATATCATTAGCAGCTTCTTTTGTTACAAGAAACGTCATTTCTCTCTTTTCGAAGGAAGTTCCTTTAAAATAGGTAACATTTAAAGTTATTGCTGTTTTACCAAACAGCATTCTTACTTTTTTTTGTAATTTGAAAAGTGTTGAATCTTGAGATGATAGTACTTTTATTTTTGTCGTAGCATTTTGATGAATAAGTGTAGAATTTGATGCATCAAATGAGAATTTATTTAAATTTGTCATTTTTATTATCCTTTTTTATGTTTGTTATTATTTATAAGTCATTACTATTAATAATTATATCATTTAATTTTTAATTTGTCAATTAATTTATATTAATTTAAAATATTATTTATTAATAAGTTAAAATAATTGGCAGATAATGCAAATAAACTGATAAATAACTGGATTTAAATGATTTAAAAACAATAGAGAGTTGGATTAATAAAGCTTATGTTTAAAATGATTTAATTGATATTAAGTGTAGGAATTTATCTAAGAAAGAGCGTGGGATTATCCGATAATATTATCATCGGATCTAAAGCTTCATTTATTTTTTGATGTTTCTAAAATCAACTATTACCTCAACTTTTGTAAATTTTTTCTTTGAGCTTGTAGATATATGAGTTATAGTGATTTAAAAAGTGAGATAAAATGAAGCTTAAATTTTTCGTAATATCTTTATTATTATTAGCTTGTGTTTTTGGAGGCGAAAATAGCCTTCTCGAGAGAATAAATTCACATATACTTTTAGAGGACTATGAATCGGCTCTAGAGGATGCTAAATCTAGCTTAGATAAGTATAAATCTTCTAATAAGTTGAAGTTTAAGTACATAGAGTGTTTAGCATTAAATGGAGAAGAGCTGAAAGCTGTAAAAGAGCTTAAAGAATTGAATGAGGCTGATTATAAGAATCTAAGCCATGATACCTTAGAAAATATAAGCTGGGCTATTTTAAAAAAGGCTATTAAATCTAGTCAATATATAACGAGATTGACGACTTTGATAGGGGTGCATCTAACCCAAGATGTGAGAGCTATTAAGATTTTGAACAGTTCTATGAGAGACTCAAATGCTATAATTAGATCAGTAGCTCTGCAACTATCTAGCTCATTTATGGATAGGCCTTTAAAAGAGACTGTAAATACCTTGTTTGCAAATGAAAAACTCTGGCTTGTCAGATTAGAGGTTTTAAAAGCTGTTGGTAGAATGAAGATTTTTGAGAGAAAAGATGAGCTAAAAGAGATTATTGCAGATGATAAGGCAACTTTTGAAGAAAAAGAGATGGCAACATCTGCTTTGGTAAATATTACAGATAGTATAGATATTGAAGAGATTGAAAGATTAGCAAAATCTGCAAAAGCAGGTCTTAGAAAACTATCTTGTGATCTAACTAGTTATTTCGATGTAAAAGAGGCAAAACAGTTAGTTTTAAAATTAGCTGAAGATCCTTTAGCTGATGTAAGAGTGGCTGCTTTAAATACGATATCTTTAAATTTTTTAAATGAGATAAATAATAAGGATCTAAAAAATTTGATTTTAAAATCAGTAAAAGATACAGATCCTATAGTTGCTATAACAAGCTGTTATATCGCTATTTTAAAAAATTATAGTTTTGGTGAAAAAACTCTAAGACAATTTTTATATGAAGATGCAGAAAATGCAAGATTTGCAGCAGCAGTTTTGGCAAGAGTTGCAAATAAATGTACAAGACTAAAAAAAGAAATTTTGCAAAAACATTTTGATATTTATGTAAAAGCAAATGTAGCTTTAGGACTTATAGGTGAGAGAAAACTTTTAAAAGAGGCCTCTAGTACTTTATTTTCTTTTTTAGAAAGTGATGAAAAATTGATGTTCGAAGAGAAAAAAAATCCTCTTTTTCAAGTTTTGTATCCAAGCTATATTAGGCATACAGATCAAATACCGAGATATCCTGAAGCTGTCGATCAAATGACAAGACTTCAGTTATTATCAATGCTAGCTGTTATTGAAGAAAAACAGGCGCTTCAAGCTATTAAAACATTTTTAAAACAAAAAGGCTGGGGTATCACAGGCTTTGCTTCAGCTACCCTTTTAAAAGAAGGCGATGAGCAAGCTATATCAATTATAAAAGAGCTTTTAAAAGAAGATGATAAAAATGTAAAAGTTCAAGCAGCTTTAGTCTTAGCATCACTGGCAAAAGAAGAAGGGGTTATTGAGACATTGGAAGAGGCATATCTTAGCTC